>NZ_MKMC01000015.1:0-80677 GCF_001856095.1 Methylomonas sp. LWB
AAAAACCCCGTACAGCTTCGACGTCTCGGTCTGGGAATTTTTCTGGCCGTTGATCGCCGGCGCCCGTTTGGTCATCGCCAAACCGGGCGGACATAAAGACAGCGATTACCTGGCCAAACTGATCCAAGCCCAGCACATCGACACCCTGCACTTCGTGCCGTCCATGCTGCAAGCCTTCATCGACGACCCCGAAGCGGCACACTGCAACAGCTTACGGCGCATCATCTGCAGCGGCGAAGCCTTACCGTTGAGCCTGCAACAACAGGTCTACGGCAAATTGACATCGGCGCGTCTCTACAATCTCTACGGCCCGACCGAAGCGGCGATCGACGTCAGCGAATGGCCTTGCCATGAAGACGACACCGCCAGCCCCATCGTCGCGATCGGCAAACCGATCGACAACCTACGTTTATACATCCTCGACGGCCAACTGCAGCCGGTGCCGATCGGCGTGTCCGGCGAACTGTACATCGCCGGCATCGGCTTGGCGCGCGGCTATCAGCAAAAGCCGCAGCTGACCGCGGAACGCTTCGTACCCAATCCGTTCGGTCAAGGCGAAAGGCTGTACCGGACCGGCGACCTATGCCGCTACCGGGCCGACGGCGTCATCGAATACCAAGGCCGGGAAGACGGCCAAATTAAGCTCAGAGGCTTTCGGATCGAGTTGGGCGAAATCGAAAGCGTGCTCAAACAGCATGCCGAGATTCAAGAGGCGGCGGTCAAGGTTTGGAGCCAAGGGCAAAGTAAACGCTTGGTGGCTTATGTGGTGAGCCACGCGGCCGACTTCGATCAGGCCGTCAAGCAGCAATTGCAGCAACTGCCCGATTACATGCGGCCGAGCCAAACTGTCAGGCTAGAGCAACTGCCGTTGACCGCTAGCGGCAAACTGGACCGCAAAGCGCTGAAAGAACCGGACATTCAAGCCCAACAGCCCTACCGGGAAGCGCGCAATGCCGTGGAACAACGCTTGGTGGGTATCTGGCGGGAAGTCTTGAACCAAGACCGCATCGGCATCGACGACAACTATTTCGAATTGGGCGGCGATTCTATTTTAAGCATTCAGATCGTGGCTAAGGCAAGACAAGCCGGGATCCGGCTGGATTTGAAGCAGTTGTTTTCCGCCCAGACGATTGCCGTTCTCGCCGAATCGGCCGAGGCGGCCGAAAAATCCAGCGCCGAGCAAGGACGGGTTACGGGGACTGTCATACCTACTCCGATAGTGCATTACTTTTTCGAGACGGTGACCAAGGATGTTCAGCATTTCAATCAGTCAGTGCTGTTGGAAGTGCCGTCTGATATCGACGTTGCCGCATTGCGGAAGAGCTTGGCGGCGGTGCTCGATCATCACGATGTCCTCAGAATGCAAGTCAGGTCGCCGGTCGAGCTTTATATCCCACCCGATGGTGAGATAGAGCAGGTGCTTCAGTTGAAAACCTTCCGCGATGCCGAGGATTTGGCCGAGCAGGCCGAAGCCGTCCAAGCTTCGCTGCAATGGCTCAATGCGCCGTTGCTAAAGGTCGTGTTGTTCCAAGCGAAGGGGCAAGACCGGAATAGCCGTTTGTTTTTGGTGTTGCATCACTTGTTGGTGGACGGCGTCTCTTGGCGGATTTTGTTGGAAGATTTACAGCTGGCTTATCAGGCGGCAAGCGCGGGACAAGTCCCGAATTTGCCGAAAAAAACCAGTGCCTTTCCCGCTTGGGCCGAGCGCTTGCGGCAATGGTCCAAGACCTTGCCCGACCAAGCCTATTGGCTGCGCCATTGTGAGTATGGCTTTGCCCGCTTGCCCTTGGACCATGCGGCCGGCAACAAGATAACCTTGGCCGATACCGTCGTCGAGTCCTTGCAACTCGACCATGAGATCACTCAAGCCTTGATGCTGGCGCCGAGAGCCTTACAAGCCAGCGTCGAAGAAGTGTTGCTGGCGGCGCTGCTGGAAAGCTTGTGGCAACGCTTGGGCAAAACTACGCTAGTCATCGAACTCGAAGGTCATGGCCGGGAAAATGTGTTCGAGGATTTGGACGTTTCCAGGAGCGTTGGCTGGTTTACCTCGCTGTTTCCGTTAGCGGTCGAGGCAAACCTAGCAACGGCCTTGGCCGCTGTCAAAGCGGCCATGCGCGCTTTGCCGCATCGGGGCTTGAGTTACGGTGTTTTGCGTTATTTGAGCGCCGACGCGACTCTGCGAAGGAAACTGGAGGGTGCGGAACAACGGGCTACCGGTATTCGCTTCAATTACTTGGGGCGTTTCGAGAAGGCTAAACAGGCTTCGGTATTCATCGCCCAGGCGCAAGAACGACGCGGCGACGAGCGCTCCGGCCGGCAGGATTTTGGCTTGTTGATGGATTTTAATGGCGCCGTACATCAAGATTGTCTAAGGCTGGAGTTGCGTTACAGCCCGTTACAGTTCGATCGTTCGACCGTTTTGCAATTGCTCGCCGATTTTAAACGCCATTTGAGTGGCCTTTTGGCCGAGGCACCCGTCGAATCCGGCTTCGAGTTGGCAATGCCGGACGAGCAAAGGCTGAGCGACATGAGGCGGCGCGGCGGCGTGCGGGATGTTTATCCGCTCGCGCCGTTACAGCAAGGCTTGCTGTTTCACAGCGTGTTCGACAGCCAATCCGGCAGCTACTTGCAACAAGTCAGTTGGCGTTTCAGCGGTGAGCTGCAAGTCGATTCCTGGCGGCGAGCTTGGCGGGAATTGATCCGGCGGCACTCGATTTTAAGGACGGGCTTCGATTGGCCGGGCGCGCGGCAGCCTCTGCAAGTGGTGTTTGATGACGTGCCGTTCGTGTGGCGGGACCTCGATTACAGCAAAAAGTCGCCGGCGGAACGGCAGCAATTATCGGCAAGCTTTTTACGCCAAGACAGGCAAACGCCGTTCGATGTTAAAGCCCAGCCGTTATTGCGCTTTGCCCTATTGCGTTTGAGCGCCACGGAATCGGTGTTTGTTTGCAGCTATCATCATATTTTGCTGGACGGCTGGAGTTTGCCGAAACTGATCGAGGACGCCTTCGGTCTTTATGCCGCTTACGTAAGCGGCCGGCAACCGTGTTTGCCGGATAGAAGGCCTTTTCGCGACTATATTGCTTGGTTGCTCGAACAGGATAGCCGCACGATGGAGGCTTATTGGCGGCGGCAACTCGATGGATTTAGCGACGTTAACAAACTGGCGATCGATAGCGGTGGCGACAGCCATAGCCGGCAGGCGGAGTTTGCTCAAGCGCAAGCGGTTTTGGATCGTAAGACGACAGCCGCTTTGCAACAGTTTGCTCAGCAACAACGGGTGACGGTCAACATTGTGTTGCAGGCGGCTTGGGTCGTGTTGCTGAGCCGGTATTGCGGCAGCCGCGACATTCTGTTCGGTTTGACGGTTTCCGGCCGGCCGGCCGAGTTGGAGCGGGTCGGCGACATGCTGGGTCTGTTTATCAACACCGTGCCGGTACGCGCGAAGTTGGCATCGGGGCAAACCGTGGCACAGCTGTTGCGACAATTGATGGACGACGGCATGGAGCGTGAGCCTTTTACTTATTTGCAACTGGCCGAAATGCAAGGCTGGAGTCAAGTGCCGGCGGGTCAGGCATTGTTTGACACGCTGTTCATCTTCGAAAACTATCCGATAGACGAAGCGCTGAGCCAGTCCTCATCGATCTTGCAGCTGAACGATTTTCAAGTTTACGAGCAAACCGACTTGCCGTTGACGCTGCTGGTGACGCCGGGCCGGGAATTGAGCTTGAAAATTTCCTATCAACGGCAACGCTTCGACGCCGACGCTATTCAAGGTGTGTTACGGCATTTGCAAGACATCCTGACGCGGATGTTAAGCGCACCTGGCGCTTTGCTGTCGGGGATAGGCTTGTTGTCGCAAGCGGCGCAGCAAGATTTAGTGCAGCTTGACCGGCGGGCGGTCGCCAGCCATTGTCTGCCGGGACTGTGTTTGCATAGTCTGATCGAGCGGCAGGCGCGGCAGTCCGCCAATAAAACCGCCGTGACATTCGGCGAGCAATCGCTGAGCTATGCCGAGTTGGAACAGCGGGCCGAGCGCATGGCCGGGCAGTTGCAGGCGTTGGGTATCGGCGTCGAAAGCGTCGTCGCGATCTGCATGCCGCGTTGCATCGAAATGATCGTGGCGTTGCTGGCGGTATTGAAAACCGGTGCCGCGTATTTGCCGCTGGATTTGAATTTGCCGGTCAAGCGTTTGCACTATATGGTCGAAGATTCGGGGGCGGCATTGGTGCTGGTGTATGGTTCGACCGCGCCGGCGTTTCCGATCGCCACATGCGATGTCGCCCGGCTAGCGGCCGACGCCGCCGAAACGCGGTGCGGGCAAGTCAAGGTCCGGCCCGATAATCTGGCTTACGTGATTTACACGTCCGGCTCGACCGGCAAGCCGAAAGCCGTTCAAATCAGTCATAAAAATATCGTTAATTTCATGCTGACCATGGCGGAACGGCCCGGCATCGTTGCCGACGACCGCTTGTTGGCGGTGACGACCTTGGCGTTCGATATTGCCGCGTTGGAGTTGTATTTGCCGCTGACGGTGGGCGCCACCGTGGTATTGGCCGATAGCCTGCAAAGCGCTGACGGCCACGTCTTACAGGCTTTATTGCAAGAGCACGATATTACGCTGATGCAGGCGACGCCCGCCAGTTGGCGCCTGTTGCTCGCTTCCGGTTGGCAAGGCAGGCCTGGCTTTAAGGTGTTGTGCGGCGGCGAAGCCTTGCCGCTAAATTTGGCCGACCAGCTTAGGCAGCGAGCTGGCGAAGTGTGGAATGTCTACGGTCCGACCGAGACCACGGTTTGGTCTAGCCGTTGCCTGGTAACGGGCGACGGCAAGATCAAACTAGGCGAGCCTTTGGCCAATACCCGGTTGTACGTGGTCGATGAAGACTTGAATCTGCTGCCGCCGGGGTTTCCCGGCGAGTTGATGATAGCTGGCGAGGGCGTGGCCAGGGGGTATCGGCATCGCGCCGGTTTGACGGCCGAGCGCTTCATCCCCGATCCTTTTTCGGCCGCCGGCGAGCGCATGTACCGCACCGGAGATCAGGTCGTTCGCCATCTCGACGGCAGCATCGAATACTTGGGACGGCTCGATTTTCAAGCCAAAATCCGCGGTTATCGGATAGAGCTGGGCGAGATCGAAGCCCGGCTGGAAGATAGAGCCGATATCGAGCAAGCGGTGGCCGTCATCAATCAAACGCAGGCGGACAACCAGCAATTGCTGGTTTACTATCGCGGCAAGCTTTCGTCGGCCCGCGAGCTGCGCGATTACTTGGCGGAGTATTTGCCCGCCTATATGCTGCCTAGCGAATTTATTCATTTGGAAACGTTTGCGTTGACCCATTCCGGAAAAGTGGACCGCAAAGCCTTGCCCAAACCTCAACGTAGCGACGGTCCCAAACCCGTTGCCGGTCAGCCAAAAACCCAAACTCAAAAACAACTGTTGGCCATCTGGCGGCAGGTATTGCAGCGCGACGATTTCGGCACCGAAGAGAGTTTCTTCGATTTGGGCGGCCATTCGTTATTGTTGATGCAAGTATGGAACGCGCTGCAACAACAGTATCCTGCCTTACAAACCGTTGATTTATTCCGCTATCCGACGATAGCCAAATTGGCGGCTTTTCTGGATGACAGCGGCGCGGATGCCTCCGCCGCCGTTGCCAAAGCCGAACTTAAAGCGTCGAGGCAAAAAACCGTCCGGCGTAAAAATCTAATCAACAGCTAAGCGCAACCATGAACGAACATCAGTCAGCGGAAAACGAATTGGAGCCGATCGCGATCGTCAGCATGGCGTGCCGCTTTCCGAAAGCGGACGGTATCGAGGACTTATGGCGCTTGTTGATTCAGGGCGAAGAGGGCATACGGTTTTTTTCCGACGAGGAACTGCTTGCCGCCGGCGTTTCGCCGTCGCAGTTGGCGCAGCCGGCTTATGTCAAAGCCAAGGGCATGATCGAAGGCATCGAAAATTTCGATGCGCATTTGTTCGGTTACACGCCGCGCGAAGCCGAATTGATGGACCCTCAGCAACGGGTCTTGCTCGAATGCGCTTGGCAGCTATTGGAAAGGGCTGCATTAGACCCTGACCGCTTCGAAGGCGATATGGCCGCTTATGTCGGCGTGGGCATGAATATCTATTTGCTCAGCCATTTGTTGAGCGATTACCGGCTGAAAGAATCGACCGATTTTTACCAAATGCTGATCGGCAGCGATAAAGACTTTGCCGCCACCCGCTTGGCGTATAAATTGAATTTGAAAGGCCCGGCGGTCGCGGTCAATACGGCCTGCTCGACGTCTCTGGTTGCCGTGCATTACGCCTGCCAAAGCCTGTGGGATTATCAATGCGACGCGGCCATCGCGGGCGGGGCGACGTTATTGGTGCCGCAACGGGCGGGTTATCTCTACCAAGAAGGCGGAATTCCTTCGGCGGACGGTCATTGCCGGGCCTTCGACGCCCAGGCGGGCGGCACGGTGCCTGCCAGCGGCGCCGGGCTGGTGTTGCTCAAACGCCTGGAGGATGCCCTACGGGATGGTGATACGATTTATGCGGTCATCAAAGGCTCGGCGGTCAATAACGACGGTGCCGATAAGCTGGGTTTTACCGCGCCCAGCGTCAACGGCCAAGCGGCGGTTATTGCTGAAGCGATGGCCGTGGCGGGTGTATCTGCGGACAGTATCGGCTATATCGAAGCCCACGGTACGGCGACGCCGCTGGGCGACCCAATCGAGGTGGCTGCGCTGAAACAGGCTTTCGCCAGGACGAAGCAAAAGCAATATTGCGCATTGGGTTCGATTAAAACCAATCTCGGCCATATGGATACCGCAGCCGGCATCGCCGGTTTGATCAAGGTGGCATTGATGTTACAGCGCAAGCAAATCCCGGCTTCGCTGCATTTTAATCAAGCCAATCCGCAAATCGATTTCCAGCACAGTCCTTTCTACGTCAATCGAGAGCTGCAGGATTGGCCGCAAACACAGAGTCCGCGGCGCGCCGGCGTCAGTTCTTTCGGTATCGGCGGCACCAACGCTCATCTGGTGTTGGAAGAGGCCCCGAACATCCAGCCTTCCGCCGGTGCCGGCAGAGCGATGCAAATCCTGCCCTTATCAGCCAAATCGCCGGAAGCCTTGGCGCAACTGGCGGCATCACTGGCCGAGCATTTAACAAATCGGGACGGATTGTCGCTAGCCGATGTCGCTTATAGTTTGGCGGTCGGTCGCCGGGAATTAGCGCTTAGGCGGGTCGTGTTGGCGGAAAACCTGCAGCAAGCGGTGCAAGCCTTGAGTCGCCCGGATGAGGGCTATGATGCGACCGCCAAACCCGCTTTAGTGTTTATGTTTCCCGGCCAGGGTTCGCAAAAAGTCGGCATGGGGCGGGCGCTTTACCAAAGCGAAGCGGTGTTTAAACAGGAAGTGGATGTTTGCTGCGACTATTTACAACCGTTGTTGGGATTGGATTTAAGAACGCTGCTGTTTCCGGAGCCTGGGCAGGAGCAACAGGCGGAGCGACGGCTGCAACAAACCGAACAGACTCAGCCGGCCTTATTTGTTTTCGAATACGCCCTGGCCAAACAATTAATGGCCTGGCACATCGTGCCTGCGGCGATGATAGGCCACAGTTTGGGCGAATACGTCGCGGCCTGTCTCGCCGGGGTATTTAGCCTTGAACAGGCTTTAAGGCTGGTGGCGGAACGCGCCCGCTTGATGGCGGAAGCGCCGTCCGGCGGCATGCTGGCGGTCAGGGCGACGGCAGAACAATGCCGGCAATGGTTGACTGCAGACTTGGTGTTGGCGGCGGTGAATGCCGAAAGCCAATGCGTGTTAAGCGGCAGTCAGGCGGCCATCGATTGCTTATTGCCTATCCTGCAAGAGCAAGGCATTGCCTATCACCCCTTGGCGGTGTCCCACGCTTTCCATTCGCCCTTGATGCAGACGGCGGCTGACAAGTTTCTCGAGTCGTTCCAAACCCTTAGTCTGCAGTCCAATGCCATTCCCTTTGTCTCCAATTTAAGCGGTGATTGGTACGATGCGACCGATTCGTCGGCGGCTTATTGGCAACAACATATGCTGAAACCGGTGCGTTTCGCCGAGGGCTTGCAGACGCTGTGCGCCGAATTCGGGCAATTGCTGTTATTGGAAGTCGGCGCCGGGCATACCCTGCAGGCCATGACCAAGCCGTTGTTGCAAGGTGGACAAGCGGCCTTGGGCACCTTGGCCGATGCGGGTTCCGATTTACAGGCCTGTATTGCTGAGCTTTGGCGCGCCGGCATCGCGGTCGATTGGCAGCGTTTTTATCGAGATCAGCAGCGGCAACGCTTGGTTTTGCCGACGTATCCTTTTCAGCGCCAACGTTGCTGGGTCGAGGCGAAAACCACCGATTGCCAAGCAGCTTGTCGGGACGAGCGCGCGGATTTGAGCCGCTGGTTCTCGACGGTTAATTGGCAGCGCTGTTTGCTGCCGCCGACAACCGATCTGCCGGCGGCGGATGCTTATTTGGCGTTTGTCGGTGCCGAAAGTTTGGGTTTGGAAACGGCTTCGCAACCATGGCGGCAAATAACCATGGCGCCGAATTACCAAGCATTCAGCGATGGAGCTGGTTCTTTGAATCCGGCCCGGGAAGCCGATTTCGAGCGTTTAATCGGCGACTTGGGCTTGGCGGGACAAACTCTGGAAGTGGTTTATGGCTGGCAGCAGGGCCAAGCGTCTTACGCCGAGCCTTATCTGGGCTTGTTGCATTTTTGCAAAGCATGGCAGCGCTTGTCGCCCGGTACCCCCTGTCGCATCAGCGTCGTTACCCGCCACTTGTTCGAAGTGAGCGGCGCGGAAACAGCGCTGTCGCCGTTACAGGCTTTGTTGCTGGGCCCGGTTAAAGTCGTGCCGCAGGAATATCCGCACATGCAATGCCGTTTGATCGATCTCGACGCCGATCAATCCGTGCGGTCGGACATTTTGGCCTTGCATCCCCGGCATCCGGTGGTGGCGTGGCGGAATGGTTATTACTGGCAGCCGGTACTCGAAAGCCTGGATTTGCCGGAACCGGACCGGGATGCTTTGAAACGCGGCGGCCGTTACTTGATTACCGGCGGCTTGGGCGGCATCGGTCTATTGCTGGCAGGCTTTTTGGCGCGTCATTATCAAGCCAGATTGCTGTTGACTAGCCGGCAAGCGTTTCCTGAGCCTAGCCTATGGCCGTCCGCCGTCGAACTAGACGATAGCCAGGATTTTAATGCCTTGGTCGCGGATTTGGCGCAGACCGAGCGTAGGCTGATAGCCGAGCTGCGGATTCCCGGCTTGGACGATTTTCCGGGCTTGCAATCAAGCCTGGAACGATTATGCAGCCTGCATTTGTTGAATTTTTTCGCGCAGTCCGGCATCTCGCCTTACGGTGGCACGTGGTGGACCGTGAGCGAAATCGGTGCTCAACTGCAACTCCTGGCCAAATTCGACAAATTTTTAGGCCTGCTATTGGAGATTTTGCAACGAGACGGTTTGGTCGTTTGGCAAGGCGAGCGTTTTCGTTTCAATTTAGATGCGCCTTGCGAATGGTCGATCGAAATTCGGCAGCTCGAACGCCGGATCGATAGCGATTATCCCGGCTTTAAAGCTTTATACGAAATGGTGGCGCATTGCGTGGCCCATTTTGCCGAGGCCTTGTCCGGCAAAATAGAAGCGATCGGCGTGTTGTATCCCGACGGCGACCGCAGCTTGATTTCGGAAACCGGCAAAAAAACCGTCGAACACTCCAATCACCGGGTTTATTACCAGTTATTAAAACATTTCGTTCATCGCACCCTCGATAATTCCGATGGCGTCGTCAGGATACTCGAAGTCGGCGGCGGCAGCGGCGTGCTTACTGGCCAGATCGCGCCCGGCTTGTTAGGCAAGAAGGTCGAATATTATTTCACCGACATCGGCAAGTCGTTTGTGCTGAAAGTGCAGCAACAAGCGCAAGCGCAAGGTTTCGATTTCATGCGCTTTGCGGTATTCGATATTTTTCGGGATCCCGTTGCCCAAGGTTTCGAGTTTCAAAGTTTCGATTTGATTTACGGCTTGGATGTCGTGCATGCGACGCCGGATGTCGCTAAAGCGGTGACTCAGCTCAGCCGCTTATTGAAACCGGGCGGGGCGTTGTGCTTGGTGGAAACCCCGCCGATTCCGCGTTGGTACGAGATGGTTTGGGGGCTGGCCGAGGGTTGGTGGTATTTTAACGATACCGAACTGCGGTCCGGAACGACGCCATTGTTGAGTCCGGATGCTTGGCAAGAAGTGTTGCAAGGTAGAGGTTTGTTCGCCGATGTGGCGGTGTTCCCGCGCGAAGCCGAGGCGCGGGCGAAAACCGATTGTTGCCTGGTCGTCGGTCGGGCGCCGGGCCAAAAACGGCTTGCAACCGGAGACGGCCATACCCGCGCCAGGCCGCAGGCCGAAACCGTGGCCTCCTTGTTGGATATGCAAAGACTTGGCGCCGAAGTGCTGGTTTGCACGGCCGACGTTTGCGATCCTCAAGCCATGCAAGCTGCGGTCGAGCAAGCCCGCTTGGCCTACGGGGGATTGGATGGGGTGTTCCATACCGCCGCCAGCGATAGTCGGGGCTTAATCGATCTGCAAGACCAGTCCCGTTCCTTGGCCGAGTTGCAACCCAAAGTCGTCGGAACCCAGGTGTTGCAACAATGCCTGGATTTCAAACAACTGGATTTTGTCGCCTTGTTTTCGTCGTTGAATGCCATCACCGGCGGCCAGGGAAATATTGCCTATACGGCGGCGAACAGCTATTTGGATGCCTTTGCCCATTATTGCCGTCACCGCGACTTGGGTAGGGTTTACGCGTTGGATTGGGACCGTTGGCAAAGCATCGGTCAGGCGGTCGCTTTCGAGCGGCGGGTCGCCGATAGCTCGGGTGCTGTTTTGCAAGGCGGCATTAGCGATGTCGAAGGTTGCGAAGCCCTGCGTAGAGCGCTGGCATCGGGCTACCGCCAGTTGTTGATTCGAACCGGGCGCGGCCAGGAACTGAGTCCGTCGACAGTGGAATCCGCCGCCGAGTCTCGGCCAAGCGGCCACCAGCGGCCGCATTTGGCCCAGCACTATGTCGCGCCGGAAAACGAAATCCAGCAATTGATCGCCGGGGTTTGGTCCGATGTGCTCGGCGTCGCCCAGCCGGGCATACACGACGAGTTCGCCGCGTTGGGCGGGGATTCCTTGATTGCGATTCGGGTCGTATCGCGGCTGAAAGAGGCGCTGGATATGAATCTGGAAGTGAAGTTAGTCTTCGAATACAGCACCATCGCCCGTTTGGCCGACCGGATCCAGACCCTGCAATCGGTGTTACGCCTGTCGGCTGTCGATGCGGATGCTAACGAAGACGACGAAACCCAATATGAAGGCGGTGTCATTTGAGTTCGGTCGCCGATTTGCTCGAACCGTTAAACCAACGAGGTATCCGGCTTTATTTAGAGCAAGGCGAGCTGCGCTTTAAGGCGCCCAAGGGCGCTATGACGCCGGATACCCTGGCGCTGTTGAAAACCAATAAGGCCGAATTGACGGCCTTGCTCAGACAAGCCGAAGCAAGCCGAAGTGCGTTGAGCGAACCGTTGAGCCGCTTCGCCGATACCGACGAGGTACCTTTGTCCATGGCTCAGCAGCGGCTATGGTTTTTGTTTAAGTTGGAAGGCGCCACGCCTACCTACAACATCCTGATGGCCAGCCGCTTGCTGGGCGACTTGGACGTTCCGAGGTTACGCCGTAGTTTCGAGTACTTGATTCGCCGTCACGAAAGCTTGCGTACCTCCTTCAGGGAAAACGACGACGGACTCGCGCGGCAAGTGATCGCCGAGGATTTCGATTTAGAGATGGTGGTGGAGGATATCTCCGCTGACCCCGACAGCGAAAAACAAGCCTTATTGGAGCAAGCCAAAGGCCGGATGGCCGCAACTCGTTTCGATTTGACACAGGCGCCTTTATCCAGGGTGAGACTGATCCGTTACAGCCATCAAGAATGGGTGTTGTTAATGGCGATGCACCATATCATCGGTGACGGTTGGTCGATGGGGATTTTGAGCCGAGAATTGGGCTTGGCTTATCAGCGGGATAGGGACGGCAGAGAATCCCATAGTGAGGACATTGCCGTTCGTTACCGGGATTATGCGGTATGGCAGCAAAGGCCAAGGCAGCGTGCCTTAATCGAGCAGGGTGTTCAGCGTTGGTGCGAGCTGTTGGCGGATAGCGAATACCGCCTGGATTTGAATACCGGTAAAAAACGACCGGAATCGCGTAGTTATCGCGGTTCGACTTGTCCGTTGCGGCTTGATCCGACGTTGAGCGGACAGCTGGAGCGCTTGGCCGAAAGTCAAGGCGTTAGTCTTTTCGTATTGCTGTTAACGGCCTATTTCATTTTGCTGCAGCGCTATAGCGGCAGGCACGATGTATTGGTCGGCACTCAAGCCGCCAACCGCAACGAGCCGGGTTTGGAGCCTATCGTCGGCTTTTTCGTCAATACTCTGCCGTTGCGCGCCCGTATCGACGGCAATTCCAGGGTTGCCGAGCTCTTGGCGCAGGTTAAGGAGTTTTGTCTTAAGGCGTTTGATTTGCAGTATGTGCCGTTCGAGCGTTTGGTCGAAGCACTGAAACCGGAACGGGACTTCGGTTCCAATCCTTTGGTGCAAATCATGTTTCTTTGGCAGAACGCGCCGATAGCGGACGTCGCGCTCAAAGGGCTGACCATGCAGCGCGAACCCTTGCCTAGCGAAGCCGCCAAATTCGATTTAACCTTGGAGTTGGGCTTGGAACAAGGCCGGATACAGGGCGTGTTCGAATACAGCACCGATTTGTACGATGCGCCGACAATCGAAAACATGGTGCTGCATTACAGCAAAATATTGCAAGGCATCGTGGAAAACCCGGACGTGGCGGTCGCCGATGTGCGGCTGTGCGAACCTCGCGGCGGCCGTATACCTAGTCTTGCCGAGCCGGGCCGAGAAAATTTGATTTCGGTATTCGACGCTCAGGTGGCGAAGACTCCCGAGGCCAAGGCTTTGAACGACGGGCGGCAGGTCTTGACCTACCGGCAATTGTCGGATCGGGCCGCGGCGCTCGCTTGGCGCTTGGCGTCGGCCGGCATTCGGCCCGGCGCTATCGTGGCGATTTATTTACCGCGCGGCAACGATTATCTGGTAGCGTTGATCGGCATTTTAAAAGCCGGTTGCGCTTATTTGCCGCTGGAAACGACGTTGCCGCGGGCGCGTATCGAATTTATCTTGCAGGACGCTCAGGTTGCCGCCGTGGTTGGCCGGGAATCCCTGTTTCCGGCGTATGCGCATATCGATTGCCGGGATTTGCAGCAGCCGGCCAGTTCTTTACCAATGCCTAACGTCCCCGCGCAAGCGCCGGCTTACTTGATTTATACCTCCGGTTCGACCGGCCAGCCCAAGGGAGTGTTGATCAGCCAACAATCGGTGCTGGGTTTGGTCGGCACTTTGGCGGACCGGATTTACCGTCAGCGCGGCGAGGTGATGAATGTCGCGTTGATGGCCTCGTTTATTTTCGACGCCTCGGTGCAACAGATTTTCGCGGCATTGCTGCAGGGCCATTGTTTGCATATTTGCGACGACGAAGCGCGGCGGGACGGGCCGATGTTGTTGGCTTTTTTGCAAAGCCAAGCGATTGATTTAAGCGATTGCACGCCGACTTTGTTGCAAATCATGCTCGAGGCCGGTTTGGCCGAACGCAGCGATTTGCGGTTAAGACAATTGATCGTCGGCGGCGAGGCATTACCGCCGCCGCTCATTGAAACAATCGCGAGCGGTTCTGAAGGCGGCCGCTTGGAAATCTACAACGTCTACGGCCCGACCGAATGTACCGTCGACACCACGCTGCATCGCGTCGATCTACAGCGCCGTTACGCCGCCGCTGCGGTCAGTATCGGCAGCGCGCTGGACCATGCCGAGGTGGAAATCGTCGATATTTACGGCAACCGGCAGCCCGACGGCTTGGCCGGGGAAATCGCGATCGGCGGCAGGGCGTTGGCATTGGCTTATTGGCAACGACCGGCATTGACCGCGGAGCGCTTTGTGCCGGCGGATGGCGGCCAACGCTATTACCGAACCGGCGATCAAGGGCGGGTCAATCGATACGGTGAAATCGAGTTTCTGGGCCGCTTGGATGGACAAGTCAAAATTCGCGGCTACCGTATCGAGTTGGGCGAAATCGATGCCCAATTGCTTAAGCTTCCCGGTGTTTTGCAAGCCGTGGCCGTGGTCAATCGGGGCGAAGCGGTCGAGATCGTCGCTTACTTGGTCGTGCAAGCCCAGCCCAGCCTTGGCGATTTGCGTGCCGGCCTGGCCAAGCAACTGCCGGAGTATATGATTCCTGCGCATTTTGTGGTGTTGGAGCGTTTGCCGGTCAACGCTTCCGGCAAAATCGACCGAAAAGCCTTACCGAAATGTTCCGAGGCGCAGCGTCTGAGCGACGAACTGGGCGGCGCGGCGCAGGGCGAGCGCGAAAGCCTGCTGGCGCAAGTCTGGTGCGGGGTGTTAGGGCTGGACGGCATCGGCCGCGAGGATAATTTCTTCGCCTCCGGCGGCGATTCGATCAAGGCTTTGCAGATCGTTTCCCGCTTGCGGCAGCAAGGTTGGAAGCTGGAAGTGTGGGATTTGTTTGCCTATCCGTCGCTAAGCCGATTGGCGCCTAGATTGAGCCCGCTCAAGGCGGTTGCGGAAGTGTTGGACAAGGCCGAAGGCGAACTGCCGTTGACGCCGATTCAGCAGCATTTCTTTAGGTATCACGGCTGCGATTTTCATCATTTCAACCAGGCTTTTTTATTGGAAACCGAAGCGCTGGATGCCGATCGTCTAAGTCAGGCGCTGCTGCAGGTTTGCCAAGGTCACGATGCGTTTTTGCTGCGCTACCAATACCAAGACGGGCAGTGGCGACAGTTTTATGCCGACGGCGAGCGCCTGGCTTTTTTCGAGCTGGAACTGCCTTCGATGGCGGACTTAAGCGCGCATGCGGCCGAACTGCAAAAGTCGTTCGACTTGACGGTCGGGCCGTTACTGAAAGCCGTATATTACCGGCTGCCGGACAAGCAGTTCTTGTTATTACTGGCGCACCATTTGATTATCGACGGCGTATCCTGGCGGATATTGATGGAAGAGCTGGATGACGCTTATCAACAAGGCAGCGCTTGGCAAGCGCCGCCGCAGACCACGTCGTTGAGTGTCTGGATGCAGCAGTTGCGGCAACAGGGCGCGAAGATCATCGCCGAACAACACGATTATTGGCGGCGGCAAACCTTATCGCCTGGTTTGGACGGCCGGGATGTTAAATATCAAGACCTTGACATCGTTAAGGTCGAGTTCGATGAAGACTATAGCGAGCGGTTTTTGACCGGTGTCCATCATGCTTACGGCACGGAAGCCAACGATTTGTTGCTGGCAGCCTTGCTGTCGGCTTATCACCAATGGGCGGGGGATTCGGCACTGAGTCTGATATTGGAAGGGCATGGTCGGGATGTACTGGACGATGTGGATCTTAGCCGCACGATAGGCTGGTTTACCACGCGTTATCCGGTTAGCCTGGAATATCCCGCCAATCGGGATTTGGGGTATTTGATCAAAACCGTCAAGGAAGCCCTGCGCGCAATTCCCGACAAGGGCCTGGGTTACGGTTTGGTTCGCTATATGGACGATGCTACAAACCGGCATTCGTTTCAAGACCCCGCGATCAGTTTTAACTATCTGGGCCAGTTCGGTGAGCATAGTCGGGGCCGCTTTACTTACACCGATGAAAACATCGGCGCCATCATGTCGCCCAATGCACAGACGCCGTATTTGATCGAATTTGTCGGTCGGCATGCGGCAGGTCGATTAATGTTTGAAATAGCGTATCCCCGGCAGGTGTATCGAGGCGAAGGGATAGGCGAGTTTGCGGCGGCGTTCGAGCAGGCTTTATTGGCGATTATCGATCATGCCGCCACTTGCAAGGCGCAATCCTTGACGCCGTCGGATATCGATTACGATGGATTCGATATCAATCAATTGGACGATTTTCTGGCGCAAATATAAACCGCTTTAACGTTTTTATTTTGTTTAGCCTTTGGCCTTAATAGAGTGTTTGTTTCAAGAGCGAACTCAAGCATCTAAAATTAAAAGTGGACGAAATCTATGTTAGATGCTCGGTTTATATCTGGAACAGCTTCGCTCTATAGTCCTTTATCAGGCACGGAGCATTTAGCGCCATTACTTTATAGCTTGATTCGCAGCGTGCGTCCTAGGTCTGTAGTGGAATTTGGCATGGGTTATACAACGCCTTTCATTGTCAAAGCGCTTTCAGATAATCAGCAGGACGTTGACCGAGAACGGCCTTTGTTAATCGCTAAAACTCGAGAGGCTCATCAAGTTGCGAACACCGTTGAATCTCAAAGAGACTGGTTTTTAGCGCAGCCGACCGGTGCCGATCCCAGGTTTTATGAGCCAGAGTATCAGCCCATGCTTTATGCTTTTGATGATTTCTCCGAGGAATATAGCTCCGCTCCGAAGGTAATGGAGGCATTGACTGCCTTGGGTTTGGAGCGCTTTATGACTTTGTCGAAATCGTCGGCGATTAATCATAGTTCGATTATCGCGCCATCGCATCTGCCTATTGATCTGGCTTGGAATGATGCATTGGACTATGAAGCGTTTTTCGATGAATACTGGCCGCTTGTGAATCCGAATGGCGGATTAATGATTTTTCATAATACGGTTAACGGCTGCCCAAAGTGTGCAATGTTTGTTAAGCAACTGAAGTTAAAACAGGTGAGTCAATTTTCTGATTTTGAGTTGCTCAGCTTTTTTGAGCCGTATAAGTTACACCAAAATAGTTATACCGTAATAAGAAAAATAACGGCGTTCAAAGAACATTTTCTGGATTGGGATCAAAAGTCGATTGCTGAAAGCGCATTGCGCCTGATCGATAAGCATTGACGAGATAAACCATCCGGAATGTGTTTCGGTTTTTAATGTCGGTCATCTTGAATATTAGATAATAAATAGGATTTGTACCTTGGCTGTCGATAAACAAAATGTGGCGAATATTTATCCGTTGACGCCTTTACAGGAAGGGTTTTTATTTCACGCCTTATCTAATCAGGACGATTCTTATATTCAGCAGATTGCCTATTTGTTAAATGGGCGCTTCGATCCGCGACGATTCAGCCAAGTATGGGACAAATTATTCGAACGTCACGAAATTTTGCGGGCCTTGTTCTTTCATGCCGGAGCCGAGCGACCGTTACAGGTGATTTTGAAAAAACAATCCCCGGTTTTCGAGACTATCGACTTGCGCCATTTAGAGGTGCAGGAGCAATTACAGCGGCGCCGACAAATTAAGTCTAAAGACCGTAAACGCGGATTTCGGTTACAGCAAGATTGCCTGACGCGTTTTACCTTGTTGCAGTTGCGGGACGATTTGACCGAGGTCATTTGGACCCACCATCATATTATTTTGGACGGCTGGTCTTTAGGGATTCTATTGGCGGAATGTACCGCGCTCTATGCGAATCCAAATAGCGAATTGCCGTTTACGACTCCCTTCGCACAGTATGTGAAATGGTTGGAAGGAAAGGACAAGCAACAGTCTTTGGCGTTTTGGCGCCATTATCTGGCGGACTATCAAGACGAAGTGAAATTGCCGTTTATTTCGACTTCTTCATTCCAGAATTCCGATCGTATCCGAGCTACTTTTCTATTACCCGAGGCTATTTTTAACGGCATTCAAGGCTTGACCAAAACCGTTCAAGTTAGTCTGAACACCATCTTGCACGCGGCTTGGGCCTTATTACTGGCCCATTACAACGGCAGCGAGGACGTGGTTTTCGGTACCACGGTGTCGGGCCGGCCGGCCGAGATCGACCATGTCGAGCGAATCGTCGGTTTGTTTATCAATACCATTCCGGTCAGGGTATTGCTTACGCCGACGATCAGCGTTAGGGAATTATTGTTGATTGTTCAGCAGCGGGCGATAGAAGCGGAGGCGCATCATTATTCGCCGCTTTCGACCATCCAGAGCCAACACCCCTTGCAAAACCGCCTGATCAGCACCCATGTGACCTTGGAAAATTTTCCGCTCGACGAACGCTTTAAGCAGATGTCGGCTCAAGAGAATGCCGAATTAAGCGTGCAAGCCAACGAGGTGATCGAGCGCACTCATTATCCGTTTGACATCCAGTTTTTGCCCGCCGAGTGCGGCATTAAGGTGCAAATGGCCTACGGCTCGGAGTATCAAGCCGATATGCATCGCTACATCGAGGCGCATTTATGCCAAATTTTGCGGCAAATTATCGAAGCACCGGCAATGAAATTAGCGGAAATTTCGTTGTTGGACGAGCAGGGCCGGCAAGCAATTATTCAACAGACTGAGCAAGGTATAACTTGCTTTAGCTTCGATGCCTTATTGTTACGTTTCGAACGTGCCGTTCATACGGCGCCCGACGCTATTGCATTGAGCTACGAAGCGCAACAGTGTAGTTATGCCGAGCTGGATGCTTATGCGAACCATCTTGGCCGGCGTTTGTACGATCTAGGTTTAACGGCCGGTGATTTCGTCGGCTTATGCTTCGATCGCTCCCTGGAGTTGGTGGTCGCCGTGTTGGCGGTATTGAAAGCGGGTATGGTTTATGTGCCGCTGGACCCATTGTTGCCCGAACAACGGATGCGTTTCATCGCCGGGGATTCGGGGATCAAAATGCTGTTGACGACGCAAGACAAAGCCGTTCAGTTGGCGGATGTGGCGCCACGCTTGGAAACAGTGGCTGTCGCCGAGTTGAACGCCGCAACCCATTTGCCGGCGAATTGGCAGGCAAGGCCGGATAGTCCTGCGTATGTGATTTATACCTCGGGCTCCACCGGCCAGCCCAAGGGCGTGTTGGTGAGCCATGGCAATATGGCCCGCTTGTTTTCGGCGGCCGATACGCTGTTCGAATTCAATGCCGACGATGTTTGGTGTTTATTCCATTCATACGCTTTCGATTTTTCGGTTTGGGAAATGTGGGGCGCTCTGGCCTACGGCGGCCGTTTAGTGATCGTACCGTATTGGATCAGCCGTTCCCCGGACGATTTTCATGCCTTGTTGGGCAGGGAAAGGGTGACGGTGCTGAACCAGACGCCGACCGCGTTCAAACAGTTGATCGATGTCGACCAGCAACACACCGCCAAGCTATCGGCGTTGCGTTACGTGGTTTTCGGTGGCGAAACCCTGGAATTCAAGCAGTTGAAACCCTGGTTCGACGCCTACGGAGACCGGCCGCAATTGATCAACATGTACGGCATCACCGAAACCACCGTACACGTCACCTTTAAAAAAATTGCCCCCGAGCAAATCAGTTTACCCGGCAGCGTGATCGGCAAACCCTTGCCGGATCTATCGGTTTATCTTTTGAATCGTTACGGCCAATTGGTTGCGCCGGGTGTGCCCGGCGAGTTGTACGTCGGTGGTGCCGGGGTGTGTTTGGGTTATTGGAACCGGGCCGAACTGTCTGCTCAGCGTTTTGTGCACTTACCCCAATTAGGGTTGGATACGCTGTTTTATCGTACCGGAGATAGCGGCCGTTATTTGGACGATGGCGAGCTGGAGTATTTGGGACGTCTGGATCAACAAGTCCAATTCCACGGCTTCCGGATCGAATTGGGCGAGATCGAGCAAGCCTTGCTACGGGAGTCGGTTATCGAACAAGCCGTGGTCATGCTGATCGAAAACCAGCAAGGCCAGCAAACCTTGGTTGCTTATTACCTCACACGGACCGGAGAAGCGTTAAAAACCGCCGAATTAAGGGAGCTGGTCGCCAAACAGTTGCCGATTTACATGGTACCTGGCTGCTTTGTGTATATGTCGCAGTTTCCGTTGACGGTCAACGGCAAGGTAAACCGGCAGGCTTTGCCGACGCCGGAAACGGCAGCGGACCAGCCTTATTTGGCGGCCGAAACGGCGGAAGAAGGTTTATTGGTTCAAGTTTGGCAAAAACTGTTGCAACAAGAGCATGTCGGCGTGCAAGACGATTTTTTCGCCTTGGGCGGGGATTCGATTCAGGCGATTCGGGTGGTGTCTCACTTGCGTAAGCAGGGTTATCGAATAGACGTTCAGGATTTGTTCCGCTACCCGACCATACAGGCTTTAGCGCCGCAGTTAACAGTGCTGTCCGTCGAAAACAAAACGCGCCAGCTCAGCGGTCGTTTGCCATTGACGCCGATACAACGATGGTTTTTCGAGCAACAGGGCAGTCAATCCCATCATTTTAATCACACAGCCTTGCTGGAAGCGTGTAGCGGAAGCTGGCAAATCCCCTATCTGGAGCGCGCTTGGCAGCAGTTATTGCAACACCACGAGGCCTTGCGCAGTTGTTTTCATTCGGTAGAGCAAGGCATGGCAGCCGAGATTCTAGCGGAGGATCGCTGCCGCATCGCGGTGCAAGCGGTTTCGCTGTTGTCGGCGGCGGACGTCGAAGCGGCCATGGTCGCGCATGCCGCCGTCGTGCAGCAAAGTTTCGCGGTGGATCAAGCGCCGTTAATCCGCTTGGTGGTGTACCAATGCCCGGCCGCCGACCGCTTATTGATAGTCGTGCATCATTTGCTGATCGACGGTGTGTCGTGGCGCATTTTATTGGAAGATTTCAGCGCCTTATACGATGCCTTGAGCCGCGGGGAAACGCATGAACTGCCTCGGCAAACCGACAGTTATGCCGACTGGGCGGAAGGCTTGTCGCGCTATAGCCGGCAGCCGGCCTTGCTGGACGAATTGGCTTATTGGCGTGCGCAATCGGCTAGTAAAAGCGCCGCTTCCTGGTCCGGAAAAGCTTGTTGCTACCAGGATGCGCTGAGCCATCAGTCTCAATTAAGCGCCGACCGGACGCGGCAATTATTGCAGCAAGCCCATGCTGCCTACAACACGCGGGTCGAAGACTTGTTGTTGGCGGCCTTGTTACCGACCTTGGAAGCCTGGAACGGTTTGACCCGAACCGTGTTATTGCTGGAAGGTCACGGCCGCGAACCAGTATTGCCGGAATTGGATGTTAGTCGGACCGTCGGTTGGTTTACCTCCCTTTATCCCGTGGTATTGGAAAAGCGGCCGAATCGGGATTTAAGTTATCAAATTCGCTGGCTGAAAGAACATTTGCGACACGTGCCCAATAAAGGCATCGGTTACGGCGTGTTGCGCTATTTGACGCCGGCCGAATTAAGGTCGGCGGCTGATTTGGGGTTTGCCGCAGACTTGGTGTTCAATTATTTGGGGCGTTTCGAGCGCAACGACGACGCCGGCCTGTATCGCGCCTTGAGCAACGACGTCGGCGCGGCGGTCGCGGGGCAGGGAATGAGGCCCGCTGCCTTGGAATTCAGTGCGATGGTGTTGGAAGATCGCTTGTGTATCGAATGGCGCTATGACCGGCATTTGTTTGCCGAAGATGCCATGCAGCGCTTGAGCCGTTTATATGAAGAGAACTTGAAGGCGGTCATAGACCATTGCCTGCGGCAAACATCAGCCGTGCCGACGCCGTCCGATCTTTGCTACGGCAATTTGAGCCTCGATGAATTGGATGAACTTTTGATCGCTTACCGGCAAAACGTCAGCGATGTTTGTCCGTTGACGCCGATGCAGGAAGGCATGCTCTATCACGCTGTACGGGAACCCGCTTCCAGCGCTTACCACGAGCAGATCAGCTTTAGTTTGCAAGGGGCCTTGGACTGCGACAGCTATCGCAAGGCTTGGGATCAGCTGGTTGCGCGGCACGGCATATTACGCACGATATTCGTCGACGACCAAGCGCGTAAACCCTTGCAAATCGTGCTGAAGCACGCCGACTCGAATTTTGGAGTGGAAGATTGGCGCGAGGACGGAAAGGCGTTGCGGAGCTTGGCGGATTATTTACGACAGGATTTGGAGCAGCCGTTTAACTTAGCCGAACGACCGCCGGTGAGGGTTAAGCTGATTCGCTTACCCGACCAGCGCTGGTATTTGGTTTGGAGTTTTCATCATATTTTATTGGATGGCTGGAGTGTCGGAATCTTGATGAACGAAATGACCCGGCTTTATTTGGGCATTCTAAGTCATGCCGAGCCGCAGCTGCCGGCGTCGCCGCCCTTCAGCCAATATTTGCGCTGGTTGCAGGAGCAGGATACACAGGCCGCCGGCCGATTCTGGGCTGATTATCTGGAAGGCTACGACGAAGTGGCCGCATTGCCGTCTCATCCCACCCAACAGCAAGGCCAAGCCGAATTCAAGCAAACGCTGCCGGCCGATTTGCCGGAGCGGCTGCAGCAGACCGCCAAACGCTATAAGGTTACTGTCAATGCCTTGATGCAAGCCGCTTGGGGTATCCTGTTGGGGCGCTATAACGATAGGCGGGACGTGGTTTTCGGCACCGTGGTTTCGGGCCGGCCGAGCGCCATAGCCAATATCGAGCAGATGGTGGGTTTGTTGATTAATGCGGTGCCGGTGCGGGTTAGCTTTGACGAAGCGGAACCGGTTTTTGTGTTGTTAAACCGTTTGCACCAACACAATAGCAGCAGCCAGGCTTACCAATTTTTAACCATGGCGGAGAGCCAGCCTAAACAAGGTGCGCCCGACCACTTGTTAGTGTTCGAAAACTATCATCTACAAGCCGAGGAAGGCGATAGTCAGGTCGAATTAACGGTCACCGATGTGCAAACCAGGGAACAGACCAACTACGATTTGACCGTTGTCATCAGCCCCGGTCGGCCATGGCGGTTGACTTGTCTGTACAACAAAGCCCGTTATGCGGAAAGCTATTTGCAACAAGTGATGCGGCATTTCATAGGCTTGTTAAACGGTTTGGCCGAATCCGCCGAGCAACGTATAGCCGACTTGACAATGCTGACGGTCGCCGAGCAGACTTGGCTGACGCAGATCAGTGCCGGGATTGAACCGCCGCTGCCGACGCCGGATTTGGCCGGCTTATTCGAGCAAACTGCCGCGCGTTGCGGGGAAAAAATTGCCTTGCGCGGTCTGGATGCCCGTTACAGTTACGCCGAGCTGAACGCCGAGGCCAATCATATCGCCAAGCGTTTAACGATGGCTGGTGTCCAACCGGGCGACATTGTCGCGGTTGCGTTGCCGAGGTCCTGCCTGCGGATTATTGCCGTGCTCGGCATTATTAAGGCTGGCGCCGCTTATCTTGGATTGGAGTTGGATCTTCCCACGCAACGGGCCGAGGCAATCTGCCGGGATGCTGGCGTGCGTCTATCGATTCAGCGCGGCGGATTCGAACTCAACGGCGTGCGGGGCTTCGATCCCTATGAGCCAATAAATCAAGACCTCGGCGAAACGCCTCCTCGGCGAGTGATTCCGTCGGCGGCTGTCGCTTATGTCTCCTATACTTCCGGTTCCACCGGCAAACCGAAAGGGGTTTTTGTCAGTCAGCGTAGCGTGATTCGTTTGGTCGTCGATAGCGATTACGTGACAATTTCGGAAAAAGACAAATTCTTGCAGTTTGCGCCGTTGTCGTTCGACGCTTCGACTTTCGAAATTTGGGCGCCGTTATTGAATGGCGCGGAATTATCGGTAGTGGAACAAGACCAACCCAGCTTGCAACAGCTGGGTGTTTATATCGAGCAGCGAGGCATTACGATCCTCTGGTTGACGGCCGGCCTGTTCCAGCAGATGGTCGACGAACAGCTCGAGAACCTGGCCAGCGTCCGGCAGTTGCTAGCCGGCGGCGACGTGGTGTCGGCGGAACACGTGCGCCGCCTATTGCAGCGCTTTCCTGCCGCGACCTTTGTTAACGGTTACGGGCCTACCGAAAACACCACTTTTAGTTGTTGTCAGCGGATAACTCAAGCGTCCGCGTTGGCAGCTAGCGTGCCCATCGGCAAGGCCATTGCCCATTCGGAGGCGTGGGTATTGGATAGCGAACTGCGCTTGCAACCCATTGGTGCGCTAGGCCGCTTGTATGTCGCGGGGGAGGGAGTTGCTTACGGCTATTACCGCAAGCCGGCACTCACGGCTGCGGCATTTATTCCCCATCCTTATGCCAAGCGGCCCGGCAGCAGGCTGTATGCGACCGGTGATTTGGTTTCCATGAGAATGGACGGCAGTTTGGAGTTTCTCGGTCGTGCCGATAGGCAATTCAAGATCAGGGGTTACCGCATCGAGGCGCAAGAAGTAGAGGCGGCGATTAAGGCGCAGGATTCGGTGCGGGATGTGCTGGTGCAGGCCGTTAAAGATCCCGGCGGCGATAACACCTTGGTGGCGTATGTCATTGTCAAGTCCGGTTGCACGTTCGATCGCGACGGCTTGGTGGCGGCAACGGCTGAGCGCTTGCCGCGCTATTTGCTGCCGGACGTCTGGATGGAGGTCGGCGAATTTCCGTTAAATAAAAACGGTAAGGTCGACTACGCTCTATTGCCCGATCCCTTCGCATCGACATCGGCGCTGAAAGTCGCCCCACGCAATGAAACGGAGAGAGAACTGTTGGCGATCTGGCAACAGGTTTTGAATAACGAAGCTATTGGTGTTTGCGACGATTTTTTCAATTTGGGTGGACATTCGTTAAAAGCGACGCGGATCGTCGCGTTAATCCGCAAGCAATTGCAGATCGAAGTGCCGTTAAGGCTAATTTTCGAAGCACCGACCATTGCCTTGTTGGCCGAAAGATTGTCGACAATCGAAAAGGCCGGTCAGGCGGGGCCAAAACTGGTTAAGCGGGACCGCAGCCAGCAAAAGGTCGTCTGAACGGATGAAACAACAAAAGAGGAGTTAGCGTGATAATTTTAGGTCTGGCAGGCGGTTTCGATCGGTTGTACGAATCGTTTTTCGATTTCGGCGCCGATTTGCTGCACGATGCCGCGGCGGTTATTGTTCGGGACGGTGAGGTCGTCGCCGGCATAGAGGAAGAGCGCTTAAACCGGATTAAACATACCAATAAAATCTGGCATTCCTCAGTTCGGTTTTGTTTGCAACAAGCCGATATTCGCTTAGAGGAGCTGGACCTAATCGCCGTTTACGTCAGCGAAGCTTTTTTGGACGAGTCGCTAAAGCAACTGCGATTGGTCAAAGCCGACATGGCCGCCGTCGAAGACGGGCGGGCTATGTATCAGTACTTGTTCAGGCGCGAGTTCGGCGTCGATCTACCGCGCGAGAAATTTAGTTTCGTCAACCACCACTTGGCTCATGCCGCGACGGCTTATTACATGTCGGGCTTCGAACAGAGCTTGGTGTTGACCATAGACGGTTCCGGCGACAATGTGTCGACAACCGTGGTCGACGTGCGGGCGAATACGTTTAACACCTTGATGACCAAGCCGGTGCACGAATCCCTGGGTTTTTTCTACCTCGACGTCATCCGCTTTCTGGGATACAGAATTTTTGATGAATATAAAGTCATGGGCTTGGCGCCTTACGGTGACGCCAACCGTTTCGCCGATCAGTTTTCCGGATTCTATACGCTATTGCCGAACGGCGATTACACCTTGCACCGCGAGAAAATCGTCGGCTTATACGAAGCCTTAATGCCGAGGCATGGCGATCAGCCGTTCGAGCAAATCCATAAAGATTTGGCCGCTGCCTTGCAACAAGCCTTGGAAACGATCGTCATGCATATGTTGAGTCATTTTCAGCAAGCGACCGGACATATGAGGCTGGCGTTGGCGGGCGGAGTCGGGCAAAACAGCAGTATGAACGGCAAGATTATGCAGTCCGGCTTGTTCGAAAAAGTGTTTGCGCCGTCCTTTGCCGCCGACTCCGGTTGCGCTTTCGGCGCGGCGATGTATGCGGCGCATTGCAGCCTGCCTGAGCTGCCGTTTAAACGCGTACCGCACGCTTATTGGGGTACGCCGACCTTGGCCGGGGACGATTTGTACCGAACCCTGGCTAAATGGCAAGCTTTCGCGACCATCGAAAAAATGACGGATCGCGCCGACCGGGTTAGCGACTTGATGATAGCGGGCAAAGTGGTCGGCTGGGTGCAAGGGCGTTCCGAGTTCGGTCCCAGGGCCTTGGGTAACCGCAGCATTATCGCCGACCCGCGTTTGGGTTCGCATAAGGAGACCATTAACGCAATGATTAAGATGCGCGAAAGTTATCGACCCTTCGCGCCGTCGGTGTTGGAAGAATATGTCGGCGATTTTTTCGACGTGCCGGGCGACGAGCGAGACTTTCCGTTCATGGCCTTCGTTTTGCCGGTCAAGTCGGCGCATAGAGATACCCTGGCGGCGATTACTCACGTTGACGGTAGCGCGAGGTTACAAACTGTCAGTAAAGTTCATAATCCAGAGTATTGGGAATTGATCGACGCTTTCAGGCAAAAAACCGGCATTGCGATGGTGCTCAATACCTCGTTCAATAACCATGCCGAACCGATCGTGGATAGTGCCGACGACGCTATGGTCTGCTACCTGACGTCAGGCTTGGATTATTTGGTCGTCGGCGAGTATTTGCTGACGAAAAAAGCCTGGGGCGAGACCGAACTGAAGAGTTTGATACCGGCCTTGCCCAAAGCGGCACGGCTGATTCAGGAAGATTGTTACCGGGATAACCAGCACCGGTCGCTACAAAGCTATATCGAATGGAATTACGGCGGTAGTTCGCGCCGGCTAATACCCAATGACCTCTATCGCGTATTGCAAGCGGCCGACGGCAAAATGCCGCTACAAACCTTGATGGCGCGAGCAGGTGTCGGTTCCGATAACGAAGCGGCGCTTTACGAGGCCTTTCAGGAATTATGGTCATCGCGTTACATCGTTTTGACCCCCTCTGCTGTCGGTTAACGTTAGAGGAGCATCACCATGAACGAAGAGGCGCGGGTGCCACGGCAATCCTATTTTTTCCCACTGTCATTCGCGCAACAGCGCTTATGGCTTTTTCAACAGATGCAGCCGGAAAGTACGGCTTACAACATTACCGGCGCGCTGCGGCTGACCGGCTCCTTGGATTGCTTGGCCTTGGAAGCCGCCTTGCGGCAAATCGTCGAACGGCATGAGATTTTGCGAACCACTTTTCGCACGGTAAACGGTGAGCCTAGTCAATGGGTGGAACCTGAGAGCGATTTAATATTGGAACAAAAGGTCGTAGCCGAAGCCGACATAGACCGGCAACTGCAAATTTGCCGCGAACTCGCCGCCGATTTGGCGGGCATGGTTTTCGATTTGGAAAAAGGGCCGCTGATTAAGTTGCAGCTGCTGACTCTTTCGGATACCGAGCACGTGTTGCTGTCGGTCGTGCACCATATTATTTCCGACGGTTGGTCGATGGGCGTGTTTGTCGACGAAATGATGAAATTCTACAGCGCCCATCAGGAAAATCGACCGGTAGCCGATTTGCCGGCCTTGGACATTCAATACGGCGATTACGCCATTTGGCAGCGGGAATGGTTTAGCGGCGACGTTAGGGAGCGGC
The DNA here is from genome assembly GCF_001856095.1 of Methylomonas sp. LWB. Taxonomy (NCBI): domain Bacteria; kingdom Pseudomonadati; phylum Pseudomonadota; class Gammaproteobacteria; order Methylococcales; family Methylococcaceae; genus Methylomonas; species Methylomonas sp. LWB. The sequence continues at coordinate 27,358 of NZ_MKMC01000015.1, forward strand.
AGTTGGCTTACTGGCAACGGCAGTTGGCCGGCATGCCGCCGTTAATTGCGTTGCCAAGCGATTATCCCCGGCCGCCGGTGCAGCGATTTCAAGGATCAACCCTGATGCTCGCGCTGTCCTCGCAAACGACGGCCGCGTTGAAAACCTTGGCTCATCGGGAAAACGCCACCATGAACATGGTGTTGTTAACCGTCTATTTCGTTTTGCTGCATCGCTATAGCCAGGAACAGGATCTGGTGGTCGGCACGCCGGTCGCCAACAGGAACCAACCCGAATTGGCGCCCTTAATCGGATTTTTCGTCAATACTTTAGTCCTGCGCGCCCGTATCGAGCCGCATTTAACGTTTCGCGAATTGCTGCATCACGTAAAAGCGCTGTTGTTGGCGGCTGTCGAGCAACAGGATTGCCCGTTCGAGCAAATCGTCGACCAACTGAGACCGGAGCGCGGTTTAAGTTATTCGCCGCTGATACAGACGCTGTTTAGCTATCAAAACGCGCCGGAGCAGGCATTTGAACTGCCGGGGGTCGTCATCGAGCAGTTGCAGTTGCGGCGGAGCAATGCGCAATTCGATTTGGCATTGATGGTGTCGGAAAATGCCGACGATATCAGCTTGGAGTTCGGTTACAACACCGATTTATTCAAGCCGGAAACGATCGATGCCTTCGGGCGACACTTCATCAATTGTTGCGAGGCCATTGCCGCTAATGCCGCCTTAAAACCGGGGAGCATTCCGTTGATGGCGGTCGGCGAATACCACGGTGTACTGGCGGCCTGGAATCGCGGCCGGAAGCTAGGGCTGAAAGACGGTAACGTTTTGCAAGTTATCGAACGGCAAATGGCCTTGCATCCCGACGCGACCGCCGTGGTCTGCGGCGACCAGCGGCTGAGCTACGGCGCATTGGCGCAACGCGCCTCGCATGTGGCTAGGCTCTTAGCCGACGCCGGCGTCGCGCCCGGCGACTTGGTCGGACTGTGTGTGGAACGCAGCGTCGACATGTTGGTTGCGATGTTGGCGATCCTAAAGGCCGGAGCCGCTTATGTGCCGATAGATCCGAAATATCCCGAGCAACGGGTCCGATTGATGGTCGGCGCAGCGGGCATCAAGCATGTGTTATCGCAGCGGAGCTTATCGTTCGCTCTGGCTCATTTGAGCGATAACGGCACGTTGGCGCTGTTTTATATCGAAGATTTATTGGCGGCTAGTCCGGTCCGGCGCGAACTACCGGAAATCGCCGCCGAGCAATTGATCTATATGATCTTCACTTCCGGTTCGACCGGCGTTCCCAAAGGGGCCGGGGTGCAACACCGCAGTTTCGCCAACTTGGTGTTGAATTGGTATGTCGCCGATTTCGATTTGCGTCAAGCGGCATCGACCTTGGTTTTCACGTCGTTAAGCTTCGATTTAACCCAAAAAAACTTTTTCGCGCCGCTCGTGGGGGGCGGCACTTTATATTTATATGAGACGCCGGAATACGATCCTTCCTTGATCGTCGAGTTAATCGATCGCTACCGAATCGGTTGGGTCAACGCGACGCCTAGTGCCTTCTACCCGCTCGCCGACATCGCGGCCGGTCGGCCGGGTTCGCTGGCGTCGTTGAAATATGTGTTTCTCGGCGGCGAGCCCATCGCCTTGGGGCGGATTCGACCTTGGTTGGAGTCTGTACAGCGGACGACAACCGTCGTCAATAGTTACGGGCCGACCGAATGCGCCGATGTGTGCTTGTTTTTCCCCATCGATCCGGTCGATCGCTATTGGCAAAAAACGGTACCGCTTGGCGAGGCGATCGGCAATGCACGCTTGTATGTCGTCGACGAAGCCTTGAATCCGCTGCCCTTCGGTCTGCCGGGGGAGCTTTGCGTGGGCGGAACTGGCGTTGGCGTGGGTTATTTGAACGATAAGGCGCGTACGGCGGAATATTTTTTGCCCGATCCTTTCGGCGAGCAGCCGGGGAGTCGCTTGTATAGAACCGGCGACCAAGTAAGGTTTACGTTGGCGGATGGTTTCGAATTTCTGTGTCGCAACGATCATCAGGTCAAGGTTCGGGGATTTCGGATCGATTTGGCGGAAATAGAATTGACTTTAAATACCTATCCCGCCGTGAAGGAGGCTGTGGTCACCGCCGTCAAGGGCGAACGTGAAGACGGTTATTTAACGGCGTATTTGGTCGTTGGCGATCAGCGGCCTGACGCAGCGGAGGTCAGGGATTATTTGGCGCAACGCTTGCCGCACTACATGGTGCCGCAGAAATGGCTGATGTTGGATAAATTGCCGTTGACGCCCAGCGGCAAAGTCGACCGCCGTGCCTTGCCCGATGTGGTCGACGACGGGATCGTCCGTGGGGCGTTGCTGGCGCCCGAAAACGAGATTGAGGAAAGTTTGTTGCGCATCTGGAGAGAGGTTTTGCAACTGCCGGAAATCGGCACCGATCAGAACTTCTTCGATTTAGGCGGCCATTCTTTGACGGCAACCCAAATCGTTAGCAGGATCAAACTAGAATTCGACTTGGAGTTACCGATGCGCGTGGTTTTCGAACATCCCAACATTAAACAGCAAGCGGATTGGCTACTAGCGGCCCAATTCGATGCGCTCGACGTCGAAGAGCAAGCGGACTTGCTAGGTGATTTGGCTCGATTGTCCGACGATCAAACGAGTTATTTGCTTTAGGGCGGTTTTGGTTTTATGACTGACTTGAAAGATAAACTCGCGCTATTAACCCCGGCCCAAAAAGCGCTGCTGTTCCAGAAGCTATCGGCCAAGAATAAAGAGCAGCGCGCTAGTTTCGGGATTCCGCGTAGAGAGCAGGGGGAGCGGATACCCATGACTTCCGCCCAGCAGCGCTTGTGGTTTTTGCAGCGCTATAGCGGATCGGACAGCTTATACAATATCCCGGTATTTTTGCGTTTGCATGGGACGCTTGCGCCCGAGAGCATGGAACAGGCATTGGCCAGCGTGATCGAGCGCCATGAAATATTACGCGCGCATTTCCATCAGAACGACCAGGGGTTTTTTATCGATATTAAACCGGTCCAGCCCTTTAATCTGGACGTCGTCGATTTAACCGGTAGTGACTGGCAGGCGCAGGACTTGCAAGCCGTGTTACAGCAGATGAGCGACCGTGCATTCGATTTGGAACACGAGGCCTTAATCCGCGTACGCTTGGTCAAATTGGCCGAGTGCGACTATGTGCTGGCCAGTTGCGTGCACCATTTGATTAGCGACGGCTGGTCGGCCAATGTGTTCATGCGCGATTTTGCCGCGCTTTATTCCGCCGGGCTAGGGCAGGAGCGCGCCGATTTACCGGCTCTGCCGATTCAGTTTGGCGATTACGCGCTTTGGCAGCAAAAAAACTTGAACTCTGATGCCGGTAAGCAGGCCACGGCATTTTGGCAAGCTTATTTAAAGGATGTGCCTCATTTCTTGGATTTGCCCTGCGATTTTAAACGTCCGAAAACCGCCAACCATCAGGGCGGGTGTTATGAGTTTGCTATCGATGCCGATACCAGGGCCAGGGTATCGGACTTAGCCAAAAAACAGCAGGTGTCGGTTTTTGTGTTGCTGTTGAGTGCCTTTGCGGTGTTGCTGGCAAAATATTCCGGGCAGCGTCAGCTTTTGATCGGCACGCCGTTCGCCGGACGGAATCAAAAAGAGCTGGAAGACTTGATCGGCTTGTTCGTCAATAGTTTACCGATTAAAGTCGAGTGCTTGAATAAGCAATCGTTTGTCGAAGTCTTGCAGCAAACCCGGCAGTCTTTTTTTGCCGCCGATAGCCATCAGGATCTGCCCTTCGAGAAAGTCGTCGATGCCGTGCAACCCGAACGGAACGAAGCATACAGCCCGTTGTTCCAGGTCATGTTCACCTACGTCAACGAAACCGTCGCCAGCACGTCTTTAGCGGATTTATCGGTCGAGATGATTCCCGCGCCCAGAAACGCGGCGAAATTCGATTTAACCCTGTCGATACAAGAGCAAGGCCAGTCGTTCAGTGGCTTGTTCGAATTCGCGACAGCGTTGTTTCTGCCGGAAACCCTGGCACGGATGGCGAAATCATACTTGCGCATTATCGATGCCGTGGTCCTTCAGCCGGAGGTGTTGATCGAGGACATCGATTTATTGTCCGCCGAAGATTACCAGCGCATTATTTACGACTGGAACAATTGCGCCAGCGCTTTTCCTCGCCGGCTTAATTTGGTTCAACATTTTCAAAAACAAGTTGAACAGCGGCCCGAACAGACGGCCTTGATTCATGGGCAGCGGCGCTTAACGTATCGTCAACTGGACGAGCAGGCCAATCGATTAGCCTCTCTTTTGTTCGAACAAGGGGTACGTCCAGGCGATTTGGTGGCATTGTATTTGGAGCGAGGCTGCGATTGCGTGGTCGCTATGCTGGCGGTTTTAAAGACAGGCGCGGCCTATTTGCCGCTCGATACGGCTTATCCGCTGGAGCGACTGGCGGCGATGTACCGGCAAGCCGATTGCAAGGTTATTTTGAGCGAAAGCGCTTTGGAGGACAACGCGCAAGTCTTCGGCGACGCCAATTTATTGATAACGGACCGCTTGGACTTAACGGGTTATCCCTGTTTGAATCCTGCCGTTGGCGTGCCGGCCAATGCCTTGGCCTATGTGATGTTTACCTCGGGTTCCACCGGCGTGCCTAAAGGCATCGGGATTCAGCATTTGGCCATCGCCAGACTCGTTTTGAACAGCAATTATATCGATTTGAAACCGACCGACCGAATCGCGCAGGTCAGCAATACCGCATTCGACGCGGCGACCTTTGAAATTTGGGGGGCATTGCTGAACGGTGCCAGTTTGGAAATTGCCGACCGCGATACGAGCTTGTCTACCGACCGGTTTCTCGATTTTTTACGCCAAAGCCGGATTAGCGCGTTGTTTTTGACGACGGCGCTGTTTAATCAAATGGTGCAGCAGCGGGCCGATGCTTTTTTAGGCTTGCGGTATTTATTGTTCGGTGGCGAGTTGGTTGATCCCGAACAGGTCAAAAAAGTGTTGAAGCATGGCAAGCCCGAGCACTTTTTACACGTTTATGGGCCAACGGAAAGTACCAGTTTTTCTTCGTGGTATGAAATCGAAACGGTCGGCGACAACGCGCGAACCGTCGCTATCGGCTCGGCTTTAGCAAACACTCGTCTGTATGTATTGGATCAAGCGCTTAGGCCTGTACCCGAGGGGATCGTTGGCGACCTTTACATTGCCGGCGAGGGTTTGTCTTGCGGCTATTTGAATCAAGCCGCGGAGACGGCGCTTAAATTCGTGCCGGATATTTTTTCCTGTCAACCTGGCGAGCGCATGTATCGCAGTGGCGATAGCGTCCGCTGGAATGCCGTGGGCATGATCGAGTTCGTCGGCCGAGCCGATCATCAGGTGAAGATCAGGGGTTTCCGTATCGAATTGGGCGATATCGAAACGGCGCTTAACGCTTATCCGCCAATCAAGCAGAGTTACATTCGGGTCAAAGAGATCGCCGGACAAGGGAAATGCCTGATTGCTTATTTCAGTGCTATATCTGGGCGGCAGATCGACGTTCGGGACCTTCGCCGCTATCTCGAAGCGCAACTGCCGGCTTATATGCTGCCGGCGGCCTTGGTCGAGATGCCGGAACTGCCGCTGAATCCAAACGGAAAAGTCGACGATAAAGCCCTGCCCGAGCCGGACGCGGCGGATTATCAACAAGGGGTTTCGCAGGAGCCGCCAGCGACTGCTACCGAAATTGAGTTGGCGGCAATCTGGGAGGCTTTATTAGGGGTTCGAGCCAGTCGGGATAGCGACTTTTTCTCATTGGGTGGACATTCGCTGTTGGCCATGCAGTTGGCCAACCGTATTCACAGCGAGTTTTCAGTCAAACTCGATGTTCGAACCTTATTTCAGCATTCGACCTTGCGGCAACAGGCCGATGCAATCGACGCTAGCGAGCGGGAACACGGTTTTGAGTTAGGCGTCGCGGCCGACGCCGACGATTATCCGCTGTCCTTTTCTCAGGAACGCTTGTATTTTTTACAGCAGTTATATCCCGAAAGCAGTGCGTATAACATGCTCATTGCATTGAGCATCGGCGGCGCCTTGGATGTCGAGCGCTTGCAAGCTTGCTTTAATAGGATTATTCAGCGGCATCACAGTCTGAGCACCGTTTTCGTGCTGAAAAATGCTCGGCCGAGGCAAAAAATCTTGCCTGCCACCCCGTTACCCTTCCAAAGTCTGGACTGGTCTTCGGAGGATGGTGCAACGCAGCAGTCGAAATTGGAGCAATTGCTGGCGCAAGAAAGCCGGCATGTGTTCCGTTTGGACCGTTTGCCGCTGATCCGTATTGCGCTGGTAAAAACCGGCGCGCAAAGCTATTGGTTGGTCGTTAATAACCACCACATCATATCCGACGGCTGGTCGCAAAGCGTATTCATGCAAGAGTGGCTGACTTTGTACCGGTCGGCGCTTGAGGCCGATTTGCCGGCTTTAGCGCTTCAATACAAGGATTACGCAGTCTGGCAACGACATCGGTTGGATTCCAGGCGCTTGGAGCAATTATTGGCGTATTGGCGGACTGCCCTTGCCGATATGCCGCCGGCTTTGAGCTTGCCTAGCGATTTCCCGCGCCCCGCAATCCAAACGTTTCGCGCGCAAAGTGCGTCGTTTACGCTGGATGCGAAGCTGACGTCGGCGTTAAAGCAGCAGGCCGAACGGCAACACTGTTCGGTTTTTGTCTTATTGTTGGCCGGTTTCAATCTATTTTTGGCGCGGTATTGCGGCCAATACGATTTCGGCATCGGTACGCCTGTTGCCAACCGTAGTCACCGGGCAACCGAAAATTTGATTGGTTTCTTCGCGAATACCGTGGTATTGCGGAATCGAATCCAGGGCAATCCCTTATGGTCGGCGTTTTTAGCGCAAGTTAAGGCGACGGTGATCGACGCGTTTGCCCATCAAGAATTGCCGTTCGAAAAACTGGTCGAAGCGTTACAGCCTGAACGCGATCTTTCAAGCACGCCTTTGTTTCAAGTCATGTTTCTTTTTCATCATGGCGCGCGGCAAACACCTGAATTGAATGGCTTAACTATTGAGCCGCTGAGTTTGGCCAGCAGAGACGTGAAGTTCGATTTGACCCTGGCAATGCACGAGAGTGGGAATAGCCTAATCGGCACTTTCGAATATAACGCCGATTTGTTCAAGGCCGATAAAGTGCAAGGATTGTGCGACGGACTGGCGTATTTGTTTGAGCAACTCCCAGGTGGACAGGACAAGCGGGTCGGCGATTTTTCACTGATTAACGAGGTGTTGTACAAGCAAGTTGTTGTCGATTGGAACCGAAATGTGATGCCGGTCGGTGCCGCCGCCGGTTTGTACGATTTATTCGCGCGGAGTGTCGCGAATGCCGCCGACCAAATCGCCTTGGTTCAGGGCGATGTTCAACTCAGTTATCAAGCACTAAGCGATAGCGTCGATGCCTTGGCGAATGTGTTGCTGAGTCTCGGAGCTGGCCCGGAGGTGTTGATTGGGGTTTGTTTAAAGCGTTCGCCGCGTTTGATCGTTGCGATGTTGGCGATTCTTAAAAGCGGTTCGGCTTATGTGCCGTTAGATCCGGATTACCCCAGTGCCAGACTGGAGCATACGTTGGCCGATGCCAAGGTTTTGCTGTTATTGACCGAGTTGGATTTAGCCAACGCCATTCCGGGGCTGGCTGGGGCCTCGAAAATTCTGTTGGATCAAGCCTTGCCGGAGATCGGCGTTCAGGTCTTGCCCGAGCGAAGAGCCGAAAATCTGGCTTACGTGTTGTATACCTCGGGTTCGACCGGCAAACCCAAAGGCGTGGCGATTACTCATGCTAATGCCTTGGCCATGATCGCTTGGGCTAGAAGCGTTTATCGACCTGAACAATTGAGTCGAGTGTTGGCCGGTACCTCGATCTGTTTCGACTTATCGGTCTTCGAAATTTTCCTGACTCTCGCCAGTGGCGGAACCTTGGTTTTATTGCGTAACGTGCTCGAATTGGTGGAATGCCCGGAGTGTGTTCCGACCTTGATCAATACGGTGCCGTCCGCGGCGGAGGAACTGCTGAAAGCCGATGCGATACCCGATACGGTAACAACGGTTAATTTGGCGGGGGAGCCGTTGTCCAGAGAATTGGTCGATAGGCTATACGCGAAACCGCACATCAAGGAAGTGTACGACTTATACGGGCCTTCGGAAGATACGACGTATTCGACGTATTGCTTGCGCCAGGTGAATGCCCAACCCAGTATCGGGCGCCCAATCGGCAATAGCTGCGCCTATGTGCTGGATGCCTATATGCAGCCCTTGCCGCCGGGCGTGCCGGGCGAGTTGTACTTGGGAGGCATGGGCTTGGCGCGTGGCTATCACGCCAAAGCGGCGTTGACCGCGGAAAAATTCGTTCCCAATCCTTTTAGTGCGCAAGCGGGGGAAAGGCTATATAGGACGGGCGACTTGGTGAGCTACGACGACCGAGGCAGGCTAATTTATCACGGCCGATTGGATCACCAAGTTAAGGTCAGAGGGTTTCGCATCGAGTTGGGCGAAGTTGAAGCGGTTTTAAAATCGGTGGCCGGCGTCGATGACTGCGTCGTCTTGACGGTCGGTGAAGCCGCTGCCAGCGACCGGAAATTGGTGGCTTATATTGCATCTGCCGCTGGACAAGTGCTGGAAACCCGCTTGCTGGATGTCGCCCGACGGCAATTGCCTCGGTTCATGGTGCCTTCGGCGATTGTCGTTTTGGAGCATCTGCCGCTGACGGCGAACGGGAAGATCGATAGGAAGGCCTTACCCGAACCGGAATTGGAGCGCTCCTTGTCCCCGGAGATGTCGCCTACCGGGTTCGTACAAAAGACGCTGGCGGCGATTTGGCGAGAGATTCTAGACATTGACCGGGAAGTCTCGGTCGATGAGGATTTTTTCGCGTTGGGTGGTCATTCCTTGCTGGTCTTGGACTTGATGACTCAAATCAAGTCGGCCTTCGGTAAAGCGCTACCCCTAGCTACCATTTTTCAGGCCCCGACGATTTCGGCGTTAAGCCAGTTACTGAACGACAATGTGCTATCGCCGGAGTGGTTGCCCTTAGTTCCTTTAAAGCGCCAAGGGGAAAATCCGGCATTGTTTTGTTTTCATCCCGTCGGGGGACACGTCATTTGTTATAACGACTTGGCTAAGTCCTTGCCCGAAGACCTGCCGGTCTACGGGCTGCGAGCGCCGGGCATGGAGTCGGAGCAAGCGCTTATCACGCAATTGCCGGAATTGGCGTCTTATTACTTGCCGTTTATTAAATCTGTTCAGTCGGAGGGACATTATCGGTTGTTAGGCTATTCTTTTGGTGGGCTTTTGGCGTATGAGGTCGCTCGGCAATTGGAGAAAAGCGGCGACAAGGTCGAATTCGTCGCTTTGCTGGATACCGCGCATCCGTCGTTGACGGCCGAAACGGCGCAAAACACCGACGATGCCGAACTATTGGTCGCGTTATTTCCCACATTGGGTTTCGAGAGCGAGCGATTGAGGCGGTTGCCGAGAGCGGAGCAATTGGCGCAAGTGTTTAGCCAAGCTAAGCAGGCGGGATTCGTTCCCAGGGCGATGGACAACGAAGCCATCGAACGTTATTTCAACGTTTGCCGATGTAATTTACAGATGGTTTATTTCCCGCCAAAAATCGAAGCGCCCGTGGTTTTGATCAGGGCCCGGGACGGTAGTCGGCGTGTCAGCGCTGATGATTATCTGGCTTGGGGACAAGTGGCAGGCTTGCAACTTCATTTACGTTGGTTGCCGGGACAACATGAAAATATGATGGAGCCGCCGCACGTCGGGGACATCGCTCGCTTGATCAAAGAAATGTTAGAGCAATCCGAAGCCCATGAGGGAAGTGATGACTAATGCACCCAGTGCTGGCAAACCCATCGATCGTTTAAGCGTTGCCGAATTAAACCGGGAAGAATTCAATCGGAAATATAGAGTTCCCGGAAAACCGCTGGTTATCACGGACTTTTTGGCCGAAACCGTCGATTGGGATCTGGATTTTTTATGTAAGCATTTAGATGGACGGAAATTTCAAGTACGCGATTACGGATCGGGCCATTTTGATGCACCGAGAAGAGAATGGACGAAGTATTGTGACCATATTCAGATGACGATGGGCGATTTTGCCGCGCATTTACGCGATGGCAGTGCAAAATCCAGGAATTTGTATTTGGCGCAAAACCCTATCGGCGATAGCGAGGCCGTCAAAACGATTGCCGATGAAATGCGGTTTTTAACTGAAACCTTAGGATTCGAGCCGATTATTCCGGAAGCTTCGTTAAATTTGTGGTTAGGAGCTTCTGGCCATGTCGAACCGATGCATTTCGATCCCGGCGACGGTACGTTGATCATGATGCACGGCGAAAAACGAGTGGTTTTGTATCCGCCGAAACAAAGCAAGCATCTTTACCCATTTGGATTTTACGATGTTCTACCATTCTGGGTGAGTCAGGTGAATAGTCTAGCCCCCGATCTTGACGCCTATCCCGATTTTAGTAAGGCGGCCGCGGATCGGTTTGAGGTGGTACTAAGCCCCGGCCAGCTCTTGTTTATACCGACTCAATGGTGGCACGAGGTTATTGCGCAAGGTGAAGGTTATGTATGCTCCTGCAATCATTTTTGGAAAGTGAAGCCTTGGCGCCGCCGTTTCCAAACGATACGGGGCTTTGTAATCCAAGCGATGAATTTGTTTCCCTGGCGATGGGTGTTGCGTTTTAATCGGTTTATTTATCAATTTAAAAAAAGTTAACAACAAGATGACAGGAAAATTGGGCCTGTTTCGGCCTAAATTGTTGGAATTTATAAATATACAAAACCAAGAAAAAAAGTTTTTATTGGTTTCTTCCGCGTTAATATCGGGGATTATTAACGCTTTGACGTTGGTGATCTTGAATGCCGCGGCAAAAGACTTTGATAAGCCGGATTTGGACGAACGTTTATTCATTTTATTTGTGTTGTCGGTGGCTTTATATTTTGTCTCTAAGCGTTATGTGACGCATAGGATCACCGAGTTAGTACAGGGTGGAATTTTTGATTATAGAACACGCGTATTGTATTTGTTGCGAGGAATAAAGCTTCTGTCTTATGAGTCTATAGGCAAATCGCAGATTCTTTCCTTGTTATCGGAAAAGACCGAGTTAATTTCCCAAGCGGCGCATCGACTTGCCGAAGGTGTTCCTGCTACTGTGATGTTGATTTGCTCTTTCATTTATATGGCGACGATTTCGAAGATGGCGTTGATGATGGCCTTGGTCTGTATCGCCGGCGCCATGATAAGTATCTATGTCCTCGTTCAATCGATCAGCGTTTCGATGCAACAAGCCATGGAAAAAGATAATGAATATTTTGCTTATATGCAACATGTGTTGGACGGTTTTAAGGAGCTGAAGATCAACCGGGAAAAGACGGATGACTTATATGGCAATTATATGAGGCAGGTTTCGGAAGAGGCTTGGCGGAATAATGTGTCGACCGACATTAGTAATGTCAATTTGCAACTTTATGCGCAGTTATATTTTTATATTTTAATGGCATCGGTTGTGTTTTTATTGCCGCAGTTAAGTAGTTTAACGGCCGATAAAATTATGTCGATCACTACGATTATATTTTTTATCATGGGGCCCATCGTCGTCATTATCGATATGGTTCCTAGCATGGCTAGAGCGAATGTGGCGATCGATTTTTTGCATCAATTGGAGTCGCAATTGAATGTCGCGCAGGAAAGTGTTTCAAGTGGACAACGCGCGTTTGTTTCTCCGGATTATTTTAATCGGATTTCCATCAGTCAACTATATTTTAGTTATCCGAACACAGACCAGGGGCGGCCGTTTTCGGTAGGCCCCTTCAGTTTGAACTTGAACAGAGGCGAGCTTGTTTTTATTCGTGGCGGTAACGGTAGCGGAAAATCGACTATTCTTAAGCTGGTGACGGGCTTATACGAGCCGAGTTCGGGCGCGATCATCGTAGACAATAAGACCATAGGAAATGACTTATTGATTGATTATAGAAGCCTTTTTTCGATTATTTTCACCGACTTTCATTTATTCGACCGATTTTACGGGCAGCAAAATGTTGATGTCGAAATGGTCAACGAATATTTGATTCTAATGGGTTTGGAGAAGAAAACCGGCTTTAAGAATGGCAGGTTCACCAATATTAATTTATCGACCGGGCAGAAAAAACGTTTGGCCTTGGTAATTGCTCTCTTGGAAGATAAAGCTATTTATGTGTTCGATGAAGTAGCTGCTGACCAAGACCCAGAGTTTCGTCAGTTTTTTTATGATGTTATTTTGCAAAAGTTGAAGGAAAAACAAAAGACCGTGATTGTTGTTACTCACGACGAAAAATATTTTACCCATTGTGACCGCTTATTGGTTGTCGACATGGGGCAGCTGAGGGAAGAAGAAAACGTTAATACATAAGCTCCACTGGCTTTTGGGTTAATAAAATAATACGCATTCACTTAGAGTTGATAGCTTTATACATAAATTTACGGCCGTGCCGAAGAGTGAAAAATTTATACAGAGGAGGCATAAGTTGAAGATAATAAATAGAAAAAAGTCGGGTTATTTGGTTTCGTTACTTGCAATATCGCTCGCTACGTCCGGATGTGGCGGCGCGGCCTTGAAAAGCGAATTCCGGGACGTTTCGGAAAATCATGCGTCGTTGTCCGACGAGCAAATGTTGCTAAACTTGGCGCGTAGAGCGAATTCCGTTCCGTCACATTTTCTACAGATGTCAGGCGTCAACGCGTCGTTTTCCTTTGGAGCAACTGTCGGTACGCAGACAACCCACACCAATACATCGATGCCGTTGGTTGCCGCGCTGGCATCGTTGGCTACTCTCGCTACTAAGGTATTTAGTTTTACAGGTACCGTGGGCTTAAGCGCGACTGAATCGCCGACCTTCTCCTTCGCGCCGTTGAGCGGTGCTTCGTTTGCCAAAACCGCGTATACACCGGTCGATAGTAGGATTTTTTTCGAACAATTAAGGCAAGGTGTACCGGTTAATCAACTAATGCGTATTTTGGTTGTCTCAATTGTTCTCGATTATCCGTCAGGAAAAAGATTGGTTTTAAATAATATCGCCGATCAGGACCAACCCAAGAATTTTCGAAATTTTTTACGCTTGGCGGGTCTTGCTAGACAAATGCAGTTGCAGCAAGTCCTAAGAATCGATACTGAAAATGGCCAAAATGTGTTGACTATTCCGCCCGAGGCCTTGCCGTTATTAGAAAAATTGTACTCTTCGCACGAGTACGGTTTTTGGGAAGACAGTCCGTTTGTGCTTGGAGTAAGCGACGGCATTCCTAAGGTTTCTTTTGTCATGCGCTCATTCGACGGTGTTTTAGGGGCGTTGGGACTGGCGCAAAAACATTTTGAGCGTTGGTTGGCTTCCGGTCAAAACTTGCAGGATGTTCCGGAAACCGAGCGCAGGCCAATTTTGACTCTGCAATGGTCTGAAGGTGCGCAATTAGTGGACTCAGGTTTGGAAGTAGAATATAACGGAAACCAATATAAGATAGCGGATCTCAACGATGGGGGGTACGTTACCTGGAACAGGGATTCGTTTAGAGTGTTAAATGACTTATTCACGATCGTTTCGTTGGATCCTAAAGATATGCCGGTTCAACAACTGATAAAGGTATACTAGGGTCAATACATCGCAATCGATATAAAACCGAATTTATTGAGTTGTTTCTAAAGTATGGAGGTTATATTTTAAATTCTCTCTCTAATGGAGGATATCAATATTTGGTAGTAACGATTGGCAATATCTGGAGCATGGTTTTTATTCCATCTTTCGCATTTTAAAGAATGGAAAATACTGGTGGTGTTTTAGAAGTGGCTGTTTCTGAAGGAGGTTTGATATTGATAGTTTGAATAAAAGTGTTAAGCAATTGGTATTGGGTTGCTTATTGTAGAGGAGTCGTGGCAATGTTCGGTTGCATTCTGTTATGCGTACACCGCCTTTTGTCATGAATTGTAATATTTCGTCTTGCTTGCTATCGATGTATCGATTTGTTGAATAGCAGTGAGGTTTGATTTTTCGCAAATTACCGAGGTGTGATGTAATGACTGACTTAGTAAAAACTGATAATGCAATAGATGCTGCTCATGATTTGGTAAAGAAAAGCATGTATGCTTCGATGGCTGCTGGTTTAGTGCCAGTGCCTATTTTTGATTTTTTGGCGGTATCCGGTATACAACTGGAGATGCTGAGAAGATTAAGCCATCTTTATGGCGTGACTTTTATGGAGGGTAAGGGCAAAAATGCTTTGGCCGCTTTAATAGGTGGTAGCTTTCCGACTTCGGTAACGCCACTGGTCATGAGTTTATTTAAATCGATACCGGTTGTCGGTTCAACGGTCGGTGCGGTGAGTTTGCCGCTGATCGCCGGTGCCTCGACTTATGCGGTTGGTAAAGTCTTTATTCAACATTTTGAATCGGGCGGTACTTTTCTGACATTCGACCCAGAACAAGTTAGAGCCTACTATTCCGAAAAATTTAAAGAGGGTAAAGCCGTGGCGGCATCCTCTGACGCTAAAAAAGTAACTGCCTGATCTTTTGAGAATTAAATATATAACGATGAGCGGGTCGCGGTTAGTTATCAACGACTGACCGCGATTGGCTCATTTTTAATTTCCTTTGAGGCATGAGCTTCATATTTAACTCTGAGCTCAATTTAAACGATGAAGCGCTTTCTACCTGCCGTAATCACGTCTACGATTATTGTTTTATTAGTCGTTGCGTATTTTTATCAGACGATGTTTATTACTATCAAGGCGGGTGAGGCGGGCGTTCTATATAAGAGGTTCGCTGGCGGTACCGTTACCGATAGAGTGTATAAGGAAGGGTTCCACATAATTTTTCCTTGGAACTCTATGGCGATTTACAACACTAGGGTTCAGCAACAAGGACACTCACTCTCGGTGCTTACTCAAGAAGGATTAAGAATAGAGCTTATAGTTTCGATACGCTACTATCCGGAGCGTGATTCGGTCGGTATATTGCATCAAAAAATTGGACCGGATTACCTGGAAAAAATTGTTATACCGGAAGTTGATCATACGCTTCGGGTACATGCCGGTAAAACCTCTGTTAGTGATATTTATACGACCAAAGGGGAAAGTCTGCATAACATTATCGTTCAAGCGGCGTCCGAAGTAGAAAAAAATTACATTTATATTCAGGATGTTGTTTTACAGCAAGTAATCTTACCCAAACAAGTCGAGGATGCAATTGAGGCAAAGATCGAGCAGAAGCAATTATCCGAGGCCTATCAATATAAGTTGGCGAGAGAAACGCAGGAGGCGGAAAGAAAGAAAATCGAGGCGGATGGGATATATAACTACAATACTCGAATCAGTCAATCTTTGAATAATGACGTTTTGAAATGGAAGGGTATAGAGGCGACGCGTGCATTAGCTGAATCGAATAATGCGAAAACTGTCATTATTGGTAATGGCGGTAATCAATTGCCTATTATCATTGGTGGTGAGTCCGGGCAATAAAGATGCGCATACAGGTTAGTATACTTAGAAATATAAAGGCAACTTTACGGACCATTTTTCACGTTGCATTATTTTTCGGTATTTCTTTTGGAATTTACAGAGGCTTTTTTTCGTACACATTAACCTACGATTATTCGTTGAATACGCGTTCGGACATTGCTAATCAAGGGGATGGCGAGATTCATGTCGCAGCGGTTTGGCTGGACAGCGATAGAGCTTTTATGGATGGCGTTAACCTTGCCGTAAAGGAAGTAAATGAACAAGGGCTTGTGCTTAAATTGGATGATAAAAAGGTTAAGGCTAAATTGGTTATTCACGAGTATGACGATACGACTGATGATAGTGCGCAGGACTCGAGGCTAAGCATCGCGGAGGATCATAAAATTGTCGCGGTCGTAGGGCATTCTTCTTCGGCATCCGCAATACCAGCCTCGATTACTTACGAATATAACGGTATTTTATTCATTTCTACGGCAGCCACTGCTGATTTGTTGACGGAGCATAACTTTATATATACCTTTAGCATTATTCCAACCGAGGAATTTTTTGTTGGTAAATTAATTAAATTTTCTAAGGAAAGAAACTGGAATAAGCTTTTGCTGGTATTTTCTAGGAATTTGTATGGTTTAAATTTGTATCAGCGTTTTTCCGCCCAAGTTGAGCCTCCGCTGGAAATCGTAGCCGCTCGATCATTTTTCGTGGAGCAATCCGATTATAAAGGAATGATTTACGATTTGATGAATAAGGATTTTGACGCGGTTGTGATGGCGGCTGCGGAAGAGCATGCGGCTAAAATGATTGAGCAATTGCGTGAAATGGGGGTTAATAAGCCGATTATTGGAGGGGACGGTCTGGATATCCTAAAAATATGGGATTGGTCTAACCAAACTGCGAATCAAACCTATGTAGCATCGATTTTTTCGGGAAAAAATGAATTTAACGAAAAATTCAAGAGCACATATGGCGTAGAGGGTAGCTATAGCGCTTATCAGGGCTACGAGGCGATACGGGTTTTAGCCGATGCTATTCAAAAGACCGGGAGCAGCAACCCTATTCAAGTGGCTTCAACGTTGAAATATGGTTACGCGCAAGGTTACGGCGGATATTTTTTTGACAAAAATGGCTTGGCTAGCAATAAAGAAATATATATCAAGCAGATAGTTGATGGGCGTTTTGTCCTGGTCGAATAGAGGGGTTTATGGTAATCGTAATTTCGCTAGTTTATGTGCTTGTCAGCTGGTTTATCGCGTTTTTGGGGAGAAATAAAAAGTTTGGCTTTTGGGGGTATTTATTCGGTTCTTTGCTGTTCACCCCATTTATCGGAATAATTTTATTATGCGCTTCGGATGTCGTGAAGGATAAGTAATCAATATCTAACTGTTACACATTTAGTCATCCTCGGTTATGGCATTGCTTAAATAGGTCAATAGCGGTTTATGTACAACACGGGAAATACAGTTTTAAATGATGACGGTGTTTTCTCGGCATGCATGGAGCGCCAAGTGCTCTGCGGATACGCCTGCTGTAAATTCCGCGGTGGTAATTGGATTATGCTGTTGCCTGGTGAATATGAGTTGGCTGACGAAGTAGATCTGAAAACCGATCATTTGGCTTTTCAAGACAATCTTCACGCTATATGTTCAAAGCCTTGTAAAAACGGGGATTTAAAGCCTATGGATTGCTCTTGGTACCCGCTTTTTCCGGCAAATGAAACAGCGACAAAGTTTTTAGTTGCCGATCATCGAAAATGTCCCATTCCTAATAAGCATTTAATCGATAAAATGCGCGCGGTGCATACAGCCGCGCTAACGTGGGAAAAGCGTTTTCCAGGTGCCTTAAAACGGATTGTCGCGTTAAGTCGTGACTTCGTTGGTTACAAGCCTTTTCCATATAAACTTGACAATCAATCCGTATTGGAAATGTTGCCGGAAGAGTTATTAGAAATTACGCTGCCCACCGAGTTTTCCGTAGATTATGTTTGCATGGAATGGACGAGCAATCAAGCTGGTTATACGGCAACAAGCACGCCTGAAGATGAAGATTAATTCATTTTTAAACCAAAATCCATGGCGGCGGATTTTTTTCATTACTATTTCGCTGACGGCGTCTTCGGCAAGCGCGGAATATTCTGTGTATCAAGGAGAATATGGCTTTCTTTCCGGCAGAATGCAAGTTCAAATGGCGGCCTTGGGGGAAATTAACGAACGCTCCGGAGACCCTGGCGCGGATAAGTTAAGTAATATTTATTGGGAACATACTTTCGAGCCGGAAATACGCGGGGGGCTGAATCTGGGCGAGGGCAGTCAGCTATACAGCGATTTTAGTATGATTTATAGCGCGATGCTTGGACACGATCCTTCTGGTATTACTTTTAGGGGGCACCCACATTCCTCTAGAGATGATTATGCCCCTTACCCGGACTTTAAAGAATGGATGATGGCGGAACAAATGCATATCGGCTGGAAGTCCGGCAAATTATTTGAAGCATTGGGACAGGACGCGATTGACTTTTCAGCCGGGTCTCAAGATTACAAGTTGGGAACCGGCTTGTTATTGGCAAACGGTACCGACGATGGTGGTTTTCGAGGTTCTTATTGGATCGGTTCGAGAACGGTCTTTGTCAATACACTGATTGCCCGCATTAACTTCAAAGGCCTGAAATTCGAAGGCTTTTATTTGGAAAACAATCCCAGAAATCCGGAGAATCGGAAGAGATATACAGGGATGAATATGGAATATAATTATAAGGATATTGTTAATGTCGGATTCAGCTATATTAACGATGATCATTATGGTGGCAGTTTGACTGCTGTCACCGATGCATATGACTTTCGGTTGGACTTTAAGCCATTGCCGCATGAATTGCCTGGTTTATCGATTAGCACTGAATATGTTTATCAGCTAAACAATAAGTTAACCGACGTTGATCCGAATAATCCGACTCTTTATTGGTACGGGGATATGGGTGAAAAATCCATTTCCGGCGGTTTTGGTCAAATTGAATACCGTTTTTCAGAAACTCCTTGGCAGCCGACGCTAAGTTATCGCTATGCTTACATGCAAAGAGGTTTTGACTTCATGAATTTTGGGTTTAAAACTTGGGGCACTTGGTTTCAAGGTGAAATTAATGGCGAGTTTATATTTGATAATACCGATCTTATCACTAATACTACGAGATTGGTGTTGTCGCCGACTGAAAGCGTTACCGTTAATTTAATTTATTTGAATTACCAGCTGGACGATCCGGCGGTATGGAGTGTCAGTTCATCCGACTACGGTAATGAAGTTGATTTAGTCGCTGATTGGGCCGTAAGCGATGCTGTAGATATTGCCGCGGGCATCGAAACATTTATCCCAAACAAAGGCGGGAAGCAGGTATTTGGCGGTGGCAATGAAATGTGGATTCAAACTATGGTTTATGCGTCATTTAAATTTTAAATTGTTTTTGTCGCTGTTTTTTATGATTTTTGGAGCGGTTGCCGACGATTCCAGCTTAATGCCTTCCGACATTATGCGTATCAAACAGCGCGGCGAATTAATCGTTGCGATGTATTACGATGACGTGCCTCTGTTTTGCGAGAGGGCGAGCAACCAACAACTTAAAGGGATTGATATTGAAATCGCACAAGATATCGCGGAAAAATTGAATGTAAAGCTGGTTTTAAACAGAGAAGCCAGGACTTTTGACGAGGTCGCTCAAATTATCGCCCAAGGAAAAGCGGATGTCGGAATTAGCTCGTTAAGCGATACTTTGGATAGGGCGATGATGGTGCGCTTTACCGTTCCCTATTGGTCGCTGAGACAAGCACTGCTGATTAACCGCTTGAAGTTATCCGCATATAAGGATCATCCGGACTTTAATCAAATCGAGCGATTATTAAATCAAAACGGTATCCAAATTGGTGTTTTAAAAGGCAGTTCTTATGTGGACTTTGCCGCTAAAATATTTCCGCTGGCTGGGGTTGTTAGTTACGACAGTGTGGCCGAAGGAATAGAAAACACCAAGAAAGCAAAAGTGCTGGCTTTTCTTTATGACGAAGTAGAGGTTATGAATTGGAGCAAGCAGCATCCTGAAGATAGTTTGTTTTTGAAGTCGGAGTTTATCAAGAAAAGCGAAGATACTTTGGCGATGGCGGTAAACTGGCGGGATACTCACTTGTTGGCATGGCTCAATTTATACATCCAACACGCCAAAAATAATTTTATATCGGAATTGAATGCGAAATATTCGAACATTCAGTAGTTTGATATTTTTATATCTATTGGCTGTTTATATATTTCCCATCTAAGTTGCATATTGGGGGCGGGCAGCCTCCGTCGCTAGGGAATACGGTATTTATTAACAACAATGTGTTTATTTAAGCGGTTTTTTTTAAAAATAGCCTCATTTAAGCCTCAAAAAACCTGGTTGCTGAGTCCGTGGGTGATCTTTGGCGGTGTTTTTTCCGGTGTGGCTATTGGCATATTCGATAAGTCGTTAGCTGGGCAACTGCTTCCGATAGGTACCTTATATTTAAGGTTGCTGCAGATGTTGGTATTGCCGATTCTGATATCGGCAGTGATATCCGGTCTGGGTAATTTGTTTGTTTCGGGCATAAAAAAAAGCCAGCTTTCGAGGCTGGGTAGTTTTTTGTTTTTAGGCTTGGTTATTGCCAGCAGCGTAGGCGTGGCGTTCGGGGTTCTTGGGCATCCTGGGGACGGATTGCAACACGATGCCCAAGTTACGCTGGGTAAGACTATTAATCGTTCAGAATTGAGTGTAACGGCGCCGCCGGAAGTCCAAAAGCCGACTGTTTTTTCCTATGCTCAAGCGATCATTCCGGAGAATATCTTTAGCTCGCTCGATAGAGGCGACACGTTGGCAATTTTGTTTTTTTCGATACTGATCGGTATTAGCATGGGTATGATAGATACCGAAGCCAATAAAACCGCTTTGGCGGTAGTGAATGCGTTTTACCATGTGTTTTTATCTATTATCGGCTGGATGATGCATTTATTGCCGTTTGGTTTGTTATGCCTATTTGCCGGACAAATTGCCCAAGTGGGTATCGATATCGTTTGGGCCACCGTTAAATTGATACAATATCTTTATATCGCATGCGTGGTTACGATAATCGTTTACAGTGTAATTATTTGGTGGAAATTAAAACACAGATTATCTTATTGGCAAACGGTTTCCGGATTGCGGCAGCCTATGATTGTCGCGTTGGGTACCGCTAGCAGTTTCGCCACTATTCCTTCCGCATTGGCTGCTTTGAAAGATAATTTGCAAGTTGATGAAAATGTTTCGGATTTGATTGTTCCGTTAGGGGCTACGATCAATCCTCCGGCATCTGTATTGCAATTTGCGATATCCAGCATTTTCATTGCGCAAATCTATGGTGCGGAGCTTGGTTTTGAGCAACTTTTGATTATTTTTATGGGATCGATACTGGCCGGCGTGGCTTCGTCGAGTGCGCCAAGTATGGTGGCTTTGAGTATGATCGCGATGATTCTTGATCCGTTGGGATTACCGAGCAGTGTAGCTATCATTCTGCTCATTGCAATTGATCCCGTTGTCGATCCGATAGTGACCGCACTTAATGTGCAAGCCAATTGTGCGTTGGCGGTATCGTTATCGGAAACCGATAGCGACGTCACCTGTACTCCGGCTCGGGTTTAGCTCGCTTTAGTGATCACGATTTCCGCGTTGGCGCGGTTCGGGTTTTCTAGTAGCCGATCACTATTTTGATCCAATATGGATTGTGGATAATTGGGTAATATGGAAGGCGGTTTTCTGGGAATTGAAGCGGAAAAACGGTTTCCCGAGTATAGACTTTCGGCGGACTGACTAAGAATGATTATTCTCCATTTCGGAAGAAGGTATGGTGCTAGTCAAGTACGCGGTTATTCGCCAGTAACAAACGTTAGTGATTCGGCGTTGGTTAAATGGCAAATCTATGACGGATTGCCGGGTGGGTTAGGTGGTCGGTAATTTGAATTTTGTGCTGAACCCGTGACCAGTGTAATTCAAGGTTAAACAATCCGGTATTTGTGTGTGGACTATTTTTTATATACCAGCTATCGAACTTTTCCTAGAGTTGACGAATTGTTGAAAATTATACAGCCGCTTAATTTTTGCTATGTTTTTCAACGACGGTACAAAATTGATTTTTCACCGCTACACAAATTAAGCGGATTGAAGTCTTAACTAGTTAAGGTTGAGGAAGGAATGGAGCTTTTTGCATTTCCATTTGCCGGCGGTAACGAACATTGTTATCGTGAGTTGGGTAATAGTTTAACCGGCATTCGCTTGAATGTTCTGCCGTTGCCGGGGCGGGGCAGCCTGATGTCGCGGCCGTGCATATCCTGTAGCGAGGAAATGGCCGATTACCTTTTCGAACGGATCAAGGATAGCCTACAACGGCCTTACGCCTTTTTTGGTCACAGTATGGGGGCATTTATCGCTTATATGCTCTGCAGGAAGATCGATAGTGAAAATATGCCGTTACCTAAGAAATTGATTTTATCCGGCCGTAGAGCGCCTTCCGTGATCGAAGACGAACCAAAACATAAAATGCCCAGTCAGCGATTTAGGCAAGTATTGCGAGAGCTGGGTGGCATCCCGGATGCGGTTTGGCGGGATGAGGAAATCATGTCGCTGTTCGAACCTATTATTCGATCGGATTTTCAGATGATAGAGACTTATTGTCATCAAAAGCAGAATGCGTTGAATATTCCCGTACATTTGTTTTTAGGCCGCTATGACAATGTTAGCGACGAGCAAGCCCTAGCTTGGCAACTGGAGACTTTGCAGCCGATTGATATTACGTATTTCGATGGAGGTCATTTTTATTTTAAAGATGATGAATTCTTGTTGAAGCAATTGGCCAAAAAGATCATTGACGCGCTGGCGGGCTAAGTTGCGCATCGTATTTTTAAATGACTATATAACTATTGTGGAGATTACTTGTGTTCGACGACGAAAATACAATATTTAGGGTGGTATTGAACCACGAGGGACAATACTCAATTTGGCCGAAAAGCCGCGATTTGCCATCCGGCTGGACAGCCGACGGTACGGAAGGCCTTAAGCAAGTGTGTTTGGATCATATTGAAAAAGTGTGGACAGACATGCGGCCGCTGAGTTTGCGGCGGGCTATGGATCAATAATTAGGCGCTCGGCGAGTTTGACGGGCCGTTTTGGCGGATATTGGCTACGTGCCATTTTTCATCGGAATACGTTGAAATGTTAGAACTGATCAACCGCTATTGTCACGGATTTGTTGCTCTTCCCGTCATACATGGTTTGCGGAAACAAACATTTTTTAGCATTTTCAACGACGGCAAGGCCGTTAGTTTCGATGCTCTGTTAGCGCGTACGCAAGGCAACTCAGGGCATTTGAAAGCCGCGTTGAGGCTACTCGAGTCTTTAGAAATATTGGCGTTGAATCAAACTTATCTAGCGGGTTCTAGGTTTGATTGGCCGGCTCGGCTACCGGATAACTTCGAGTCTTTATTAAGGCTTGATTTTTCTACCGATAGCCAACAGACCATCGACTATTGGTTGGATCAGTCCTTACGGCATTGGTCTACTCAGGATTCGTTGTTGGCCGATTTTCTGGATGGTTTATGGCTACTGCCATTGTTTTTTCAACAAAAACCGGATCGCGACGGTCGGGGTTTCGACGAAACGTTTCATTTTTTAGCTCAGCGCGACCGACTGCGACAGTGTTTTTTAAATAAAGGCTGGATAGAGCGCCAAGCCGAGCGATGGGTTTTCAGTGCCGCCGGTCGGCATTTGTGTGAGCGTATTTTTGTTGCCGGTACGGTGTTTTCCTATCGGCCGATGCTGGCAAATATGGGCGAACTGTTATTCGGCGACGTCGGCAAGGTATTTTGTCGCGACGCGGAAGGCCATGAAAATCATTTGGACCGCTTGTTAAACGTTCAGGCCAGCGGATTTCAGCATGAACGATATTTTAAAGATTGCCAAGCCATCATCGTTGAAATCTTTAATCAAACGCCGATCGAAACTCAGCCCGATTATATTGCCGATATGGGCTGCGGCGACGGCACCTTATTAAAGCGCGTTTATCGGGTCATTCAGAGCCAAACCGAGCGAGGCCGGCAGCTCGATCGCTACCCGTTAATGTTGATCGGCGCCGATTACAATCAAAAGGCGCTATCGGCAACGGCGGCGACCTTGGCTGAATTTCCGCATACAACCATTCAAGCCGACATTGGTAATCCAGCCCGGTTTTTGGCGGATTTACAAGCTGCCGGCATCGCGAATACCGGAAAAATTTTACATATCCGTTCTTTTCTCGATCATGACCGGCCTTACATCGCACCGAAGCTGCAAGATCAATTGCGGCAAAGAGCCGAAGGACGGACGCATGGGGTTTATATCGACAGGGATGGTCAGGCGATCCCCGCAAAGGTGGTTTATCAGAGCCTGGTCGAACATTTGACCCGCTGGTCGGCGATTATCGGCGACAGCGGGGCGATGTTCTTGGAGGTCCACAGCTTGCCGCCCCAGGTGATTGCCCGCTATTTGGATCAATGCGAAAACCTGCATTTCGACGCCTATCACGCCTTTTCGGGGCAGATGTTGGCCGATGCCGACGAGTTTTTATGGGCGGCGGCGGAAAGCGGCTTATTTCCGCGTCTGGCTTATGCTCGACATTATCCTAGAACCCTACCGTTTAGCCGCATTACGTTAAATTGGTTCGAAAAGCGCCCTTATCGGCTGCGGCCCGCATTTAGCGATGACCTGGAAGCCCTGGTCGATCTCGATCAAGCCTGCTGGCCCGTGCATTTAACCGCCGGACGCGACATGATCGCGGCAAGGTTGGCACGTTACCCGCAAGGCCAATATGTGCTCGAACAACAAGGTGAGGTGTTAGGCGCGCTGTATACGCAACGCATTAAAGAGCAGGCGATTCTCGATCAGGCGACTTTCCTGCAATTGCCGCAGCTCCATGATCCTCAAGGCGCGATCCTACAAATTCTGGGTATGAATATTAAGCCCAGCGTTCAACATTTGGGCCTGGGCGATCAAATACTGGATTTTTTATTGTACGTCTGTGGTTTGGACGGTAACTGCGAAGCGGTCGTGGGCATCAGCCGTTGCAAGCAGTTTGCCGAACAGGGCAGTTTGACGATGGAGCAGTATTTGCAAAAATGCCGCGACAGCGGCCAGTGGGATACGGTGCTGCATTTTCACGTCCATCACGGAGCCGAAGTGGTCAAGCCGATTGCCGATTACTGGCCGGATGACGTTGAGAATCAGGGCTACGGCGTTTTAGTTCGGTATTCGATGGCCGAGGCTGAACGCCATTGCCAAGATTCTATAGCGGCGGGTTCCGTTGCCGATGCGGTTTCGAAAGCTAAGATTGTTAACGAAGCGATACGGACGATACTCGGCGAATCCAGAAAAGCGATGTTTTCTCCCGAGCGGGCCCTGATGGAAATGGGCTTGGATTCCTTAGACTTGTTGGAGCTGCGCACGCTGTTAAGCAAGCAATTGGGTGTCCCTTTAGAGCCGATGTTTTTCTTTTCCTACGGCACGGCCAATGCGATCAACGCCTATTTTAACGGCGAATTGGCCAAGCCCTCGGCAATGCCTCCGTTGCTCGGTTTTCCAGAACCGGTTGCAACGGAAAGGCCAGCAGCACAACAGCGGCCGTTCGACATCGCGATTGTCGGCATGGCTTGCCGATTTCCGGGCGGCGTTCGTTCGGCCGATGGCTTTTGGCGGTATTTGCACGCCGGTTTGCATGGTATCGGCCAAGTACCGCTGGAACGTTGGGATTACCGGTCCTACCAGCCCGATGCCAATCCTTACGGCGGTTTTATTGACGATGTCGATCAATTCGATGCCGAGTTCTTCAATGTGACGCCACGAGAGGCGCGTTTAATAGACCCTCAACACCGTTTATTATTGGAAACGGCTTGGGAAACGTTCGAGCAGGCGGGGATTAATCCGCGGTCGGCTCAACAGACCGGGGTGTTCGTCGGTTTATCAGGGCACGATTACGAGTTGCTGGCGGCCGAAAGAAATCGGGATAGACATTACGACGTCTATCATGCCATCGGTAATTCAGCGGCGATGGCCGCTGGACGTTTGGCTTATTTTTTCGGATTTAACGGCCCTGCCGTCAGTGTCGATACCGCCTGTTCCTCGTCGTTGCTGGCGGTCCGGCAGGCTTGTGAAAGCTTGCGTCGCTCCGATTGCCGTTTGGCGTTGGCCGGCGGCGTCAACTTAATGCTGGCGCCCGATTTGACGATGGCCTTTTCCAAAAGTGGCATGCTGGCAGCCGACGGGCGTTGTAAAACCTTTGATGCCGAGGCGGATGGCTATGTGCGCAGCGAAGGTTGCGGTTTAGTGTTGTTAAAACCGTTGGCCGATGCCGTTCGCGATAGGGACCAGATTTTCGCGGTCATCAAAGGCAGCGCCGTCAACCAAGACGGCGCGAGCAACGGCATTACCGCGCCGAACGGTTTGGCACAGGAAGCGCTGATACGGCAAGCCTTGATCGATGCCGAGCTACCGGCTGCGGCGGTTTCGGTGTTGGAGGCGCATGGTACCGGAACGCCACTGGGCGACCCTATCGAGATAGCGTCGGTCGCGAAAATATACGGTGAAGGCCGGACGGCGGACAATCCCTTGGTGATAGGCTCCGTTAAAACCAATATCGGCCACACCGAAGCGGCGGCCGGCGTGGCCGGATTGATTAAATTGTGTTTGGCGCTTAAACATCGATTCATACCGCCGCATCTGCATTTCAAACACCTCAATCCGCGCATTCCGTTGGCCGAAATTCCAGCTAAGGTGCCGTCCGAAGGCATGGATTGGCCCAAACAAGCCGACAGACCCAGAACGGCGGCGATCAGTGCGTTCGGCTTTAGCGGCACCAATGTACATATGATTATTGCCGAGGCCGAGGAAACCGAACGCCCGGAGCCTATAGATTTAGCCTGCGTATTGCCGTTATCGGCGCAAACGCCCGAGGCTTTGCAAGCCTTGGTTCAAGACTATAAACGGTACTTAACGACGGGTAAGTCGCTCAATTTGTTGAGCATCGCCGCGACAGCGGCAACCGGAAGACAGCATTTCGATTTTCGATTAGCGATTGCCGCGGCCAATAGCGAACAGTTGCTGGAGAAATTAAATCATTGCGGTCAAGCAACCTATCCGATACCGGCGTCACGACCGGAAACAGCGTTCTTATTCACCGGCCAAGGCGCGCAATATCTGCAAATGGCGCGGGGACTTTATGCTAGCCGTAGCTATTTCAGGCAGGTTTTTGACCAATGTTCCGAACTGTTCGCCGCTTATCTGGATTGCTCTATCGTCGATGTGTTGTTCGGAGAAGAGGGTTCCGAACAAGCGCTACGGCAAACGGGTTTGACTCAACCGGCTTTATTCACGCTGGAATATGCGTTGGCCAAACAATGGCAGCAATGGGGTGTAGAGCCCGATGTCATGATAGGCCACAGTATCGGAGAATATGCCGCGGCGTGCTTGGCGGGAGTGTTCGACCTGAATCAAGCCGTGATGCTGGTGGTCAAGCGCGGCCAAGTGATGCAAGCGTTACCGGCCAACGGCAAAATGGCGGCGGTCAATTGCCGGCAAGCGCAATTGGCGCCTTTTCTGAATGCCGGCGAAGACGTGGTCATCGCTTGCTTCAACGCCCCGGAGCGGCTGGTGGTATCCGGTTCTGCAAGCGGCGTGGACCGTTTGTTGGAACGCTTAACCGATGCCGGCTTCTCCGCTACCGAGCTAAAAGTGTCCCACGCCTTTCATTCGCCGCTGATGGCGGGGGCTTTGCCCGAATTCAGCCTGGCATTGGCAAAGGTTCAATTCAGTAAGCCGGCGATACGAATCATTTCCTCCTTGTCGGGGCAGGCGGTGAGCGACCAGATGAGCCATGCCGATTATTGGTTGCGGCAAATCGTCGAACCGGTCAATTTTACCGGGGCAATCGACACCTTGCGCCTGAAGGGCAGCGAGCAGATATTGTTGGAAGTCGGACCGAGAAGCGTATTGACGAGCTTGGCCAAACAAATCACCGGCCAAACGGAAAATATCCTGTGCTTGCCGGCCTTGGATCCTGGCGTGGATGACGATCTTAGGGTAGCGGAAAATGTCGGCCGTTTGTACGAGTTAGGCTTGAACATCGATTGGCAGGCGTTTTACCGCGGTCTGCCGTATAACAAGGTTTCGTTACCGACCTATCCGTTTCAGCGGCAACGCTATTGGCTTGACGACGTTTATCGAACAAAGCCGTTGTCGTTAAACACGGCCTATTGCCATCCGTTGCTGGGCCAGGCTATTTCCTCGCCGCTGGCTGACGAATATCAAGCCAGTCTGGGTTTAAGCGACTTGGCTTGGTTGGCCGGCCATGCCGTTGACGAGGACGTGATCTTGCCGATGGCCGCTTATCTCGAAATGGCCGTCGCGGCGGCGGGTACCGGGCTGGCGTTGAAAGAGATTGTCGTCGCTAAAGCCTGCGCCGTTTCCGAAACCGCTTTGACGCTGCATACCGTCAAACAGGCCGATAACATTACCACTTACAGCCGCCAAGACGGCGATTGGCGGCAACATTTCAGCTGCTCGGTCGCCACTATAGAGACTCGTGAAGCGGCCGAGAGGCATTTGGATTTGCCCCAGATACAAGGGCAATTGCAAACGCTATCCAAGGATGATTTTTACCGGCAACAAGCGCTACGCGGTTACCGTTTCGGCGGTTGTTTCCAAAGTTTGGAACAACTCTACCAAGGCCGGGATAGTGCGTTGGCCTATGCCTCTTGCAATCAACCGGGCGCCGGTTACCGCCTGCATCCCGCATTGCTCGACGCCGCGATCCAATGCGCCTTGATGTTGCTGCCTCGGGACGGGGTTCAGCGTTACATGCCGCTCAGTATCGAGCGCTTTGCCTTATGGGGCCAGCCCGGCTCGGCATTATGGAGCTTGGCGAAGCTCGTAAAGCGCTACGACGATGCGCTATTGGTCGATATCGACATTTACGACAGCGAAGGTTTAGCGATTGCCGCCCTCAACGGTGTGATGCTGAAACGGGTCGCCGTGCGAGCCGCTCAATCCAGCCTGCCTATCATGGACGGGCTCTATCGAATCCAGTGGCAACACCAAGAAGCCGTAGCGAGTAAGAGCGAGGTGATTAGCGCCTTGCGGCAAGAGTTTGCGCAGGGACTAAGCTTCGAGGCCGTCAACGGCGCCGGCGGCCGCTTGAATCAAGTCGCGGTGGGGTATTTTCTGCAGGCCTTGGCGCAACTGGGGATGGAACCTTCAAGGGTCTATGCCGATAGCGCCGACTTGATGGCGAGTTCTGGCGTTCAGCGGCGTTTTAGCCGTTTGTTTGGGCGCATGCTCGCCATTTTGCGAGAAGCCGGCTGCATCGACGTGGTCGATGGCGGTTGGCGTTTTCGGCGGACGTTACCTTCATCGGCTAGGGCGTTGGCGGAGCGGTTACGGCTGGAGTATCCGGCGCTGGCGGCGGAAGTCGATTTACTGGCCCGTTGCGGCGAACAACTGGCATCGGTTTGGCGGGGCGAACGCGATCCGTTGCCATTGATTTTTCCGGCGGATAATCCTTCGGCGACCGCTAATTTTTATCGGCACGCGCCGTCGTTTGCCGTGCTGAACCAAGCCTTGGCGGTTGCCGTTGCCCAATTGGCACGTGGCACGGCAACGACGAACACTTGCCGCATCTTGGAAATCGGCGCGGGAACCGGGTCGGCGACTTACCATATTCTGAACGCCCTGGACGCTGAGCGATGCCGCTATACCTTCACCGACGTCTCGCGTTATTTTACCGAGCAGGCCAAACAAGCCTTTGCCGGCCACGTGTTCGTCGATTACCGAATCTTGGATATTGCCGCCGATCCGCAAGCACAGGGTTTCGCGGCTCAGTCTTTCGACATCGTCATTGCTTCCAATGTGTTGCACGCCACGACCGATTTGCATCGCACTTTAAGTCATTGTCGGCAGTTATTAGCCGGCGGCGGACATCTAGTCTTACTGGAAGGCGTGGAAGCAACGCCTTGGATCGATGCGGTATTCGGCCTGACCGAGGGTTGGTGGGCCTTTAACGATAACCTGCGCCGGGATTATCCGTTATTGAATAGCCGGCAATGGCAACAGGCCTTGCAAGATTTGGGTTTGGAGGCCGAATGCTTGGTCGCGGATCATCAGGATGCACCATTTAAACAAGCCTTGGTGTTGGCTTCGGCTCCAAAGCCGGTCGCGAAGACCTGGTTGGTGGCGGGCGATCAAAATGGCTTGGCCGAGCAATTAAGCCGGGTGCTGGAACAGCAGGGCATAGCTTGTTTTCGACTGGTTGCCGGTGAGCAATTTAAACCCTTGGAGTCGAAGCGGTTTGAAATTAACCTGGAGCAAGCTGACGATTACCGGCAAGCGATAGCCGCCATCGAACGCCGCCAGCATATCGACGTCGTGGTCAACTGCTGGCCTTTGTCGTTATCGGCCGCGGAGTCGCGGTCTGGCGAACTGCTGATGGAGAACACGCGTTTTATGAGTGTCGGCGCCTTGTCCTTGATTCAAGCATTACTGGCCGGCGAGCGCCCGGCAAGCCTTTTGTGCCACCTGACCCGGCACTCGCAAAGCATCGATCAACAAGACCAAAGCACTTGCCCGGAAGCAGCAACCCTATGGGGGATCAATAAAGTCAGCTTGTTGGAACACCCCGAATTGAACAGTGTCGTTGCCGATCTTGACGATCAGCCGGCCAGTGCCGCGTTGTTGATACAAGACTTGTTGCAAGGTGCGCTGGAATCGCAGCAGGTTTACCGGAACGGTCACCGTTTCGTGCCCAGACTGGCGGCGATCGACCAACGGAACGGCGCGGAAAGCCAGCGTACCTGGCGGGTAACCGAAGCCAATGCAGGCGCTATCGATGCCCTGCGACTCGTGGAGGTGGCCAACACCGCGCTAGGGCCGCATCAGGTGGAAATCAAGGTTCAGCACGCCGGACTGAATTTTATCGACGTCATGGATGTGCTGGGTTTGCTGCCGTTCGAGCGCGAAGGTTTAGGCATGGAATGCGTCGGAGTGATTAGCCGTTGCGGCGCCGAGGTTGTCGATTTTAGCGTCGGACAGCGGGTGATCGCCCTGGCCGAAGGTGCGTTTACCGATGAACTGATTGCCGATGCTTTTTGCGTCGCCGCATTGCCGGACACGATTCCTTCTTTGGCGGCGGCGACCTTGCCGGTCGCTTTTGTGACCGCCAGCCACGCCTTACTCCAGGTAGCCAAACTGCAGCCCGGGCAGCGGGTGCTGATTCATGCCGCGGCGGGCGGTACCGGCATGGCGGCGGTACAAGTCGCCTTGGCGGCAGGCGCCGAAGTGTATGCGACGGCCAGTGTCGCCAAATGGCCGCAAGTGCGGCAGTTGGGCGTCGAATTAGTGATGAATTCCCGCGACCTGTCGTTCGTCGAGCAAGTCAAGCAGGCAAGCGGCGGCGAAGGCGTCGACGTTGTATTCAATAGCCTGACCGGCGATTTTATTCCGGCGGGCTTGAGCTTGTTGAAAGCGGGCGGTTGCTTTTTAGAGATCGGCAAGCGCGAGCTTTTGACGGACGAACAGTTGGCGGCCTTGGCGCTGGCTGTCGATTATCGGCCGGTCGATGTCAGAGTCTTATGCCAAAGCCAGCCGCGGATGATTCAGCAATTATTGCAAACGGTTATCGCGCATATCGAACGGCAAACCTACCGGCCCTTGCCCTATACCCGCTTCGAGTGGCCGCAAATGCAACACGCTTTCCGGCACATGCAGCAGGCCAAACATGTCGGCAAAATCGTGTTGACCAACCAAGCCAATGTCGACGATTTCGTTTGCGATGCCAATGCCAGTTATCTGATCACCGGTGGCCTGAAAGGGCTGGGTTTGTATAGTGCGCGGTGGTTGGTTGAAAAAGGCGCCAAGCGGTTGTTTTTGCTCGGGCGCTCCGTGCCGACGGAAGCCAACGAAGCCAAAATAACAGAACTGCGGGCTCTGGGTGCCGAGGTTGAAGTCTTGATTGCCGACGTCAGCGACGAGGCGGCCATGCAGGCGGTTTTTCAGCGAATCCGGCAAACCGGCAGACCGTTGAAGGGGATCGTGCATTCGGTTGGCGTGTTGAGCGATGGTGCGTTACGACAACAAAACTGGCAACGTTATCGGACCGTATTGGAGCCGAAAATAACCGGCGCATGGCTATTGCACCGCCTCAGCCAAGCGGACGATTTGGACTTTTTCCTGATGTATTCTTCGGTGGCCTCTTTGCTCGGTAGCGCCGGGCAGTCTAACCATGCCGCCGCCAATGCGTTTTTGGATGCGCTTGCCGCTTACCGGCGGGCGCGGGGCTTGGCTGGACAAAGCATCAATTGGTGCGGCTGGTCGGAAATTGGTTCCGCCGCCGAACTGAAGCTGAGCGACCGGATTCGCAAGGGCTTGGCCGACATTTCGCCGGAGCAGGGCGGGCTTGTTTTAAACGAAGCCCTAAAACGTAACGAGGTACAACTGGCGGCCTTACCCATCGATTGGCCGGTATTCCTGGCCGATGCACCGATGCGGGAGTTTTTTGCGACCTTCGGTACGGAGGCGCCCGCGATTGAAACGGTGCCGGTTGCAAATTCCGGACAATTCGATGCGCAGGCGCTGCGGCGCTTGAGCGAAGCCGACCGCGGCCATAAGCTGAAACAGTTTCTTACCACCGAGTTGGCGGCGGTATTGGGAATGGACTTGGCGCAACTCAATGCCTTGAGTCAACGCCATTCCGGCTTTTTCGATCTTGGGCTGGATTCGCTAACCTCGGTGGAGTTCAAAAATAAGATCAATCACGGCTTGGCGGTCAAATTGCCGGCGTCGGCGATTTTCGACTTTCCGACGATTCAAGCCTTGAGCGGTCATTTAATGTCGCTGCTGGCAAACGACGAACGGGTTGCCGGGACAACCGAAACGGCCGGCGACGAACTGGAGGGGCTGTCCTTGGAACAAGCGGCTGAATTACTGGCGAAGGAATTAGGATAAATATGGCGAGTACCGAAGTCCCCGATTATCAGCAATTGGTCAAAAACGCTTTAGTCGAAATTCGAAGGCTAAAAGCCACTATCGCCGAATTGGAGCAAAACCGCGAACAGGACGACATTGCCGTCATTGGCGCGGCGTGCCGCTTTCCGGGCGGCCGGGAGGATGCGGGGGATCTTGAGGCCTTTTGGCAGGTTTTGGCCGACGGCGTGGACGCGGTCAGAGAGGCGCCGGAGCAGCGTTTGAGCAAAGCGCAATTTTACGACCCCAATCCCGATGCCGCCGGTAAAATCCTGAGCATTCAAGGCGGATACCTCAACGATATCGATCAATTTGCCGCCGAGTTTTTTTATATTTCGCCGCGCGAAGCCGACAGTCTCGATCCGCAGCAGCGCCTATTGTTGGAAAGCCATTGGCGGGCGTTGGAACAGGCCGGTATTCCGCCTTCTTCGTTAATGGGCAGTCAAACTGGGTTGTTCGCCGGTATCTGCGGCAACGATTATTACCATCTGCTGGCCAGCCGTGACTATCGCGAAATCGATAGTTATATGGCTTCCGGCACCGCGCATAGCACCGCCGTCGGCCGCTTGGCCTTTTATTTGGGGACGCAAGGGCCGGCGATTGCCGTCGATACCGCGTGTTCCTCGTCGTTGGTGGCGATTCACTTAGCTTGTCAGAGTCTGCGTGCCGGCGAATGCCGATTGGCCTTGGCCAGCGGCGTCAACGCCTTATTGGCGCCCGAATTCAGCATCAATTTTTCGCGAGCCGGCATGCTGTCGCCGGACGGGCGATGCAAAACCTTCGACGATGGCGCGGACGGTTATGTGCGCGGTGAAGGCTGCGGTGTCGTGGTTTTGAAAAAATTGGCCGATGCCCAGCGCGACGGCGACAAGGTCTTGGCGGTGATCAAGGGTTCGGCCACCAACCAGGACGGCCGCAGCAGCGGTTTGACCGCGCCCAACGGTAGCGCTCAGCGCCAAGTGCTGAAACAAGCCTTGCAAGCCGCCGGATTGAAAGCCGAACAAGTCGCTTATGTCGAAGCGCACGGTACCGGCACCAGCCTGGGCGATCCTATCGAGATCGAAGCCTTGCAGGCGGTTTACGGCAGCCGGCGGCAAACGCCGTTGACGATCGGTTCGGTGAAAAGCAACATCGGCCATCTGGAAGGGGCGGCCGGTATTGCCGGCTTTATCAAGACCGTGTTGATGCTGCAACACCAAAAAATTCCCAAGCAATTGCATTTTCAGCAGCCGAACCGGCACGTCGATTGGCAATCCATGAATCTGACGGTCAGCCGGCAATTGGCCGATTGGCCGGTCGAGCAGGGCCAGCCGAGGATTGCCGGCGTCAGTTCCTTCGGCTTCGGCGGGAGTAACGCGCACGTTTTGGTCGCCGAAGCGCCGAAACAGGCGCACGAGGCTGCCGTTTGCCGCCATCGCCGGCAGCTATTGACGCTGTCGGCGCGGACTCCGCTCGAATTGCGCGCGCTAGCACAGGCTTATAGCGACTATTTGTCGGCCAATCCGGGCTTGGAGCTGGCCGACTTTTGTTATACGGTCAATGTGCGGCGCGATCATTTCGCCTATCGGCTGGCCTTGCCGTGCACCAATATGGCCGAAGCGATCGACGGTTTGCGAAGCCTTAGCGAAGGCCAAGCCGGCGAGGAAAGGCGCATGGCCTTGCTGTTCACCGGCCAGGGCGCGTTTAACGGCCCGCTTTTAGACGTGTTCGCCGATTTGCCGTTGTTTGCCGATGATTTCGCTGCCTGCGAAGCGGCATTCGAACAGCAGATGGGACTGTCTTTGCGCGAATTGCTGTTTACCGAGCAGGGCGCGGCGCGGTTGGCATCGACGGAGTATGCCCAACCGGCCTTGTATTGTTTTCAAGTGGCTCTGGCTAGGACTTGGTTGGCCTTGGGCGTCGAAGCGGATTATTTGCTCGGCCATAGCGTCGGTGAATATGCCGCCGCGTGTTTGGCGGAGGTATTCAGTTTTGAAGACGGCTTGGCGCTGATCAAACAGCGCGGTCGGCTGATGGCGGCGCTGAGCGAAGAGGGCGGCATGCTGGCGGTGTTGGCCGAGGCCGATAAAGTCGGGCTCGCCTTGCAAGATTGCGGCAGTAGCCTCTGCGTCGCCGGCTACAACGGCAAAACCAATACCGTGGTATCCGGCGCCAAACACGAGTTGCGTCGCTTCAGCCTTTACCTGGAGCAAAGGGGCTTGGCTTATGCGGTCTTGAACGTCGATCGCGCCTTTCATTCGCCGCTGATGACGCCGATGTTGCGGGAATTCGCGGCTAGCGCGGCCGGCATCGCCTATCGGTCGCCGACTAAAAACATTATTTCCACGCTGACCGGTCAGTTAATCGGTGCGGAAATGGCGAATGCCGAGTATTGGCTGAAGCAGATCAGCAGCCCGGTGTTGTTTAGCCAAGCCTTGGCCGAGTTGGTCGCCAACGACGTGGATGGGATGTTGGAAGTCGGACCGCAAAACGTGCTGAGCAAATTGGTACAACGCGAATACCCGGACGGCCGGATTAAAGCCATCAGTTCCCTCGATAGCCGGCAAGCCGAAGGCGGTTTGCTGGATACGCTGGCGGCGCTTTATCGCGGCGGGGTGAATATCGATTGGCAGGCTTATTATCAGGATTTTAAAGGCCGTCATTTGAATGTGCCGGCTTATCCTTTCAGTAGGCAGCGTTACTGGTTTAAAGCCGCGCCGAGAACGGCCGCGCCAGCGCCGGCCTTGCATCCTTTTTTACAAAACCCATTCGAAACTGCGGATCAGCCGGAAAAGCAAGTCTTTAGCGCCGTTTTGCAAGCCAGCCATCTGGCTTTCCACCGCGACCATCGTTACCACGGCAAGCTCTTGCTCCCCGCCGCCCATTATTTGGAAATGGCGGTTGCGGCCTTGGGCGGTCTGCCTTGCCGCATAGCGCAGGCGAGTTATCCCGCGCCATTGCTATTCGACGAGGAGCAGGCGGTGAGCCTGCAATTGTTACTGACGGCCGATACCGACGGCTACGCTTGCGCTATTTATGCGCGTTGTGCGGATGATTTACCCTGGCAATGCCATTTTAGCGCCAGGATAGAGACGCTGAATCAAGCGGCTGAATCGATGTCGCCTATCCCGGCATTCAACCAAGGATTGGATGTCGAGCGCTATTACCGGGCCATGGCCGAGCGAGGCATCGATTTCGGTCCGGCTTACCGCTTACTGGACAGCCTGTCCGCGCAAGACCAGCAGGCGCTGGGCAAGATCAAAGCCGCCCCGCGAGACAGTGCTTATTTTCTTTATCCGCCGATGCTGGATGCGTGTTTCCAAGTGGCGGGCGCTTTGCTGCCGCAGGACCAAGAAACCTATGTGCAAACGAGTCTGGTGTCGCTGACGTATTACCGGCCGATAGGCCAGGGCGATATCCATGCGCACGCACGGTTAACGGGTGTCGAAGCAGGGCAATGGCTTTTCGATATCGATGTTCTGGCCAAAGACGGCGAGACTATCGCCCGCATACAAGGTTTGGGCTTAAAGCGATTGCCGTCCAATCGGCAAGACGGGCTTTTTTATAAAACTCAATGGCAAGCCGTCGCTAACCCGAGCGACGAGATAAACCCCGAGGCAAGCGCGGCTTGGCTGGCGCAAATTGCCCAAGTCCCCGAGCAATACTGGCCGCAGCCACCAGGCATAGCCGAAAACCAGGTTGAGGTTTTGGAAGCCGAGGCCTTGAATTATGTGCTGAAAGCCTTGCAGGATTTGGCGTTTCCGTACCAAGTGGGTGAAGGTTTCGAATTGGCGCAGTGCCTGCGGCAATTAGGGGTTTTACCGCGTTATTCGAAGTTGCTGCAGCGCTGTTTAACGGTGTTAAGCCAAGCGCAATATTTGAGTCTGGAACAGGAGCAATGGCGAGTGTTGAAACCGCTAGTCGCCGGGCCGGAACAGAGTTCGATAGCCGGCGGCATTGAATGGCAACTGCTCAGGCAATGCGGGCGGGATTTGGCCGGCGTATTAAACGGCAGCATCGATTTTCTGCCGTTGCTGTTTCCGGAAAACAGCAACATTTCCGCCGCGACTTTATATAGCCAAGCGGAAGGTTTTACGATTTTGAACCGTAGCGCGGTTCAGGCCTTGGACGGCTGGTTGGCGTTAATCCCCAAAGGCCGCAAATTAAGGGTCTTGGAAATCGGCGCCGGTACCGGCGGCACGACGCGGCATCTCTTGCCGCTGTTGGCCGGCAGGGTCGATTTCGAGTACCTGTATACCGATTTGTCGTCGGCTTTTTTTAGTTCGGCCGAAGCAAATTTTGCCGGCTATCCCCAACTTAAATATCAAACCTTGGATATCGCCAAAGACCCTTTCAGTCAAGGTTTTGCCGAACATGAGTTTGATTTGGTCGTCGCCGCCAACGTTGTTCATGCCACTGCCGATTTACCGCAAACGCTGTCCCATGTCCGGCAGTTGTTAAACGATCAGGGCGTATTGCTGTTGTTGGAAGGTTTACAGCCCCGGCTGTGGGTGGACTTGATTTTCGGGTTGACCGACGGTTGGTGGGCGTTCAACGATCAGCGGTGCCAGGCGAATTATCCGTTATTGGATCAAAACGGCTGGCAGGGTTTATTGAGCGAAACCGGATTTGCGTCGACGGCCTTCATTACCGCGCAGTTAGACGCAACCGAACGCCTATGCCGACAAAGCGTGATTTTGACTCAGGCGGCGCGAATCCGCAGCCGCCATTGGTTGATCGTCGACGATAGCCAAGGCGCGGCGGACCGGTTGGCCGAGTATTTAAACGCGCGTGGCGACCGTTGTACCAGGATCAACTACGGCCAAGCGCTTTCCCAACACGCCGACGCTTCGTGGACCGTGAACCCATTCCAACGCCGGGATTTCGAGCGCGTGCTGGAACATTGGTTTGAGCCTGAAGAAAATGGCCAATATGCGGTGCTGGTTTGTTCGGGCCTGGACGGCGTTATCGACGAAACCAGCGACAGTCGGGCGGTGGAAAAAACGCTGGCTATCGTTTGCGCCGGCACTTTGCATTTGTTGCAGGCCTTAGGGGCGGCGTCTATCGGATTACAGGCTTTCAATGTGCTGACCCAAGGCGCGCAAGCGGTTGTCGATGGCGATAGGCCGCAAGCCGTGATGGCGGCCTTGTGGGGCATGGTCAGAGTCGCCGCCAAGGAATATCCGCGGCTTCAATGCCGTTTAGTCGATTTGCAAGCAGGGATGGACTTGGATTTACCGACTTGCCAACTGGTTTGCCAAACCGATGCCAAGGCCGAATTGCAAAATGCTGTGCGAGACGGGCGGCTATTCGTG
The DNA here is from genome assembly GCF_001856095.1 of Methylomonas sp. LWB. Taxonomy (NCBI): domain Bacteria; kingdom Pseudomonadati; phylum Pseudomonadota; class Gammaproteobacteria; order Methylococcales; family Methylococcaceae; genus Methylomonas; species Methylomonas sp. LWB. Next base: position 65,245 of record NZ_MKMC01000015.1, read on the forward strand.
CCGCGTTTAGTGTCTTGCCTTCCCGGCGGCAATCAGCCTTTGACGATACGCGAACAAGGCGTTTATCTGGTGACCGGTGCATTCGGCGGCATGGGCTTTAAGCTAACCCAATGGTTGATCGAGAGCGGCGCCAAGCGCTTAATCTTGTTGGCGAGAACGGCACCGTCCGCGGCGGTGAAGCAAGCGCTGGAACAAGCGGCGGCGGGGGGCGTCGAGATCCATATCCAAGCCGTCGACGTCAGCGATTACGACGCTTTGCGTCGGGCGGTCGATGTACCGGGTCGGCAAGGCTTGGCCGGTATTTTCCATAGTGCCGGCGTGTTCGCCGATTGTTTGCTGCAAGACTACGATTGGCAGGTGTTCAGCAGCGTTTTTCCGGCCAAGGTGGCGGGCGCTTGGAATTTGCATAGGCTGAGTCTGGAGCTTGAAAGCTCTCCGGATTATTTCGTGCTGTTTTCGTCTTCGGCGTCGGTATTGGCCGCCGGCGGTTTGGCCAATTATGTAGCCGCCAACGCCTTTGTCGATGCCTTGGCGGCTTACCGGCGTCGGCAAAATCTGCCGGCGCACGCTATCAATTGGGGGGTCTGGCAAGATACCGGCATGGCGGCGGCGGTCAAGGATATTCGCCGCCAACAATGGCAAACGATGGGCGTCAAGCCGATGGCGACAGATACTGCATTGGCCGCGATGCGGACCGCGATCGAATCCGACGACGCCAATCTGGCGATTATCGACATCGACTTCGATCGCTATGCCGGCAACCAAGATAACGACGGTTATTTTCAAGCGCTGTTGAGCCGCCGGGAACAGGGGCAGGCGACCAAGGCCGCTTCTAACGGCGGGGAGTCTATTGTGTCTTTGTTGCGGCAAAACCCCGATAGTCAGCGGGAAGTCATGCTGGAGCATGTCAGTCGCTTACTCGGGTCGGTATTGGGGATTGCCGGCGACATCGACGCTAGGCGCGGATTTTTCGAGCTGGGCATGGATTCGTTGACGGCGATGGAACTGCGCAACCGCTTGCAACGCGAGTTCGAACCGCCGTTGGATGCGACCTTGACCTTTAAATATCCGACCTTGTCGGCGTTGGCGGATTATCTGTTGAGCTTGCTGGTGGATACTAGGCCCAAGCAGGAAGAGCCGAGCGCCGAGCCTGTTGCCGACGCGAAAAACGCGATAAACAGCGAGGAGCCGATATTATCCTTGGACGAACAATTAGCCGATATAGACCGGTTTTTGGAACACTTCTGAATCATGTCGGCAGACAAAGTACGGGGAGAGACGTGTCGGAGAATGAAGATCAATTAAAACGCGCTTCGCTGGCATTGGCAAAAATGAAACAGCGTTTGCTCGACCAGGAAGCCAAGGCGAACGAGCCGATTGCGATCGTCGGCATTGGTTGCCGCTTACCGGGCGGCATTGATACGCCGGAAGCGTTCTGGCAGTTATTGAGCCGCGGCGAACACGGCATCGTCGACGTGCCTGGCGACCGTTGGGATATGGCTAGCCTGTACAGCGCCGAGCGCGGCGTGCCGGGGAAAATCTATACCCGCAAAGCCGGGTTTATCGAGCGGCCGGGGGATTTCGATCCCGAGTTTTTCGGTATTTCGCCGCGCGAAGCCAAAAGCATGGACCCGCAACAACGCTTGCTGCTCGAGGTTTGTTGGCAGGCATTGGAGCATGCCAACATCGTTCCCGATTCGCTACGCGATAGCGATACCGGTTTGTTTCTCGGCATAGGCCAAAACGACTATGGCCTGTTGCAGCTCTATGCCGACGATTATTCGCGCATCAATACCTACGACGGTAGCGGCAACGGATTTTGTTTCGCCGCCGGTCGGATTTCTTATGTGATGGGCTGGCAAGGCCCATGTCTTGCTATCGATACCGCATGTTCGTCGGCGTTGGTAGCGGTGCATTTGGCCTGCCAAAGTTTGCGCAAAGCCGAGTCCAGGGTGGCGGTGGCGGCTGGCGTGCAATTGATGCTGACCCCCAATGTGGCGATGTTTCTATCCAGGGTCGGGGCACTGGCCGAAGACGGGCATAGTAAAGCCTTCGATGCCGCGGCCGACGGTTATGGACGAGGGGAAGGCTGCGGCGCCCTGGTATTAAAGCGGCTGTCCGATGCCGAGGCCGACGGCGACGACATCATCGCAGTGATCAGAGCCAGCGGCGTGAATCACGACGGCCCCGGTAGCGGCTTGACGGTGCCTAACGGGTTGGCGCAACAAAAACTGATACGGCAAGTCTTGGCGCAAGCCAAAATTAACGCCGAACAAGTGGTTTACGTCGAAGCCCACGGGACCGGCACGGTATTGGGCGATCCGATCGAAGCGGAAGCCTTGGGCACGGTCTATTGCCAAGACCGGGCGCCGGATAATCCTTTGTATATCGGTTCGGTGAAAACCAATATCGGTCATCTGGAAGCGGCGGCCGGTATTGCCAGCATGATTAAAGCCGCTTTGATGTTAAAACATCGCGAGATTCCGGCCAGTTTGGGCTTTTCCGAGCCCAACCCGCATATTCCCTGGGAAACGTTCAAGCTAAAAGTACCGACCCGGTTAACCGCTTGGCCGGAGAAGGTCGAACAGGGTAAGGTGGCCGTCAGTTCATTCGGCATGAGCGGCACCAATGCACACGCCATTTTGCAAGCGCCGCCACCGAAAAAGCGGGACTGTCAAACGTCGACCGGATTGCACCTTTTGACTCTGTCGGCAAAAACCCAAGCGGCTTTGCCAGTCGTCGCAAGTCGCTATGCCGATGCGTTACAGGCATTGCCCGCCAGTCGAATTCAGGATTTTTGCTTTACCGCCAATACCTGCCGCAGTCATTTTTCCTTCCGCAAGGCGCTGGTTGCGAGCGGCGGCGAGGAGCTGATCCAACAATTGCGCGATCCGGGCTTGTTGAACGACGTCAGACCCTGCTCGGAATGGAAAAAGCCGAAACTGGCCTTTTTATTTACCGGACAAGGTAGTCAATATCCGCGCATGGGCTTGGATTTATACCGCAGTGAAGCGGTATTCCGGGCGGCGGTGGACCAATGCGACGCCATTTTGGCGCCTCGGGTTGGTTATTCGGTCAAGGCCTTGTTGTGCGACGAAGCAGACGAACAGCGGTTGAGAACCCATGCCCAGCCGGCGATTTTCGTGTTTCAGTATGCGATGCTGGCCTTGTGGCAAAGTTGGGGGATCAAGGCCGATTTCGTGTTGGGGCATAGCATCGGCGAATACGCGGCGGCTTGCCATGCCGGGGTGTTTGCGTTGTCCGATGCCTTGAAATTGATTGCCGCGCGTAGCAGCAGTATCAACGAGCATGCCGTACCCGGCGCGATGATCGCCGTTGCCGCCGACGAAAAAACCGTTCAGCCCTGGCTTGCTCCCTTCGTCGATTGCGCCGGCATCGCGGTGGTGAATACCGCCAAGAGTCTGGTGATTTCAGGCTTGAAGGAAGCTTTGCAAGAAATTAGCGTCGCGTTGGAGCAGGCCGGGCTTTCCGTTACCCCGTTGAATGTCGCCCACGGATTTCATTCGCAGGCCATGCAAGCGGCTTTACCTGTTTTTGCCGAGATTGCCGAGACCATTGCGTTTCGCGCGCCGGATAAGACCCTGGTATCGACCTTGACAGGCCAAGTCGTCAACGAGGAAATCGCCGGAGCGGATTATTGGGTTAAGCATATCCGCCAAGCGGTGCAATTTTACCCGGCCGTGCGGCAACTCGCCGCGCTAGGGGCGGATATTTTCCTGGAAATAGGACCGAGGCCGGTCTTATTCGGTTTGGTCAAGCAGATCGAGTCCGCCGCGGAAAAAATCTGTCTGCACGGCCAAACCGGTAAGGGCGATAGCCGGGTGGAAACTTACCGGGCGCTGGCTCGGTTATATCAAGCGGGCTTAACGCCCAATTGGCGGGCCGTTGCCGGCGGCGAAAAAATCAAATTGCCAAACTATCCCTGGCAACGGCAGTTTTATTGGCTGGCTGCGCCGACGGCTAAACAAGCGGCGTCCGCAGCTCAGCCGGCGTCTACGGTTTTACAGGCCTTGGTCGAAGGCCAAACCGACAGTTTGTTGGCCGCCTTATGGCAGGATAAAACGCCGAATGAGGACGAACGAAAATTAACCCTGCAAATACTGCACAATCTGACCGCATTGCATCAGCAGGCGATTTCGCAAGATCGGCAGGCGCAATGCGCTTATCAAATTAGCTGGCAGCGCTACGAATTGCCGCAAGCCGGGGCCGCCAAAACCTGGTTGTTGATCGCCGACCGGCAAGGGCGAGCCAAAACGCTGTTTGATGCCGGTTCGGGCGCCAAGATGCCGATGGTCTTGCTCGAATCGGGGCGCGAGTATCAAAAAATAAGCGCGCAACATTATCGCCTGTGTTTCGATAGCGAGCAGGATTGGCAACGTTGTTTGGACGATATTGCCTCGACATCCTCGACGGAACTGGCGGTGATGAATTTTCAAATCTGCGATTTGGCCGATGGCGGGTCGGAAGCCCTCGGCGCGGTGATGGCTCGGTTTATTGCTTGTTACCGGGCTTTGAAACAAGCGGATAAACTGCTACCGATTTGGTGGTTAACCGAGAACGCGCAGGTCGCCGCTGACGGCGACGCGGCAACCGGCTGGTTAAGCGCCGCCGCGTGGGGGCTTGGGCGGGTGATTGGCTTGGAACAACCGGCACTGTTCGGCGGTTTGCTGGATTTGGCCGACAGCAGCCCGGAGCAGTTGACTAAGTTGATGGCGATCATGGCGATAGCGCCTCGCGGCGAACAAATTGCGATTCGGCCGGAAGGTTGCTACGCGGCCAGATTGACACCGAGCGCCTTACCCGCCGCCGCTGTCGTCATCGATCCGCGCGGCGATTACCTGATTACCGGCGGCTTGGGCGGCTTGGGTTTGGCTATTGCCGGCTGGTTGGTGGCGAACAAAGCCGGCCGGGTATGGCTGATTGCCCGCCGTCCGGCTGCGGGCGAGGCGCAGCAGAAGATTGAAGATTTACGGCGGCAAGGCGGCGACGTGCGCAGCGTTCAAGCTGACATCGCCGATGGCGAGGCAGTCGCCGCGTTAATGGCGCATATTCAGCAACAGGGCGGACGCTTGAAAGGCGTCATACATGCGGCCGGAATCTTAAAAGACGGCCTGTTGGAAAATCTGCAAGCGGACGATTTTAAAGCGGTATGGTCGGCTAAGGTCACCGGGGCGTGGTTGTTGCATCAAGCCACCAAAGATGCGGCATTGGATTTTTTCGTGCTGTGTTCGTCGGCGGCTTCGGTGCTGGGTTCCAGAGGGCAAGCGGCTTATGCCGCCGCCAATGCCGCGATGGACGGTTTAGCGCAATACCGCAATCGCTTGGGTTTGCCGGCATTAACCGTCAACTGGGGTGCTTGGGCCGATGTCGGCATGGCCGCCGGCTTGGACCGGGTCGATCAACAGCGTATGCAAGCTAGCGGCGTCGTGGCGATGCCAGCGCCGTTCGCTGTGAGTTTATTGGCGAAAGCCTTGAATGCCGGCGCGAGCCAGCAAGTGTTGATGGACGTCGATTGGCCGTTATTTGGCAAGGCCTTGGCCGAGGCGGCGACTAAACCTTTATGGCAGGTGACCGGCGGGCTGGTAGAAGAGGCCGACGCTATCGCGGATAGTCCAGCATTGCTTAATTTCGAGCAACAAATAGCCGAGTTAAGCCGGGACGAAGCTTACCAATTGGCCAAAACCCAACTCGAGCAAGCGATCAAGCAAGTGCTGTATCTGGACGAAGCTAAAACCATCGATAGTTATCAAGGTTTTTTCGACATGGGGCTTGATTCGATCACCATCGTCGAGTTGAGGGTAAATTTGCAGCGTCGCCTAGGTTGCGATTTGCCGACGACGTTATTGTTTGACTACGCCAATGTGGCCGATGTCTGCGCGTATTTGTTGGCGCGCCACGCAAAACCGCTACTGAGCCCAGTCGAGGACGTTAACGCCGATACCGCCCGGACGGCGGTGGAAAACTTATCCGAGCAGGAATTGGATCGGTTAATTAGCGAGAAATTACAAAACATCCTGGCGGATACGTAAGCCTAGTGGTGAAGGCGTCGCGGTATAGCCCAGACAAATCAAAGCCGCTCCCGACTATCATTGCAGTGGCAGGGGCTGTCAACCGGAAACGCGGGAGTATGGGTTTCCGTCCGAATAAGCTAAATAATTGAAAACCGCCACCAGTTCCGATGCAAGCCAGGCCATCGATTCCAATATGATTACGCCAGTGTTGAATGACGGCTTTTGGAAGTGATGAATTGGCGCAATCGACCCCACGCTGACGATCAATAAATTTTCCGATTGGTAGTAAGGTATGAAAGATCTGCCATTTACAAGCTCACCAGTATTTTATCTCTAGTAGCTCACTCGTTGTAGTTATATCTATGTGGTTATCATATTGAAAATACATGTTGTCAAGATTCGGTATGTAACGGTTTCACACAGGGATTGACGTAAGCGGAGTTTCTAGTGTAAAAGATATGGGGCATAAATGGTTATTATTTTGGAAATTTAAAATTATGAAGCATAAAATCAAATATACTATCGAAGATGCTGCTGATTTTTCAAGAGTCGTAAAGTTGCGATGGCGAAAATATTTAGGGAGTGATGCGGTTGAATTTATCTTATTTTTTTATTCTGGATATTGATAGCAATTGGACTTCTAATTTTAATTTCCTTCTATATAGACGCACAAGAGTATCGGAGTGGTGTCAACCTCATATTGGTATATACGGTGCTTGTTGGCCTATTGATTTGGGGGGCGAGTGCAAGGCGTATTTCAAGATGTAGAAAAATAGCATATTCAGTTGATGGTTTTTTTCTTGCCGAAAAAGAGATAGAAATAACCGATGAAGGTATTTTTTTACATCGAAGTACGGCTCTAATCGCTATAGTTATGAAGCTATCAGCGATATTGTTGTTTCGCAGAAAAATATTTATCTTTTCGTAGATAATTTTCAGGCGATTATTATTCCAAAGGAAATTTGCGACGAGAAGCAAGTAGCCTCGATGAAATCGAGGATTCGAAGGCCGGCATCCTTTCAATTGCCGATTTTGGTTTGATGGCGGAATGGCCACCCCCCCTCGATTTCGCTAACGCTGTATCGAGGCAAGACTTGCTCAACCCTATCTGGCAGAGCATTACCAGGCAGCTATCTATTCAATTGCTGAAACTGACAAGATTGCGCGGCAGTCTACTTCTGGCCGATCCAAGGCATTCAAAACCTTGCAGGGTTTAAATCGGAACCGGTGGCCGCTTTCGGCGATGCGTGCTTTGGGGCGGAATTTTATAGAAGGCGGATTCAACCCGTGCGTCGGTCGATCGAGCGGCTAGGCCGCTCGAAAGCGTCCGGATTCGAAAGGACTATCAATACTCCAAGCGCACCGAGCCCATGAAGGTGCGTGGCGTGCCCCAAAAGTTGCGGTCGGCCCGGCCGGTTTCGAAATATGCCTTGTCCAGCAGATTGTCCGCGTTGATTTGGGTGGTCAGCTTGGTTTTGCCGATGTGGGTTTCGTAGCCGATCAGCGCATTGAAGATCGCGTAACCCGGCAGCTGGAAGTTGTTTTCGTTTGAGCCTTGTCGCTGCGAGCGGGCGACGACGCCGGCGCCGGCGCCGAACTTCAGCCCTTTCAACGCGCCGTCCTGCAAGGTATAGGTATTCCACAGGCTGCCGCCATGCGCCGGGACGTTGGCCAATCGATGGCCTTCATCGACGCCGCCGTTGCTGACGATTTCCGAGTCTATGTAGGAATAAACCCCGATCACCTTCCAGCCCGGCAGTACTTCGCCGGTCAAATCCAATTCGTAGCCGCGATTGCGAGCCTTGCCGACCGCTTCGAAAAAAAGGGAATTGGCGATCGGCGTGGCGATGTTTTGTTTGGTGATTTCGAAATAGGCGGCGGTCAGATTGAGTTTGCCGTCCAGCCATTCTTTTTTGAAGCCGGCTTCCCATTGTTCCGAGATTTGCGGTTTGATTTTGGCTCCACCGCTGGCATAAACCCCAATGTTTGGCGCGCCGAAGCCTTGCACGTAGTTGCCGTAGACGCTGAGCGACGGGATGGGCTGCCAGAGCAAGCCGACCCGCGGCGTGACTTTATCCTCGTGATTGGTGTCCTTGATGCCGCTGCCGAAAGCGCCGAAGTCTTGCCACGAGTTGGCATTGTCGTAGCGCATCCCTAGCAGTAAATGTACGTCGTACGGTAGCTTGATCTGGTCCTGCAAATACAGGCCGAACCATTCGAAGCCCAAATTGCCGACCGCGTCCAGCCGCGAAAGCAAGCCGAGATTGCCCGAATAGACCGGGTTATAGATGTCGATGTCCGGTACCGCTTGCGGCGACGGCCAAGCGAAGGTATTTTCGAACGTAAAATAATCCCCGCCGATCAACAAGGTATGTTCGAATGGACCTGTCTTGAACTTGCCGGTCAAATCGGCGGTAGTGTTGTAAGTGCTGCCCAAATTGTCGCGGTTGCCGAAGTTCGTCCGGTGCAGCGTGCGGTTGTCGTCCGCCAACCCGGCCGGCGCGCCGGGCAGATTTTCATTATCTTCGGTGAAATCGGCGAAGAAGCGGTGGCGGAAGGTCCATTGGTCGTTGAAGGCATGGCTCCAGTCCACGCCGAACAGAATGTCGTCGCTGACCGCGCGGATATTGGGTTCGCTTAAATTGCGATTGCGCGGCAGATCGGCCGGGCGATTGCCGATACGCGGCGGGCCGCCGACATCCGGCGCGGTGTCGTTGTGCAAATAATCGACATAGAAAGTCGCCTGGGTGCGGTCGCTGATGTCCCAATGCACGGTCGGCGCGAAGTAAACCCGCTCGCCTTCGATAAAGTCGCGAAACGAGCCTTTGTTTTCGTAGGCCAGATTGGCGCGGTACTGCACCGTTTTGTCATCGGTCACCGGGCCGGTGGCGTCTATCGTGGTGCGGTAAAAGCGGTAGGAGCCGAATTGCTGTTGCAACGAATAATAGGGTGTCGCCAACGGCGTTTTCGGTACCATGTTGACCATGCCGCCCGGCTCGATGCGGCCGTACAGTATCGAGGCCGGACCTTTCAAGACTTCCACTCGCTCCAAGCCGGCGGTATCGCGCAGGCCGCCCTGAGTCCAGCCAGTCTCCAGCCGCACGCCGTTGTAATACGGGTTGAAATCGACGAAGCCGCGTACGATAAACGAGTCGGTGGTGCCGCCGTTGCCGGGGCTGGCAAACACACCGCTGACGTTTTTCAGCGCGTCGTCCAGACGGGTGATTTGCTGGTCGTTGATCACCGATTTCGGCACCACTTTCACCGACATCGGCAATTCCATCACCGGCGTATCGGTTTTGGTCGCGGTCGTCGCGCTGCGGGTTTGGTAGGCGGTGTTGTAAGGGTCGTTGGTATCGTATTCGGTATTACCGACCACCGTGATCGCCGGCATCGTGGTATTGGCATCGCTGCCGGTGTCGATGCGCTTGATCGCGACCGTGTCGCTCGACGTGAAGGTGTGAGTCAGACCGCTACCCGCCAATAGTCTGCTCACCGCCTGCTGGATCGTAAATTCGCCCGATAGCGCGGCACTGGTTTTACCTTCTACCGCCTCCTCGGCATAGAACACGTGAATGCCGGTCCGGCTCCGCAGGCTTTCCAGCGCCGATGCCAGCGGTTGCGCGGGAATATCGAAGCTAAAACTTTTCTCTTGCGCGGACGCTGTCCACGCACTTCCGGCCAACGCGCAGATTATCAGGGGTTTGGATAGTGAGTGCATAATCCCTCCTTTGGTTATTTTTGCTTCACTATCCGTTAAGAGGGGATTTGCCGCCGACAACCGCCACTTTTCGAAAAAAATCTCGCGGTCGATAAGGACGTGGGCTATCCGGAATGTTTGGGCAATTTAAGGTTGTATGCCCTTCGACTCCGCTCAGGGAACGGCCCTTTGGCTCCGCTCTGGGTGCGGCCCTTCGACTCTATTCAGGGAGCCGCCCAACGACTCCGCTCAGGGAGCGGCCCGACAGCTTTCCGCGCCAACGCGAACGGAATCTGCCGGTTGGCTTATCTATCGGACGGTGTGCGGATAAGGATGCCGCTGGCGGGGCGCGTCAAGTTGTCGGTTCTGCCTATCGCTCGCGCGAGAAAACCGCCTAGCGATCCAACACGATCACGCCGGACGCTGCTTGCCGGATCTTGATCGGCAAGGCCGCCGCGATGACCTTCAGGGCTCCGGTCAAATCGGTGCTGGGAAAATCGCCGCTGACCTTCAGGTCGCGCAAGGCCGGATCGGCGAGTTGCAAGTCCACCGCGTGGTAGCGGCTCAATTGCTCCAAGACCTCGGTCAGCGGCGCGTTGCGAAACACCAGTAAATTCTTTTGCCAGGCCGTCACTGTGTCGGCATCGAACGCTGTCGGCGCGCCCAGACTGCCGCGTGCGTCGAAATGGATTTGGCTGCCGGCCGGCAGGCGCTCGTTCAGCGTGCTGCTGACGGTGGCGACTTCGACTTCGCCTTCCATCACGCTGACAGTGGTGCCGTCGCGGCCTTGGTAGACGTTAAAACGGGTGCCGATGTCGCGAATGCGGCCGGAGGGAGCGAGCACTTCGAAGGGCTTGGCCGGATCGTGTTTGACGTCGAATACAGCCTCGCCGCGCTCCAGGGTGACTTGCCGAGTCTGCCAAGCATAATTCACTCGTAGACGGCTATCGGTATTCAATTCGACCCGCGAACCGTCGGCCAACGCGACCGATAGGCGTTGACCCTTGCCGGTGCGGTATTCGGCCGAATTCAGCCAGTTCCAGGTTAGCGGTGGCGTGGCGACCAGCAACGCCGCCAGTGCCAGACCGCGCAAACGCCGGTTTCGCGCGCGCCGGATTTGGTATTGCGCTTCGCGAAATTGGGCGCGGGCGTTCGTCAAGTTCACATCGGCGGGCTGGCCTTCGGATGGCGCGAAGTTCCGCCAAACGGCGGCGGCATGGCGATAAGCCGGAAGATGACGGGGATCGGCGTCCAGCCAAGCCTGGAAAGCGCGCTGTTCCGTGCTTGAACCGGCGCCGTCCAGGCGTTTTAACACCCAGTGGCTGGCTTGTTCGGCAATATTGGGATCGGTTGGTTTGATCATGGCGGCGGTGAAACGCGACTGAGGACTACGGTGGCGACTTGTAAAACCAGCCGCCAGTCATTCTCGCGGCTGATCCAAGCGGGCGCAGCAATGCGCCAAGGCCTTGGCGCAGTAACGTTCGACCGTGCGGCGTGGCAGATTGAAGGCCTTGGCGATATCGGCCTGGGGAATGCCGTCGATGCGGTGCAGTAAAAAGCAGGTTCGGACAATTTCCGGCAAATCCTGCAGCGCTTGCAGGCTGAATTGGTAGCTTTGCTGGCTTTCGGCCACCGTTTCCGGTAACGGTAGCGGACACGCATAATTGTCGTACTCAGCGTTTTCGTGGTCGATCAATTCCAACGACGGCCGGCGGAATTGATCGGCGCTGAGATTCGACGTGATCTTGAACAAATAGGCGCGAGGGTTGTTCACCGCCGGCAAATCGGCATGTTGCAGCAAGCGCAAAAAAGCATCCTGCACCAAGTCTTCGGCATTGTCGTAATTCCCTTTGCGCTCGGCGAACGCCAGCAATTCCTCGCGGTGGCGGCGAAACAGTTTGTCCAGCAGGTGATTGATCGTCATAGGCAAGGGTTCGCGGTCAATTCGATTTCGATGATCCGGTGCCGGCAACGTTTTCCAAGCGCTTTCGGCTCGGTGGCGTAACTTCGACATTCCGACGACGGTTAATTCAGCATAACGCATTCAGCCGATGTCGCGCACCTGGATTGATTGGGTTGGGACAGGCGACGGCCCGTAAAGGCGCTCTTTTCGAGGAATCAATTCGGCATTGGGAATATGGGCGAACTGAGCGTTAAGTGGCGAATGGGAGTGCCGTATTTTCCGCGAATTCAAGCGGTTTAGGTGCGGAGCGTAGGTTGAGGTGGGAACCCCAACACGATGCCCCAAACCCAAACCCAAACCCAAACCGCAAGCCATCAACAACGAAACTAAAGATACCAATACTTTCAAATGCCAGCAATGTTGGAGTTCGTAACTCACCCCTTGCGCGTGCGAGGATCAGTGCATCGATCGGATGAGGATCGCTAAAGGCTTGCCGAGCTCTAATATTCGATCCGTACCGATCCCAAAAAAGTTCTCGGCGCTCCGATAAGCACATCGGCTCCTGTATTGCTGCCGGCGAAATAATATTTATCCGTTAAGTTATCAATATTAAGCTGAGTGGTTAGTTTGGCCTTGCCAATGTTCAGAGAATAACTGGCCATTAAATTGACCAATACGTAGCCCGGTATTTGGTAATCGTTATTCCAATTGCCTTGCCGTTCGCTCAAAGCCGTAATCCCGCCGCCGAATTTGAAGCCTTTCAAACGGCCGCCGAGAAATTCGTAGGAACTGAATAAACTACCTGCATTGTGCGGCGCGTTGGGCATGCGTTTGCCTTGAAAACCGTCGCCACCGTCCCAGCCTACGTCGCGGGTGGTATTCGCGAAAAACAAGTGACTATAGCCGCCTATGATTCGCCATCCGGGCAATAATTCGCCGGAAACATCGATTTCCGCGCCGCGACTTTCCGCTTCACCGATGGACCGCATCAGCAAGGTATTATTCGGGTCCGGCGTCGCCATGTGTTGCTTGGTCAGATCGAAATACGCCATCGTGGCGCTGAATTGTCCGTCGAACAGTTCGGTTTTAGCGCCAAGCTCCCACTGTTGAGCGGTTTGTGCCGGCAGGATGCCGCCCGCGCCGTTAATCCCGTTTTGCGCGCCGAAATTCTCGGTATAGCTGCCGTAAAACGACAATTCCGGTATCGGCCGCCAGAGCAGGCCTCCACGCGGGCTCACCCGGTTTTCGTTACCGGATTTTAAATTCGTTAGATGGTCGAATTGATCGGCTTGATCGTAGCGGAAGCCGCCCAAGGCAATGAGGTTATAGGGTAATTCGATTTGATCCTGAAAATACAATCCGTGCCAGGCCGTGGAGTTATCGACGCCGAAAGTGACGCGATTATTGACATCTATGTCGTCGAATCCGACCGTGTTATGAACCGGATTAAGTAAGTTAAAATTACCGGGTATGAAGCGAACGTCGAAAGGATCCTTGGCGTCGGAACGATAATAATCGCCGCCTATTAGCAAGGTATTTTTTAAGCCCATAATGTCGAGTTTCCCGCTTAAATTCATCGAGGTAAAGTAATTATCGGTCGATGCCAACTGACGTTCGTAACCCCGCGCCACATTACCTTGGACATCCGCCAATCCGGTTAACCAAGCGTCTCGAACATCGGCGTTAATACCGGTGTAATAAAAACGATGGGATAGCGTCCAATTATCGTTAAAGCCGTGCGACCAGTTAAACCCTGCCAGAATTCGGTCTCCTTTATTCGAATTCCACCCCGGTTCTCTAGCGGTCAAGTTTCTCGAGAACTTTGGAAGATAAGCTGACGAACCATTGGAAAGCGCCGTCACGACTGCTCCCGGTGTTTCGTCGAAGCGTTGATATTCCATTTCCGCAGTAAATTGCGTGCGCGGGCCTATGATCCATTTCAGGGTTGGAGCCACGAATATGCGGTCGCTATTCACAAAATCCGAATAGGAGCCGGCGCTTTCGTAGGCGCCGTTGAAGCGGTATAACAGGTTACCGTCTTTCGTCATTGGGCCGGTGGCATCTATGCTGGTCCGGTAGTAATCGAACGAACCGAATTGCTGCTGTAATGAATAATAAGGTTTTGCCAGCGGTTGCTTGGTGACCAGATTGACGATACCGCCCGGCTCGACCCGGCCGAACAACAGCGATCCAGGGCCTTTCAGGACTTCGATTCGTTCCAGATTGGCCGGGTCGCGCTTGCTCGAAAACGCGTTGCCGCCGTTTTGCGGAACGGGGTTGCCGTCGCGGTAAAACAGAATGTCGTTGCCGGTCGAGAATCCGCGGATATTAAAACTATCGCGCAGACCGGCACTAGAGGATTCTTGGACAACGCCCGCCACATTCTGCAAAGCTTTTTCGATTCGAATAACTTGCTGATCTTCCATGACTTGCTTCGGTACTGCCTTGACCGAGTAAGGTGTTTCCATGATCGGTGTATCGGTTTTGGTGGCCGTGGATGCGTTAGGCAGGCTGTAGGCGGGGTTGTAAGGATCGTTCGCGTCGTAAACCGCCTGTCCGAGCACCGTCACCGCCGGCATCGTCGCGGCGCCGGACGGCAGCGGTTTTTCGGCGGCTTTTTCCAGCGTGATGCTGCCGCTGTCGGTTTGTCGGGCATTGAGGCCGCTACCGCTGAGCAAGCGTTGCAGTGCGGCGGATGGCGTGTAGCGGCCATTCAAGCCGTCGCTAACAAGACCGCGTACCAGTTCGGCGCCGAACAGGACGCGCTGGCCGCTGATTTCGGAAAATCGTAGCAGCGCATCGGACAATGAGCCGGCGCCAATATCGAAATTCATCGTCTGTTGGCTGATGCCGCTGTCCGGGGCGGCCGTTCCGACAGCCGGCACGGCCACTAACAAACTGCCGCACAGTGCCGCGATCGCCGCGGGCAACGGCGAAAGTTCGACGCGACGCGGGTTGCCGATGTTTGAGTCCTTACGAGCATGTTTCATCTGATCTCCTGATTATCCGAATTGGAAACGCCCGCCGCGCGCTGCCGTGCGGCGAACTTGGAGATAAGACGAAACGGCGGCGGGGGAGTATCTACTCGCCGGGTAAACTTTTTTGCGCGAGTCGCGGCGGACTAACGGGCGGACAGCAAAACCAGGTGGGAACCCAAGGTGCGGACGCGTACCGGCAGGCTTTGTTCGATGGCTTGCAGGGCCAGATCGGTATCGCCGATCCCGAATACGCCGGTGATCGGTAAGCTCTCGATGGCCGAATCGGTAATCAGGATTTTGCCGGGCCGATAGCGTTCTAGTTCGGCCACTACCGAAGCTAGCGGCTGTTCCTGAAACACGATCCGCTGCTGGCGCCAGGCGGCGATGCGTGACGGGTTGACGGTCTCGGCGCGACCTAAAACGCGGCTGTCGAATTGAATTTGCTCGGCTTCGTTCAATCGTTCCAAGGTCTTGCCGTCCGCGTTGCTGACTATGACCGCGTGCTCGACCACGGTGACTCTCACCCGGTCGCGGTCGCGCAGGACATCGAACGCGGTGCCCAGCGCTTGCACCGTGCCGGCGCCGGCGTCGACGACGAACGGCCGCGCGGGATCGGCGGCAACCTGAAAAAACGCTTCGCCGCGATGCAGGCTGACCCGGCGTTGTTTAGCCGAAAAATCGACCGACAGCGCGCTGCCGGTGTTCAGCATCACGCTGGAACCGTCGGCCAATTGTATTTGGCGCTGGCCGCCGACCGCCGATTGGTAATCGGCCCAATAGCCGGATGCGCGCAAATGGAGCGCCGCCACCGCCAACAATA
>NZ_MKMC01000016.1:0-40066 GCF_001856095.1 Methylomonas sp. LWB
ATGGTCGAGCTTCGCCGGTCATCGGCGGTCTAATTCAACGGTTTATAAGCCCATTTTAGTCGGCACCGCCGCCGGATTTCACCAATCGCAGGCTCCGTAACAAAGAACGCCGGTTAGCTCGCATCCCTTGCCTATAGTCCTGTTCGAATAACGCCAGTTGCCAGCCAGCGCTTGGCACTCGGATGCCATCCAACGCCTGTTAGCGTTCTAGTAAACAATGTAGCGCGTGTTTCTGAATTTAGCCTACGCTTTTCATCTGCGGACTGCCCCATCGTCCGCCGTATCAGCCACGCCCAAAGGAGCCCGACATGAACCAGCATCTGATTTCTTTAAGCCTTTCCGATAATGATCTGAACGATATAGATGCCGCCCTGAAAATATTGGAAGACCGCTTCGCCGGCTTTCTGGTCTTAACCCCGGAAGAGCGTCGCGCCATCCCCAAGATGGGCGATAAAACCGAAGCGTTTTGCCGTCAGACGCTGACGGTGTCCAGCCAAAATACGTCCGCCATTCCGCCCGGTCTGGATACCGCCTCGGCGGAAGCCGATCTGGCGACGCTCGATAGACTCCGCCCTCGCCTGCATCGGCTGCGCGATTTATTGAGCAGAGCCGAAGATACCGACATGGCACTGGGCAGCGATATTTATAGTTTTAGTCTGGATGCTTACGCTTCGTTGAAAATCGCCGGTAAAGGCGCGGGATTGGAAACGCTGCGGCAGGCGATGTCGGTTCGATTTAACCGCGGCGCCAAGCCAAAAACCTAAACCGGCCAGCCTGTCGGCTAAACAAGATAAGTAGGTCAGCCGCCCGGCTCGGCCTTCCGGCACACCAACTAAGCTCAAGTCCATAGCGGAATAGATAAAGGCAAGGCTCGCAAGCTTTGCCGCTAACCCCGCAAGCTTATTCGCAGCACTCGCAAGGTTCCAAGCCTTGCCCGCAAGGTAAATGACTTTGCGGGCAAGGCAATTTTCTATGGGCATAAGCCTAAAAGCCTTGAGCGCAAGGCTTTAAAGTCCAACCACAAGCATATTTGGCTTGCGCGCAACGAAAAAAACCTTGCCCGCAAGGCAAATAAGCTTGCGCGCGACTCTAATTTACTTGTGCGCAAGGCTCTGACGCTTGCGAATCCGGCAACGCATCGATCATTCCAACCCAGTACGTTTGTACCGGCACAAATGCGTTATTGCCAAAAGCCGCCAAACTGCGCCAGCATGCCGGCAGTGTTTAATTTGCAGGATACGGACCATGGCGGAGGATAGAAAACCCGAAAGCGGCGGCTACGGATCGCCGTTGCCGATCGCATTGATCATGACCATGTTGGCGAGTTTGTTGATCGGCCATTCCCTGCCCTATCAGGACGAACGGCCTTCGGCCGACCCGCTGAAATCCAGCCATCCGTCGTTGCAGAATATCGACGCCCGGCTTTGGCAAGATCCGTTTTCCACTGTCGAAAATGCCGCCAACGCGGCCAACAAGCCCGCCGCCGAGGCGAAATCGTTAACGCTGTTTCTGGACGGCCGTCCGGCCAGTGTTGAAGTTCGCCCGTCACCGACTCCGCCACCATCGGTTGAAAAGAAATCCATCGTTCCGAATGCGCTGAAACATTCGAATCAGGCCATCACGGTGATGGCGGTTACCTTGCCTGGAGGACCCTATCCCGAAGAAGCCGAGCAGCGCATGCGCCGACGCTATGCCGTGCTGTCCGGATTGGCGAATCAAGACTGGATACCAAGCGACGAACAGCACATCGGCGCCTTCGAGCCGGACCAAGACGATTTGCAAAAAAAAGTCCCGTTCGAATGGTGGTTGCCGCGCGACGGAAATGAGAAATCGCCGATCCTGGTGCTATGGCTGGATGAAGCCAGCCTGACCGAAACCCCGTTCGCCAAAATCAACCGCTTGCTGAAACTGGTCATGCCCGATCAAGACCAGGTCAGCTATCGGGTGATCGGCCCTAACAGTTCGGCGACTTTACGCACGATGCTGGCGGAAATCGAAAACCCGTCCTTCGCGCATCCCCCCTGCCCTACATCGCCCAAACTTGGCGATGCCGCCGATTGCAGACTCGACATCGGTTTTTACGCGGCGGCGGCCACCGCCGCCGACTTCGAATTGAGCAATCTATGCAACAACCAAAACGAGCATTGTCTGGAAACGCTATTCAGCGACAAGGGCATCCGCTTGCTGCGCACCACGTCTGGCGATGACGAGTTGATGAAGGCCTTGGTCAGCGAATTATCGTTGCGGCGAATCAGCGCCAATGCGCATATCGTCATCTTGTCGGAGTGGGATACCTTCTACGGCCGCGCGATGCGCGATACCTTTGTGAAAACCTGGCCGTCCAAACCCAAGACGACGCCTCCCGGCAGCCAATGCGGTCAGAAAACCGTGCATAGCTACAGCTATATGCGCGGCCTGGACGGCAAATTGCCGAAATCCGGCGATAAGAGCGCGGATGCCAAGGCATCCGGCGCGAACAAGGACAAACCCGCGGAAAACGCCAACATCGAAACGCCCGAAGGTCAAAGCCAAAAAGACTATCTGCGGCGACTGGCCGGCAATATCGCCGAACTGGACGCGTGCCTGATCCAGAGCAGCCCCGACGGCGGGATTGCCGCGATCGGCATTCTGGGATCGGATGTTTACGACAAGCTGATGATCTTACAAGCCTTGCGCCAGTACTTCCCGCATACCTTGTTTTTTACCACCGATTTGGACGCCATTTACAATCATCCGAGCAAATGGCTGCAAACCCATAATTTGTTGGTAGCGGCGCCCTACGGCCTATATCTTGACGACCAGTGGCAAGGCAGCATCCCGCCGTTTCGCGACAATTATCAGACCGCGCTGTTCCTGTCCACGCAGCTGGCGGTCACTCCTCCACCGCTTAACATCAAGCCCATCATACCCACGCTGTTCGAAATCGGCCGTAGCCGGCCGATTCCGTTGGCGGTGCCGCGCTGCGATCACTCGCGCGGCCTTTCGCCCAATCCCGAGCACTGCATGTGGCCGAACTGGGAGCAAACGGATCAAGGGATTCAACCGGCCGTCAAATCGAGCCGCTTCAGTTTTGAATTCAAAAACCTGCTGTTTTTAAGCCTTAGCCTGATCTGCATGGCCTGTCTGGTCAGTTGGCAAATTCGCAAATGGGCATTGTCGGCCGTTTGCCGGGTTTTAGACAGCGGACTCACGGCCTGCATCGCCACGGCGGTGGCGTTATCGGCGCTGGGCATTTTTGTGGTTTTTAACGAATATCTTGCCAGCCCGATGGCCGAACCGTTTTACTGGCTGGAAGGCGCCAGCATCTGGCCGACCGAGGGCCTGCGCTTGGTTTCCTACCTGGTTGCTGTGGCCTTTTTTTGCTGGGGACAACGCCGGCTAGCCCAAATGCGCGTAACCGTTTCCGAAACGTTCGGTTTGCCGAACCATGCCGATGCGTCGATCAAGGAATGCAAGCTGATGTTTGTCGGCAGCTGGGAAGTCGCGGAAAATCGCCCCCAGCCTGGCCGCTGGGATAAGCTCCGGCGACTCTTGACTCAACGCGTGCCGCCGTTCTCCGACTGGCTGGTGAAAGATCTGTTGCTGATCGCGACGCTTGCGTGGTTGATTTACTACTATTCCCAAACCTGCGTGCCGCAAACCCCGATGGCGCTGCCGCTGCAAACTAAGCTATACCTTGGCCTGAGCATCTTGAGCTTTGTCGGCTTGACCTTGTTAGTCATGAATTCCACGTGCGCGATCGGCATCCGACTTGGCGCGGACGCGATCCAGCGCAAACTCGCCACGCCGGCGGCAGCCACCGCCCGGCTCTGGCAACACTATCTAGGTTATCTGGATAACACCAAACTGGGCATTCCCGGCAGCCTGCTGCGGGTATTGATCCATAGCCTGGCCTTCATCGTCGTCGCCGGCATTACGATGCGCTTCGGGCAACTTCCGAATATTCCGGCGCGCGGCACCTCGGTGGTCGCGGTGAATGCCGCCTTGTTGCTGCTGTCGGTTCTGTCCACCGTGATGCTGACCATGTGGGTCGTCGAGCACGCGCGGCTGTGCGAACGCTTGATCGCCAATCTCACCCAACAGAGCGATGGCTGGAACCGGCGGGCCATCGAGCATGCCCAAGCCAACGCGGTCGCCCAACTCTGCGTTTCGGAATGGTTGAAAATCCAGTTGGTCAAGGAGCTGACCAAGGCCATGCAGCCGTTGATCTGGGGGCCGGTCGCGGTGATTGGATTGATGGTGCTGGCGCGCAATCCGGCCATCGACGACTGGAATTTGCCCTGGGGCCTGCGCGCGGTGTTTATCTTGATGTTTATCTATGCGTTTTCGGCGGAATGGCTGTTGCAGCGCGGCGCCAGAACCACCCGGCGCCGAGCGATCGAGCAATGGAGCTTTAAGGTAAGGGAATTGCGACACTCAGGTAACGCGACGAGCGCGGAAATCGATCGGATCGAATCCGAAATCGAAAGCGCCCGCGCCCTGCGCGAGGGCGCCTTTCGGCCCTGGTACGAATGGCCCTTGCTGCAAGCCTTCGGCGGCACCGGCGCGCTACTGGTGTTATTTCAACAACTGTCGGAATACTGGACGTTGAGCCAATATTAAGCGCCCGCCGAACCGATGGAGCACCCGCCGACCTGGCAACGCCGCCGGCCGCGCTCCGCTAGATCGATCGAGACCCTTGCGTTGAGGCACCCAATCTACCCGTGCCGGCGCGTTGAAACCCGACGGATTTGGCAGGGCCATATTAGTTTCACTTTGTCGGTTTCGGAAATCACCACATCATCCCGGCATGGATTGCCGGACCGGTTAGAGCGCGGAGCGAATCCAAACGTCATGGACGGATTTAAGCCAACCATCCATGACGTTGGATGCCCGTTTCCCGGCGGGCAGGACGGCCTTGAACAAATCCGACAAAGTAGAATTCGCCAAATCCCCTTTCAGTCGGCGAACGCCAAAGCTTTATCCGACCCGCTAAATTAAGCCTGTCGATGGCCGTGGCACTTCACAATACGAAACACCCGCCCAATTGAAACACGCTTTCGCCCCGTTGACTCGCCAGCAAATTCACGCAGTAAATCAACCAACTGCGGCTATCGCCGTGTTCGTCAACCGCGATTATCCAACTGGGCACCATGCCCATTTCCTCGTAACTGCAGTGGTACAGCGGCTGAACACCGTTATGAAACACTTGCAGATACTGATTGGCCCTGGCCATTTGAGTCGCCAGGGTGTTGGCTCGATTCATCGCCCCTTGATTGGTGTTGTCGTTGGAATGCAGCATGACGGTCCGGCCGCTGTGCATATCCTTCGCGATCAAAAAGGAACAGCCCGAGAACGGACCGCTGATCACAACGCGCGCGCCCGGATCGAGTTCCATGCCCGTGCAACAATTTTGACCCCATTTTAGAAACCGAATCGGCGTTTTTACCCCCGCATTGGTTTCTCGCAACAGGGAAACCACCTTTTTGTCCGAAGTAATCTGCGCGACGTTCTCCAGCGGATCGTATTTCAGTAAATTATTGTTAAAGACCGCAATCGGCATCGCGTTGAAGTTGGTGCTGACCATTTGCGGCGTGGCTTTTCCGTAACTTTTAGCTAAGGTTTTGATGGTATCGAAGGCAATACCGCTATTGATGTTTGGCATGGGGCGTCTCGTTTAGAATTTTTATCGGGGCAACAGCGTCGAGCGGAGCTCGCCCAAAGTATAGAGTCTTTTGCGCCGCCGGCAGCCCAAGACGCACGCCATCGAGTTCGGCTTAATTGATAGCCCGCGCTCGCCGACTCCGCGAGCAATTGTAGGTTGCGATTCGGCGGCAGACCTTAGTCCGTTACGCTTACCCGCCGGATAAT
Organism: Methylomonas sp. LWB; assembly: GCF_001856095.1. Lineage (NCBI taxonomy): Bacteria > Pseudomonadati > Pseudomonadota > Gammaproteobacteria > Methylococcales > Methylococcaceae > Methylomonas > Methylomonas sp. LWB. The sequence goes on from NZ_MKMC01000016.1 coordinate 5,851, forward strand.
CCATTGAAACGCCTAAACAACTGGTGGCTTTTACTATGAAAGTCGCCGGATGCCGCGCCCAATCCGGTGTCGGAAGGCTGTCAATCGCGGCTAAAGCCGCTCCAACACATTTTTCTCGATGCCCTGCTCGCGCCCCAACCCACCACTATTGGCGGCCGCCGCGAATAGTGGCGGGCATATGGGTGTCTTTGCGGCGGTTGATTGCTGCCGAATATCCGCTAATAGATTGAATTCGTTTGGTTATTTTCGACAACCTCCAGTTGGCACGGCGTTTGTAATACCTAATACGTCGCGGCGAGCGCCGCCGACATCACTCAAACCAAACCACTGAATTGGAGATACCACCATGAAAAACTCGAACACTATCATTACCAGCGCTGTCGCCTCGTTGTTAGCCTTGGCCGCGATCGGCGCGCAAAGCACGGCGGTGGCCGCCGACAAGATGGACATGGAGAAATGCTACGGCGTCGCCAAGGCCGGCAAGAACGATTGCAAGACCTTGTCCAACGCCTGCGCCGGCCATTCCACCAGCGACGGCCAAAAAGACGCCTTCATCGCCGTGCCGGCCGGCACTTGCGAACGCATCGTCGGCGGCCAAACCCAGATGCCCGGCATGTAAGCCGCCGCGATGACGACGCCACGATCCTCACAACTTTCGCGGCGGGTCGCCGCGCCGATTCCGGCTTGCGCCGGAGTCGGCCTGCGTTCGGCCCATCACGGCGACGCCTTGGCCGGCCCGGTGCCGGTCGGCTGGCTGGAAGTCCACAGCGAAAACTATTTCGGCGCCGGCGGTCCGCCGCTGCGCTACCTGGAAACCTTGCGAGACGCGTTGCCGATCAGTCTACACGGCGTCGGTCTGTCGCTGGGTTCTACAGACCCGCTGGACAGCGAGCATTTACGCCAACTCAAGCATTTGATCGGCCGCGTCGAGCCCGGTCTGGTCTCGGAACATTTGAGTTGGAGTTCGCAAGGCGGCCGCTATCTGAACGACTTGCTGCCGCTGCCTTATACCGAAGCCACACTGCTCCACCTGTGCGACCGGCTGAACCGGGTCCAGGATTTTCTGGGACGGACGCTGCTGATCGAAAACCCGGCCGGCTATCTGCAATACCGGGAAGCCGACTACAGCGAAAGCGGGTTTTTGAACGAACTGGCCCGGCGTAGCGGCTGCGGAATTCTGCTGGACGTCAACAATCTGTACGTGTCCGGCCACAACCTGCATTGGAACGCGGCCGATTATCTGGCCGAGTTGGACGGCGAACGGATAGGCGAATTGCATCTGGCCGGCCATGCGTTGCGTACTATCGATACCGCGAGCCTGCTGCTGGACACCCACGCCGGTCCGGTGGCGGCATCGGTCTGGCAACTGTTCCGGCAAGTGTTGCAACGCTTCGGCCGGCGGCCGACCTTGATCGAATGGGATGCTGATTTGCCGGCCTGGCCGGTGTTGCTAAACGAGGCCGCCAAGGCCGACGAGTTATTGGAGACCAACGATGCATGCATTGCGTGATTTGCAACAAGACATGGCGGACTACGCCTTCGGCCTGGCCGAACGGGTGCCGGCGGCTATCGTCGGCGGCGAAATCGCCGCCGAAAAACGCTTGGCGCTATATCGCAACAATACTCGCCTGGGCCTGACCCAAGCCTTGCGCGAGGTATATCCGGTCGTCGAACGCCTGGTCGGCGAGCAATTTTTCAATTATCTGGCGCGGTTTTTCATCGAAGCTCATCCGCCGGCGCAAGCAGCCTTGCTGCATTACGGCGAGGCGCTGGCCGATTTTTTGACCGATTTTCCGCCGACCCACGGGCTGGACTATCTAGCCGACGTCGCCCGCCTGGAATGGTACTGGCACGGCGCCTATCACGCCGCCGACGCCGCGCTGCTGGACGCGCGCGGCCTGGCGGCGGTGCCGGCCAGCCTTTATCCGGCGCTGCGTCTGCGTTTCCACCCCTCGTTGCGCTTGCTGGCGTCGCCTTACCCGGTTTTCGCGATCTGGCAAGCCAATTTGCCGGACGCCGACGCCGCCACGCCGATTTCGCTGGCCGAAGGTGCCAGCCATGTCGTGGTGCATCGCAACGGTTTCGAGGTGAACGCCAGCGAAATCGAACGCGGCGAGTTCCGGCTGCTGTCCGCTTTGGCGGCCGGATTGACGCTGAGTCAGGCGATGGACCGGCCAAGCGGCGAAACCACCGCGCCGCCGCTAGACCTTTATCTACCGCGCTGGTTGCGCATGGGTTTGCTAACCGGCTTTTTTATCCGTTGACAGAGATTTACGATGCACAGTATCTATTTTCATCCAACCACCAAGACGCCGAAACCGGCGATATTCGAGACCCTGACCAACCGGACCGCCGCCGCAAGCGATTTCGCGCTGAGGTTTTGGCTGGCCCACGCATTCTGGGTATCCGGCCAACAAAAATTGGCCAGTTGGGCCGGCACTCTGTATTTGTTCGAATACGAATACCGGGTGCCGCTGCTCGCGCCGGACTGGGCCGCCTATCTGGCGACCGCCATCGAATTGGTGTTACCGGTATGCTTGGTTTTGGGTTGTTACGGCCGGGTAACGGCGACGCTGTTGGCCTTGTTCAACGCCGCGGCGGTGTTGTCCTACCCGGATTTGGGGCCGGCCGGGCTGGAACAGCATTTGGCCTGGGGTTTGGTATTGTTGTCGCTGGCGGCGCGCGGCCCCGGCGCTTGGTCGGTGGACGCTTGGCGGCGGCTGACTCGGCGGGAGGCAACATGAGATCGCACGGCGCAATCGGGTTCGTCCTGTTGGCCGCCAGCGCTACGGCGTTGGCCGGCGACGGCATCGCCGACACCTTCACCACGCTGGTTTCAGCCAACGGCACGATCCGCGCGCCGGACGATGTTCGCGGCCGCTGGGTGCATTTGGGATCTTGGCTGGTGTCCGATCCGCAGGCCCCCGGATACGGATTCCACGACGTCTACACCCAAGCCGATGCAGCGGCCGAATTTCGTCGCGGCGGCCGTTTTCCGGACGGTACGGTGCTGGTCAAGGAGATTCGCGCAATCGGCCGCCAAGCCTTGAGTACCGGCCAAGCCGACTATGCCAGCGCGATCAAGCTTCGCTTTGTCATGGTCAAGGATGCCAAACGGCGTTTTCCGGGCCACCGGGATTGGGCCGACGGCTGGGGTTGGGCCTTGTTCGATACCAAAAGCCCGCAAGCCAACATTTCGCAAGGTTACCAGGTATCCTGCCAAAACTGCCATTTGCCGGCCAAGGCCACCGACGGCGTCTATCTGCAAGCTTACCCGACGCTGTCGGCGCCAGGAACCGAAACTGCCGGTCCAGGCTCTACCCAGCGACCACCCGAATCCGCCCATAAATAGGAGCGCCCCGCATGATGCCGATCAAACCTTCCGAAATTACCCCCAAGGCCGTATTCGAAGCCCGCCGCGACTTTATGCGCGGCGCCGGCGGCGCGTTGTTGGCCGCCTTGTGGCCGGACTGGCTGAGCGCCGGCGAAAAATGGCCGGACGTAAAGGCGTCGGCCTATAAATTGGACGAAGAATTGACGCCTTATAAGTCGGTCACCGAATACAACAATTTTTACGAATTCGGCACCAGCAAGGACGACCCGGCGGCTCGGGCCGCGAGCCTGAATGTCCGGCCCTGGACCGTCGCGGTCGAGGGCGAGGTCCGCAAGCCCAAGGTTTTCGACATCGACGAGTTACTGAAATTGGCGCCGCAGGAAGAACGGATTTATCGGCTGCGCTGCGTGGAAGCCTGGTCCATGGTGGTGCCGTGGCTGGGATATTCGCTGGCCGAATTACTGAAACGGGTGGAGCCGACCGGCAACGCCAAATACGTCGAATTCGTCAGTCTGCACGATACGGCGCAAATGCCGGGGCAAAAATATCCGGTGCTGGATTGGCCTTACCGCGAAGGCCTGCGCATCGACGAAGCCATGCACCCGTTAACCTTGCTGACCTTCGGCCTGTACGGCGAATTACTGCCCAAGCAGAACGGCGCGCCGATTCGGGTGGTCGTCCCTTGGAAATACGGCTTTAAGAGCGCGAAATCCATCGTCAAAATCCGTTTGGTGGAAAAGCCGCCGCTGACCAGTTGGATGAAAGCCGGGCCCAGCGAGTACGGCTTTTACGCCAACGTCAACCCGGACGTCGATCATCCGCGCTGGAGCCAGGCCAAGGAACGCCGGCTCGGCGAATTTTTAAAGCGCAAGACCCTGCCGTTCAACGGCTATGCCGAGCAAGTCGCCGGGCTATACAGCGGCATGGACCTGCGGGAGAACTTTTGACGCGATGAGCTGGAAAAACCCAAGTTCGAAACGCATCGCGTTGCTGAAAGTCACACTGTTCACGGCGGCCTTGTTGCCGTTGGCAAAGCTCGGTTACGCCGCCTATGCAGATAGCCTAGGCGCCAATCCGATCGAAAAAATCACTCACCTGACCGGTTACTGGGCATTGACCTTTTTGTTGATCACGTTGAGCGCGACGCCGTTGCGGTTGTTGACCGGCTGGTCCTGGTGGTTGCGCTTGCGGCGCATGCTGGGCTTGTTCGCGTTCTTTTACGCGCTGCTGCATGTCTTGACATATCTGGTGCTGGACCAATTCTTCGACTGGCCGGCGATTGCCGAGGACGTGTTCAAGCGCCCCTACATCACGGTCGGCTTTTCGGTGTTTTTAATTCTGCTGGCCTTGGCCGCAACCTCGACCAACGCGATGGTCCGCAGGCTGGGCGGCAAACGCTGGCAAGCCTTGCACCGCTGGGTTTACGTTGCGGCTTGCGGCGGCGTGGCGCACTTTATCTGGTTGGTCAAAAAAGACCTGACGCGCCCGCTGATGTTCGCGGCAATTCTCGGTGTGCTGCTGATCATTCGACTGTCGCGTTTACTACACAGCGACAAGTAACCACATAAAAATTGCTGGAACAGAACTTGCGAACAGCTAATCGAGCACGAAAAACGGGCGATTCGGCCGGTTTTTGTATCGTTTCCTCCACATTACCCGTCACTAATGTGCGAGGCCCGACACAAGCACCATCACCAAACCGTCCGTTTTTCGGGCCGTTCTCCTTATCCTTATTAACCGGAACAATGAGGTACTTACCATGGCTGAATTTTACGTTGAACTAAACGCGCAAGACACTGGCGAACGCTTTCTGCACAGAGCCGAATGCACGGCATTACCTGCAAAAGACACTTTGCGTTACCTCGGGGCCATTTCGAACCCGACTAGCGCCGCCAAGAAAGCCAGCGAGTTTTTGAAAATGGTCACACCGTGCCCACATTGCCTGCCGGCCGCCACCGCGCAGGCCGCTTGATCGCTAGACGTTAATCCCGTCGCGAACGCGTTGGTTTCAATCGATGGCTCGCCACCGTTGAAATCGACGCCTTCGGGCATTCGAAGGGCTTGTTATCGCCGCTACGCAAGCGCCTATCCTAAAACACCGGCGCCTCAACTTAGGATTCCGCTAAAAATAACTTCCCGAAATGAATTTGTCCCGCCAAACCGTTCGTGCTGAGCCTAGTCGAAGCATGAACGGTTTGGCGCGGTGGATGCCCGGATTTTCCCGTCCATCCTTCGACAAGCTCAGGACGAACGGGAAAATCCTTGTAACCCGAAACAGGGGAGTTATTTATAACCACATCCTTATCAGCCGTCGCTAGCTTGGCTGTCTTTCTTCCGCTTCCAGACAAAATATCCCGCCGCCGCGCTAGCCGCGACGACCAAAAGCATCAGCACCGGATGCTGGTAAAACAACTCGAAAAAATTGCCGACGCCTTGCGACGTTCCACGGTAATACGGTCCCATCGTTCTCTCCCCGCAAATTTCAGAAAATCCGCTTCTACGGCGCCGTTGACCGGCACCGCGAATCCAAACCCAGCGTACCGCGCGATTCCTCGATGTCCAGGGTGTGGTTCATCGCCTCGCCTTCCCGTAACGGCTGGCCGCGATCAGCGGCGGACATGTCAGCCGCCGAAACGACCGGGTCCGGTTGCCTGAAATGGCCTAGCGAGCAAGTGACAAAGATTTGATTTCGTCGTGAGGATTCGGTGACCGGCCGGGGCGCAATATTCGTTTCGCCCCATCGCGGGGTATTCCCTTCCATTTAATTTCGAGGTCTACATGAACAACACCCTTAAGACGCTGGCCGCCGCCATACCGTTATTATTACCGCTAACCGCTCAGGCCTGGCCCGAGACATACCGGGAAACCGCTTACACGCTGTCGAACGCCACGAGTAACTCGGTACTCGCCTTCCGTTTGAACGCCGCCGGCAAAATGCAACCGGCCGGCAGTTACGCAACCGGCGGCGCCGGCACCGGTGCCGGCTTGGGTAATCAAGGCGCGTTGGCCTTCAGCGAAAACCAGCGTTTTCTGTTTGCGATCAACGCCGGCAGTAATGACGTGTCGGTGTTTAGAGTGCGCGACAACGGCCTGGAATTGGTGCACCGCGCCGCCGAACCCGGCTTGACGCCGGTTAGCCTGACCGTCGCCCACGACCGGGTTTACGTGGTCAACGCCGGCGACGATTCGATTTTCGGTTACCGATTCGATGCGCGTAGCGGCCGACTCTATCCGCTGGAACAGTCTTACCGTAAACTGGGCGACGACGCCAGCGGGCCGGCGCAGATCAGTTTCGACCGCGACGGCGACGCGCTGGTGGTGACCGAGAAAGCCGGTAACAAAATTGTCAGTTTTACCCTGGATAATCGCGGCTTGCCGGACGAGAAGCACAGCTTGGCCTCGGCCGGCAACACGCCGTTCGGTTTTGCCTTCGGCAAGCACAACCAATTCTTCGTTTCCGAGGCGCAGGGCGGCGCGGCCAACGGCGCTACCGTGTCGGCCTACCGCTTACACGAAGACGGTAGCTTGCAATTGCTGGACGGCGCGGTCGCCGTGGAACAAACCGCCGCTTGCTGGCTGGCAACCACGCCGAACGGTAAACTTGCGTTCACCGCGAATACGCCGGCCGGCTCGATTGCATCGTTTGCGATAGGCCGCCACGGCCAGTTGGAATTGCTGCAAGCCCGCGCCGCCGAAGAAAGCCGCCCCAACGATTTGGCGGTGTCCGACGACGGCGGCCGGCTGTACAGCTTGAGTAACGGCGACCACAGCATAGGCGTGTATCGAATCGGCGCGGACGGCGAATTGCAATCCGTGACCCATTTGAACACCTTACCGGCCGGCGTTACCGGCTTGGTGGTCCGCTAAATCGAAGCCGGCCGCTCGGTTTGAGCCGCGCGGCCGGCTTTCCTTTCGTTCTATTCACTTTGGAGTTGCCATGCCACTGACCCGCCGCGAATTTCTACGCCTGTCCGGTGCCGCCGCCACCGCCGGCCTACTGCTACCGGTCACCCAAGCCGCAGCGGCCGGCCGAATCAAGGCGGTCGCCTTCGACGGTTTTACCACCTTCGACCCCCGACCGATTACCGCGCTGGCGGAAACCTTGTTTCCCGGCCAAGGCCAAACCCTGGCGCAATCCTGGCGGGTACGTCAATTCGAATACACTTGGCTGCGCACCTTGATGGGCAATTATGCCGACTTCCGGCAGATCACCGAAGAGGCCTTGATCTTTGCCGCTCAACAACACGCTCTGGAATTGACCGGCGAGAAACGCGAGCGCTTGATGCAAGCGTTTTTGTCGCTGGACGCCTGGCCGGACGCAAAGGCGGCCTTGCTCCGTTTAAAGGCATCGGGCTTGCGCTTGGCGTTTTTGTCTAACTTCACCGCGACCATGTTGGACGCCTGCGTCAAACAGGCCGGTCTGGAAGGGATTTTCGAGGAGCACCTGAGCACCGACCGGGTCAAGGCCTACAAACCGGACCCGCGCGCGTATCGGATGGGTACGGAAGCATTCGGTCTACCTCGCGAGCAAATCGTCTTCGCCGCATTCGGCGGCTGGGACGCGGCCGGCGCCAAGGCCTTCGGCTATCCGACCTTTTGGGTCAATCGCGTGCAAGCGCCTCAAGAACACCTCGGCGTGGCCGCCGACGCCAGCGGCAAGACGCTGACCGATCTGGCCGATTTTATTCAGACCTTGGGCTGACAACCGCCTCAAGGACCGACCGGCGTCAAAGCCCCTGCAATGGGCCGGTCGTGCCCACTTAGCATGGCGCTAATTCTAAACTTTGTCGGATTTGTTCAAGACCGTCATGCCCGCCGGGAAACAGGCATCCAGCACCATGGAGGGTAGGCTTAAATCCGGCCATGGCGTCCGGATTCGCTCCGCGCTTTAACGGGTCCGGCCATCCAGGCCGAAATAACGATGCTTATTTAGTCATCTGACAAAGTAGAACTCTAACGCTGACGGCCGAATCGACGCCGTTACCCACAACGCGCCGGTTTGCCGTTACGATAGCCGCTTTAGACCTCAAGCCCTAGCCTAGTTTGCTATTTCAGATCGCCATACACACTATTCAGCCCATGCTCAACGCCACCCAGATAAAATGTCTCTCGGTATTCTCGATATTCGCGATCATAGGCTTCGGGCCTATCTCGCCCGGCTGTTTGATCGGGATGTATATTGTCGTCAAGCGCCCGGACTGATTCCGCTTATTGATCGAGGCCATGTATCGAGATAAAGCGCGCGACACCGACTTCATCACTACCGCGCAAACCCGCGCAGCCAGAATTAAAACCTTCGCCAGCCTGTTTACGCTGTTCCTGATCGACATCGCTCCGGTCCCGGTCACACCGGTCATCGCCTTCGTCATTATCCTGAGCAGGCCGCATTGGTTTTACCGGGTGGTTCGGCAGGTTTACGGTGAAGTGGCGTAATCGAAAGATATTGCCCGGCGGGCAACAACTCAATCAAAACAGATATGGCAGCCGCGAGGGCTTGGTCGGTGCGTCGCGTCCGCCGAAGCGGACGGCCGCCTGAGTATTCACCCGACCTTATGAAGTGAGCAAAACACTGTTGGATTCTAGTTAGGTGCGATAGCTTGTTATGTGCAAAAGTTGGTTGAGAGCAATGCTTGGTATCGGCCAAGAGCCGACACTCACTAGTCTAAAATACGGTACTTAGAAAGTCCGGTAATCGCGATATAGCAGTAATTTACCTAGCATGGGCGTTAGCTTGAAGTATAATTCTTGCGAAGAAAAACCAAGCTAAAGTGTGGGGGTAGACGAAGTGACTAATAACGTTTTTGTAAGTCACCATCATAAAGATGATGCAAGTGTAGATGGTCTTAAAGCTATGCTTGCAGGCAAAGATTATCACTTTAGGAACAGCTCTATAAGAGTAAAACCTGAAAATCAAGCTCGACTTGATCAAAAGATTGTAAGTGACCGTACGATAGAGCGTCTCCTAAGAATGAAAATTCGTTGGGCAGGTAAAGTAATTGTTGTAATTGGCAAGGAGACTCACCAAAGACCCTGGGTTAACTGGGAGATTGAAGTTGCTCACCAAATGGGAAAACCAATTATTGGTGTATATGAAAATGGCCTAAAAGATCAGGTTGAAATACCTGAGAATTTAAAAAAATATGCGACATCGATAGTTGGCTGGAGAGGAGATTCAGTTATAGATGCCTTAAACGGTAAAGGACAATTTCAGAATCCAGACGGATCGACGTGTCCAAAAACTAATGGAGGGTACTTCACATGTTAATTGAAAATGGTACCTACTTATACACTTACGCCATTACCAGAGATTATGGCTTTGCACCAAATCCATTTCACGGCATTTGCACATTAGCTACTTGTAAACCAGATATTCGTAAAAGCGCTAATATTGGTGACTGGATTTTAGGAATCGGGGGCAGCAACATGAACTCAGCATCGCGTAAATGCATTTTTCTTATGAAGGTTACCAAAAAAATTAGCTTCCAAGAATATTGGCACGACCCTATCTATTCAATTAAAAAACCCCTACGTAATGGAAGCCAAGTAAGAATGGTAGGTGATAACATATATCATGTTGATTTACATGGGAACTGGTTACAAGAGGATTCCCATCATAGTAATCCAGATGGCAGCATCAATCATGAAAACTTAAAGAGAGATGCTGGCAAAACAGATGACGTCTTACTTTCAGATAAATTTCTCTATTTCGGCCACAAAGCAATTGAGATTGATTTGGACTCGATTGGTTACCACCATCGAATACGAAATTACACAAAAAATCTAATAACTGAATCTAATAACACAGGAATGTTATTGAACTCAATCTTAGAAAAACATCAAAAGAATTTGAACCTGGTAATTTCAGATCCCTGTCATTTTAAAGACTCACATAAACGAGTTGACCAGAAAACTGGAAAACTATCATGATAACAAATTTTTTATTTACTTTGGTTGGGTATGATTTAAAAGCCAAAACGTCTGACCGCTTCAGAGATGATCAGATGTCAATACACCAGCTTAAATATGGCTTTTTTGGCGAAGTTGGCGGTTTATTGGCCGCAGTAAAGAAAGCCCATAGAGACTCATTTCCTAAAAAGGAAAAAGAATTGGCTATGGAAGAGCTAGGAGACGCATTGTGGTATCTCACTGCCTTAATTCGTAGATCATCATATACTGTTAACGAAATAGGAATCGCCACGCTACAGTACCTACAACAAGAATTAAGTAATAGTGAGCACATTAAACCGGATGAGGATGTCACTTTTAATGAGATTGATGGACTCTTAGCCTTTTTAAATAAGCAATTACCAGAGTCCAAAGATACTTTATTGTATAAGCTTGCATATAATACGAGTTTGTTGTTCTTCGAAAGCGACAGTGCAGCAAACGAATGCGCAAGAGGAAATGAGCTGTATTCTAAACTGCTTAGCCTCTTAGCGATGGTTGCCGCTAAATTTGGATTGAAATTATTGGATATTGCAATCGCAAATAACATCAAGACAGAATCGCGATGGGCTCCTCCTAATTCTAAGTACCTGGATCTTTTTGATGAGAATTTATTACCTTATGAGCAGCTACCAAGACAGTTCGATATTAAATTTCTGGAGCGCAATATTCACGGAAAAAAAATTGTTGTCCAGCAACTCAACGGCGTGAATATCGGCGACCCTCTAACCGATAACCGTCAGGATGGCGATGGGTATAGATTTCATGATGTGTTTCACTTGGCCTATATAGCCCATCTCGGCTGGTCACCTGTCATTCGAGCGCTTTTGAAGGTAAAACGAAAAAGCAAACCTCAAGTTGATGAAAATCAGGATGGAGCCAGGGCAATATTTATAGAAGAGGGTATTGCGACTTGGGTTTTTAATCATGCTCGTGACTTAGATTTTTTTGAAGGAGTGGAGCAAGGAAAGCTGGAGTATGGCTTGCTTAAGCAAATACAAAATATGGTTTCTGGATACGAAGTCGAAAAATGCCCGCTATGGCAATGGGAAATTGCTATTCTCGAAGGTTTTAAGGTATTTCGCAGTCTTTTAGCCACTGGATCAGGCATTGTGAGCGTTAATATGGAGCAGCATTGCATCTCATTTAAACCGTTAGAATCGTGATGGATGCGAAAACATTTGTGTCGGAATTAGCCAATATATGTCTAGAGGGTGTTTTTAATCCTTATGCTAACCATTGTGAAATCTACGATTTGCCTGATGCTGCAAGTGTACGCAAAAATAATCTTATTGATTATTTAAATTCTGTTGAAAGAAGTAACACTGACACAATCTGGATGGGGCGGGATTTAGGACATCGCGGTGGGCGTAGAACAGGGCTTGCGCTAACAGATGAGTCACATTTCTGCTGTGTGACATCCTGTTACCCAGGAAGCACTCCAAAGCGGGCAACAAAGGGGCCGGAATTTGTGGAACGCACTGCAACTGAGATATGGAATGTGATAAAAATACTAGAGATACCACCGCTTTTATGGAACGTATTTCCATTTCATCCTCATTTACCAGAGCACCCCCTCACAAATCGACGCTTTACCACGCGGGAATTAAAATGCGTCGATGAACTTAATCGTGAATTGATTGCGTGGTTAGGTATTAGCCGGATTATAACAATAGGCCAGGATGCAGCAAAATATGCTTCAACCTTAGGAGTTTCTGTAGAAACCGTTCGCCATCCTAGCTATGGCGGAATTAAGGAGTTTCGTGCAGGTATAAATAAATTATATCAATTAGAAATTAAAGAAGAAGCATGTCCTTTTCAAGGATCGTTGTTTGAGACATGAAATAAATAACAGATAAGACTCTACCCAACGCATTCTCGGAGTGCTAAATGAATAATAACCAGAATCCCTCGCATGTCTTATGGGTTGAACTGAGTACCCGCATTACGTTGCAGCCACTCCATTTCCGGTCGGGTAATGAAGAAACAGCTTCCGAAAGCGTGCATCAATTATTTAAAACCACGCGGGCATTAATGGCAGGGCCGTAGGGTGGATAAGCGAAGCGCCATCCACCTATTTGCGTTCCTATGGTGGATGGCGCTTCGCTTATCCACCCTACAACTTTTATTATTTGAATGGCTGATTTAAATTTTAAACCGACACTCCAGATAAATACACGAACTTCCGCCTTGGGTCGAAACAAAACGACCATCCCTAGCCCTACCAATCGTTGAATTTTCCAAGAACTAAAATCCAACCCAATAACCGGATTCAACATTAAATCGCGGTGGCTTTCATTCCGACCTTAGAATGCAAATAGCGTTTTAATGTCCGTTCGCCTGAGCACTTACGGTTAAACCCACGAAGGGCTGGCTCGAAAGACCGGCGAATAGCCGCGAACTAGCGGCTATTCGCCGGTTGACGGTTTGCGAATCACGCCTCCGACAGAATGACATCGGCGGCTTTTTCGGCGATCATGTAAATCGCGCAGACGATGAAGAAACCCGGAATCCTCGGGAACACCGAGGCGTCCACCACCCGCAAGCCTTTCACGCCGCGCACCCGAAACCGGCTGTCCAGCACCGCCATTGGGTCGCCGTCGGCGCCGATCGGGCAGGTGCAGGAGGCGTGGTGGCCCCAGGATTGATAGCGGATGAAGTCGCGGATTTCGTCGTCGGTTTGGACCGCCGCGCCCGGAAAGGCTTCTTCCTCGATGATGCCCTTGGCGATCAGCGGCGCGGTCAGTTCGCGCACGAATTTGACGCCGGCCACCACCGATTCCAAGTCTTCGCCGCCGTCCGGCGTACCTTCCTCAAAATACTTGAAATTGATGTCGGGTCGCTCGCGCGGATCGGCCGATTTCAATTTCACTTCTCCACCCCGGTTGTTGGTATGGGCCTTCAATACCGCCCAGGTCAGGTAATTCAACTCCGGTATCCATTGCGAGAAGTTGGGGAAGTAACCCTGAAAGCGGGCCAGCAACGCAAAACAGAACAGATCGGGCAACTTGCGCTGTTGCAACGAACGCTTGATGACCGCCAACACCGCGCCGTTGGTGGTGTAAACGCCCTTGCGTTGGGTTTCCCATTCGGTGTATTGCGGATCGCCTTTGGCGTAGCGCGCGCCTTTCAACACCTCCCAATCCTGCTTCATTTTATTGACGACGCCGACTTCGTAGCGGTCCTGCAAATTGCTGCCGACGCCGGGTAGATCGACGCGCACCGGTATGCGCAAACGCTGCAGGTCCGCTTTCGGGCCGATGCCGGACAACATCAACAATTGCGGGGTGTTGAAGGCGCCGCCGGCCAGGATCACCTCCTTGGCCGCGAATACCTGGTGGGTTTCGCCCGGTTGCGTCGAAGGCTGGTGGTGGGCTTGGTAGAGTTTTTCGCCCTTCAGATATTCGACGCCGATGGCCCGATTGTCATTGTCGAACAACACCTGAGTCACCAGCGCGTTCAACTCGATATGCAGTCGGTCGGGATGCTGACGTTGTACTTCCAGCAACCGGTCGCGGGTACTCAAGCGGGCGTGGTTGCGGGTCATCAACGGCGGATACCGCAAGCCGGTGGCGTTTTTCTCGACCAGCCGCCAGTCGTTGGGATCGCCCAGGCTTTCGCCGAACCATTCCGCACCCTCGATCGGATCGGTATCGATATTTTTCCAAACCGCCTCCACCGATTCCTTCAGGGTTTGCACCAGGGTTTTGTCGCCCAGGGCTTCCAACGGGATGGCTTTTTCGGTTTGCAACCAGCCGCCGAAGCCGTGCCGAGTCGGGTTGATACCCAATTTGGCGGCCCAGCGGTAGCTCGGCAGACGATGGTGGCAGTCTTCCATTTTCTCGAAATAACCGCGCATGTTGTCGGCGTGCCAGCTGGCGTCGCCGGTCAGATCGGCAATGTGGTTCCAGTCGTCGTTATGCGGATACACGGTGATCATCGCATTGTGCGCGGTACAGCCGCCCAGGCAGCCGGCGCGCGGATACAGCACGCCGTCCACCTTTTCGCCGTCCCACACATCGCGATATTTCTCGTCGCGGCGTTGCAACCGGGTATCGCCCCAATGGCGCACCCAAAAATCCCAACGCATGGCTTTGTTCTCGTTGGACAGGGCGTGAAATACCGGCACCTGGTAGTCTTCCGGCAGGCGGTTGGCGTCGGAAATCGCGTTGCCGCCCTGCATCTTTAGCGGATCGCCGCCGGCTTCCAACACCAACACCTTGCGGCCGTTTTCCGCCAATCGAGCGGCCAGGGTGCCGCCCCCGGCACCCGACCCCACCACGATATAGTCATATTTTGTGCTATCGCTCATAGTGGCTTCCCCGATCAGAAGGTTTTCAACAATTCGATCAAGGCTTCCTTGTCGGCGTCGCTCAAGGCCCGGTCTTTTTCCTCGGCCAAATAATCGGTACCGAAGTAGTGGCCGCGATTGACGACGAAGTCCGGACATTTGCTGACGCTCAACATGTCATCGACGATTTTTCTGTCGTCGAAAACCTTGATGGCCTCTTCGTCGCTGGCGCCTTGCGGAATCGCTTTCAAGGCCTTTTTGACGTCCTTCAGCACCTTGATTAAGTGAAACACGTGCTTGGGATCGCTGGGATCGAGGTTCATGTTGGAGACCAGATTGACCGGCGTGCCTTTCGGAATCGGCCCCAGTTCCACGCCGGACTTATCGAAGGCCCAAGGTTTCAACAGGCTGAACGGCTCGACCAGCGGTTGCAGCAAGTCCGGCAGATAGCCTTTCGGCACCCGCAGATAGCTGCTGGCGGTCGTGACATCCACTTGGCCTTTCAAGACCTTGCGTTCGGCCGGATTGGCGGAATCGACCACCACGATGTCGCGGTTGCCGCTGCGTTTTTCCGGCCACAGGATTTGCCGGATCGAGTCGTCGAAGGATTTCAGCCGGTCTTCGACCGAGCCGCTGGGATAAAACTTGCCGACCGAGTTGTTCAGCAAATACGGCGCGGTCGACCACAGACTGACCAGCGAGGCCGGCCGGGTGTAGCCGCGGCCGCCGCCCGGCATGTCGTAGTCGTAGGCGGCGCCGGTGATCGGATGATGCACTGTGTATTTACCGACCGACGGCAGATCCTTGTAGCTTTGCGAGGTGAAGTTATCCCAGATGTTGTTGGCCAAGCCGTTGGTGGCCAACGGGCTGCAGGCGTTGGTTTGCAACAGGGTCACCGGTACCCGCAATTCGGTGGACAGGAAGTTGTCTTGCAGGAAGTCCGGCTTGGCGACGATGGCCTTCATCTCGGTTTTGAACTCGTCGGTTTTGCTCCACTTCCAGTAGTTGTTCCAGCAGCTTAGGTAATCCGAACCGACGCAACCGTTGGGGAAGAAGCTATAGGCTTTTTCCGGCAATTTGCTGGAATGGCAACGGGCGCACGTTTCGGCGAACACCTCCTTGCCGCGTGTCAACACCTCGGCCGAGGCTTTCAGATGTTGTTCGCCGCCGGGAGCCTTGCTCAGATAGTCCGGCTGGGCGGTGGCCAGGAAGAACAGCGCCAAGTCGGGGGTTTGTTGCTCGGTGGCATTCCAGTAGGACGAGTTTTTCCGAGCGGTGGCGATCGGGAACGGCGAGATTTTTTCGCCGCCGATCAAGGGCCTAAAGTGTTCGGTCCATTCCTCGCTGAACAGGCCGATGTTGACGAACACCCGGTTCAACGCACCCAGCGCGCCGACCGAATCGGCACCGTCCTTGAGCACGCGCGGCGTCCACACCGTATCCGGTTGTTTGAAAAAGCTGTTGAGCGGGCTTTCGGCCGGCAGTTTCAAATCGTTGAACTGACGATTGTTCAGACCGCCGCCGGCGATGCGTTCCTGACCGAATTTCAGCGCGTTTTTCATCCGCGCGCCGAGGTTATACACGGCGTTCATCGTGCGCGGATTGTTGATGTAGTCGGTCGAAACCAGCGAAGTATCCAGCGCGCCTGGCCGCGAGGTATGGAACAACTGGAACGGGAAGCTGGACGGATCGGCCTCGTAGGAGAAAATCCGGTCTATCCAAAAATACTGAGCGCCGGGATTGGAATTGAGATTCTCCCACTTCGGGTTTTCCGGATCGGCCGGCGGATTGGACGGATTGGGGCCGACATGGCAAAAGCCGCATGACATGCCGACCCGGTAAGGCCGGATCAGATCTTTGTTGTTGTAATAGCTGGGATCGTTATAGAACTTTTCCGGGTTCCATGCCTTGGCGGCTTTCTCGTCGAAATCCGGGTTGGGAAACAAACGCAAGCCGACCACGCCGGTGGCGTAACCGTAGTAGGAGCCGACCGGCACGGTTTTACCGCGCGCGCCGATTTTAACGCCGGGGTATTTCGTTTCGTCCTCGAACGGATCGGCCGGGCAATCGCCGGTCCGTTCGTCCAGCCACAGGCCGTAGCGGTCCTGGCGCGGCGCGGTCGGTTTTTTAAAGCAGGGTTCGTTGACCAGACCCAAATAATTCCAGCGATTGTCGCGGCTGAATTTCAAGGTGTCGTGGCTGGACAGCATTTTTAAAAAATCCAGCGTGCCGACGCTGGTCTTGCCGATGTCGTTCCAGAAGCGGTCGTTGCCGGCGGTCCAGACAATCCAGTTGTTGCGGCCGCGTACCACCGCGTCGTGGGCATCCTTGGCGGAAAGGCCCGGCACGTAGGGGCTCAGCGCGCGCGCCAAGGCCTCGGGGTCCTTGCTGGCGCCGTAGTCCATGTCCTTGAAGTAATCGTCGTCGGCACCCTTCAGGGTTTCCGCGCCGCGGCCGGCTTGCAGGGCTTCGTCCTTGACCTTGCCGGCCTTGGACCAAAACGTCGCGTGCGCCGTTGACGACGATACCAGTATCGCCACCAGCGCCAATAACTTGGGTAGTTGTGAGTTCATGATTTCCTCCGGATAGATAGATTCAGCGGGCAACGCCTTGTTATCGTTGTTGGCATTTGCTCGATAACGCCGACAGCGGCTTGTGCCTGGGCGGGCCATCCCGCGCCGCTGCGTTTTTCGCGCGGCTTCTCGAGCGGTGGCGCGCGATGACGCGCCGCTCGGCAAGCCGTGAGTTAAACCGAGCCGCGCCTTGGCGCCGCCCGGTACGGGATTCGATCGAAGTCGCGCTCAACCAAGCGGCGGCGAGTTAAGACGACATCGATAAACGGAACTGGAGCTTAAAAAAATCCGCGCGGCCGAAACCGAAGTCGGCTCGCCTTGCTGCCGTATCCAGGCGCAAAAAAAACCGCCGGCCGGAGGACGGAGGCCGGTCGGTAAGCGGGCAAGTTCGGAGGTGCGCCGATTCGGAAACAGACGGCGAGCAAGCGTTGCGCCTAGCGGCGACTTAGTAAAGATGGTAGGAGTTTCGCGGAGTGCGTTACCAGCGAGAGCTAAGGATTTCGCGCCTGTCACCACGGTCTACCCCCTTGGAAGGCGTTAGTAGGTTGCCAATAATGTGAATCGTAGACCAAAATTTTTTTTTAAGCGGTGAATTTTTTCACTCAATTACGCCTATGGGACATTGCAAAATGTTCCAGCTCCCGTTCCATAAAATAAGCCTACATTTCGTAACGTTGACTTTATTCGGGTCTGGAGTTAGCTTGCAGACTCCGTTTCGACACTCGCGCCCCAGCCGAATCCGGTCCGGCCCGCGTCCTCGCCGAACGGCGCTTTCCCTACAACAACTACAGAAGGGGATCACAGCCATGCACATCTTCCGTTCGTTTCGCACCGCACGTACCTGCCGAATCGGTCTAGCGACACTCGGCCTATGCCTGATTCCGCACTTCGGTCAAGCCGCCGACCACAACGACCCCAACGCGATCAACTCGATTTTCGCCGACATCCCGCCGAGCGCCGCCGATTTGTACGATTTGTTCGGCTACCCCAGTGCCGACCAAGGTCAGGGCGAACAAGTCGTCGTGGCCTTGACCTTCGCGTCCATTCCCAAGGCCGGGGTATTCGACACCGACCTGCTCTACCGGATCCAATTCGATCCCGATCCGCGCGCAGCGCTGGGCATGGGCGACCAAATCGATTTGAAAAACCTGCTGAATTACGCCGAAGCGGTCGGCAAGAAATACATTAATTTCAAACCCGGCGAGGTGAGGGTCACGTTCAATCAACAAAACCAGGCGAAACTGGATTTCCTGGGCTTTCCCGACGGCGATTTCTCGCAGGTGATCGATACCAACAAAGTCGTCGAACTGAAAACGCCGAACGGATTCGCGATCAAGACCTTCGTCGGCGGCCGCGACGATGCTTTCTTCAACGATTTGCCCGGTTTTTTCCGATCGATCAACTACGCGCCGCAGTACTACCATGTGCCGGTCAAGGATAAAAAATCCGCCGAGGCCAGGATTCCTAAGACCTTGCTTGAACTGGAAGGCAACAGCTTTTTCAATTACGACAAAAACCTGCCTGACTGGGGCATCACGGTCAAAAAAGACCTACCGAAGCAGCCAATGACCTGGAACGGCAACCGGTTTTACAAGGATGCCAACGGTAATTTCCGCTTCGTTTATACCGGCCAGGACGCCCGCGCCGGCGGCAACGTCAACGCGATTGTGTTGGAACTGCCGCTGAAGTTTTTGACCAAAACCCCGGAAACCGAACGCATTGTCCGGACATGGGGCGAAAGTTGGATGCTGCGCGCATCGGCGAAGGCCAAGGCGATTCCGGAACATTCGCAATGGTCGTTGCTGGCCAAGCTCGGTGGCGCGCACGAATCGCCGGCGCCGGTGGCCGGCTTCAACAACCGTCTGAGCGATTACAAAAAAGTCGACGTGGACGGCGTACCCTTCCTGGATGCCGCGCTGAATCTGCGGGAAGACGAAAAGCAACTGGCCGACAACGTCAAACTCGGCGAGGTCTACGTCAAGCGCTTTGCCCACTTGGGCTGGGGCTTCGGGCCGTCGATCAACGCACTGGGGCTGAACAGTTGCTTCGACCATTCCAACGCGCCGGTCTCGGTGTTCAAGACCTACGATCTGGCGATCGAGGCCTTCAAGCGCTCCAAAAAGTGTTTTTTCCAACGGGTCAACATGCCGGACAACAGCTGGAACGTCAAAGGCCTGGACATCAAACCGCCGCGCACCTTCGAAATCTTTATTCCGAACGTCGCGTCGATAGATATGGATACCAACGGCTCATGGCCCTTCGGCCGGCGTCTGGAAGATCAGGTGGCGACGCGGTTTTTGTCCTTGTTTCTGGACATGGAAAACGGTTGCGGCGGCAAACCCTGCAGCGTGGAATCCTTGAACAATCCGGCGCTGTGGGCGTCCGCGCCGATCGAGCCCAAAACCACGCCGAACCCGATCAAGAACGACAAGCCATTTTTAACCGAATTCCCGTATCTGGCCGAGCCCTGGTAAGCCGTTACCGAAGCCATGCACCGACCGGCAGGCGCGCCGCGTGGCGACAGCGTCCGCTCGCGAACCCGGTCAGCCACGAGAATGGCTCTCACGGTGGCGGGCTGGATGCTGGCCGCCTGGGCGGGGCTGGCATTGGCACTGTTCGGCGCTTTCGAAACCACCGATTATCGTCGCGATTGGTCGAAGCTGACCGATTTAGCGGCCGGTACTTCGGGCGAAAGCCCGGTCAATCAGGCGATGTTGGCCACCCAACACTACTGGCTGAGCGCCACCCCCGGCGACCGCGCCACCGTCGAACAACGCTTGACGGCGGCGCGGCGCGCGGCGCCGGATAGCCCGGCGCTACGGATGCTGGAGGCCCGCTGGGCCGCTCACCACCACAGACCCGCCGAAGCAGCGGTTCATCTGGCCGAACTGGCCGCACAGGCCAATTGGGACGACGCGCCGAGCCGGCTCGGCTTGGCGATCGACATCGCCTTGCAGCAAGGCCGCATCGAAGATGCTCAAAAGTTGCTGACCGAATCGGCGCGGCAAACCGACTGGGCGCTGTTGGCCCAATACGCGTTGCTGATGGACAAAACCGGGCAAACCGAACAGGCCGATCGAGCCTATCAAGATGCCGAGGATTTGCTGTCCTCCAAGGCAATGCGCGACTTTGCCTGGCTGGAACTGCAGCGCGGCTATCTAGCGCTGAGTCACGGTGACGCCGGCGCGGCCGAAACACACTACCGGTTGGCGCTACGCGCCTATTCCGGCTATTGGTTGGCCGCCGATTACTGGGGCGAATGGCTGGCGGCGCAACGGCGTTACGCCGAAGCCGTGGCGGTTTATCGGCAATTGGCGCTCTGCACCCGCAAGCCGGAGTTTTATCAAAGCCTGGGCGATCTTTACCAATTCCTGGGCCAATCCGAGCCGGCGAAATACTGGCACGACAAGGCTTTGGATTTTTACCTGGATGCCACCCGCAATGGCCAAACCCAGTACTACCATCATCTGGCGGCCTTGTACGCCGACGCTTATCTGGACGGCACCAACGCCAGCGCTTGGGCGCGGCTTGATCTCGAACAGCGGCCGAACGCCGTGAGCCACGATGCGTTGGCCTGGGCGCTGTTCCGCGACGGACAAATCCAGGCGGCGGTCGCTCACGCCCGTGCCGCGCTGAGCTACCGCTGGGAAGACGCTCATCTATACGGCCATGCCGGCATGATTCTGCTGGCGGCCGGATTCGACGCCGAAGGCCGGGCGGCGTTGGAACGCGCCCGGCAAATCAATCCGCATTACGACGATTTCCATGCGCATCGCTAGCCTTTGCCGGCTTTGCTTGTTGTGCTTCTGTCTGCAAGTGGCCGGAGGCTTGGCAGGCCGGCCTAGCTTTTCCCATCCGATTGCGCAAGGTTCGGCAACCTTGCGTATCGGCACCGAGCAAATCTTGTTGGAGATGACGGTGCCGCTGGAGCAAATCGTCATCGCCAACCGAAGCGCGCCGGCCGTTAGCGGCATCGACGCTCAAGCGCTGGATCGACATGGCGACTATCTGCTGGCCCACCTGCACCTTACCGCCGATTCCGTAGCGTTGACCGGGAAAGTCGTGTCGGCACCCGCCGCGGTCAACCAGGCGTTGGTCTATCGGCTAGTCTATCCGCTGCCCGCCGAAAAGCCCGGCGTCGTGGCGATCGGCCAAAACCTGCTGCGGGAAATCGAGTTTGCGCCGGGCAATCCGTGGGAAGTCAGCTACCGCTTGAGCGTTTATCGAGACGGGCACTTGATTAATCAAGCGTTGCTGGCTTACCAAGAAATACTGAGACTATCGTTGGACGCGGCCGGCTTCGACAGTCGCTTGGGCTGGGATTACACGGTTCAGGGTTGGCGGCATATCTTGCACGGCTACGACCACTTGCTGTTCGTCGCCGGCCTGGTGCTGGCGGTCGGTTCGCCGCGCGAATTGGCGATCATCGTGTTGCTGTTCACGCTGGCCCACGGATTGACGATGACGCTGGCGGTACTGGATTGGTGGCGGGTATCGCCGCGATTTGTCGAGCCTACGATTGCGTTCAGCATCGTCGCGGTGTCGATGCAAAACGTCGTCTGGCCCCGTCTCAGCCATGGCAAACCCAGGCAAGCGATTGCATTCGGCTTCGGCTTGTTTCACGGCTTGGGATTTGCTGGGGGCTTGTTGGACAGCATCGCCGCGCTGTCGGCCGAGCAAGTGGCCTGGGCCGTCGCCGCGTTCAGCCTGGGCGTGGAGCTGGGCCATTTGAGTGTCGTGATACCTTTATATTACGGGCTGGCTTTGGTTGGCAGTCGCGGCGTGGCGGTACCCAGCACTTCACAACGACTCGGTTCGCTGCTGGTCGGTATCGCGGGCTTGCTGTATTGCTATTACTCGGTCAGCGCCGCTTTAGCCTGACTAGCTTGGTTCGCGGGGACCAACAAGACTTGTAACAGCCGGGCATTGCCATTCCGCGCCAAGCATGCCAAATTGGCGGCATGCTTAAATCATCATCCGTTCCACTGGAACCCACCCAACAACCGGTCACCAAGTTGACCGGCATCGGCGCACAATCGGCCGCGCGCCTGGAAAAGCTTGGCATTCGCACGCTACAGGATTTGCTATTCCATCTGCCCTTGCGCTATCAGGACCGCAGCCGGATCACGCCGATCGGCGAATTATTGCCCGGCACGTCGGCACTGGTCTGCGGCACGGTGGAGTTTATAGACGCCATCCAACGCGGCCGGCCCAGCCTGATTTGCCGGATCGGCGATGCCAGCGGCAGCTTATCGTTGCGGTTTTTTCATTTCTCGGTGCAACAAAGCCAACAGCTCAAGCCAGGTACCCTGATCGGTTGTTACGGCGAATTGCGCTACGGCTACTCCGGTTTGGAAATGGTGCATCCGGAATACCGGATCGTCCAGTCCCCGGAGCAACTTTGCGAACCGACGCTGACGCCGGTCTATCCGTTGACCGAAGGCGTGCCGCAAACCACGCTACGCAAGGCGGTCAAACAAGCGCTGACCTTATGTTTAAGCGAAGGCGGCGGTATCCGCGACTGGCTGCCGGCCGCCGTGTTGAGCCGTAATGGTTTTCCGCCGTTAGCCGAGGCCTTGCAAACCCTACACAATCCGCCGCCGCACTTAAACATTGCCGAGCTCAGCGACGGCCAATCCCCTGCCCTAAGGCGATTGGCGTTCGAAGAATTCCTGGCTCATCACCTAGCGCTCCTACAAGGCAAACAAAGCTTTAAACGCTGGCAAGCGCCGGAATTTCATTTCGAAAACGCAGCCAAGCAAGCCTTTATCGAACGGCTGCCGTTTCGGCTGACCGGCGCCCAGCAACGGGTTAGCGCGGAAATTCAGGCCGACTGCGAGCAGGCCCAACCGATGCTGCGGCTGGTGCAAGGCGACGTCGGCTCGGGCAAGACCGTGGTCGCCGCGCTGGCGGCCTTGATGGCGCTGCACAGCGGCTATCAGGTCGCGGTGATGGCGCCGACCGAGTTGCTGGCAGAGCAGCATTTCCGCAATTTCTCGACCTGGTTTGCCGACACCGGCTATCCAGTGCATTTCTTGACCGGCCAGCTCAAGGGCAAGGCCAGACAAGCCACCCTGCAAGCGCTGGCCGACGGCGGCGCCGGCATCGCGGTCGGCACCCACGCGCTGTTTCAGGACCAGGTGCAATTTCACAAACTGGGACTGATCGTCATCGACGAACAGCACCGTTTCGGCGTGCATCAGCGCTTGGCCCTGCGGGAAAAAGGCAGCAACACCGGCATGCGGCCTCACCAATTAGTGATGACCGCGACGCCGATTCCGCGCACGTTGGCGATGCTGC
Source organism: Methylomonas sp. LWB (assembly GCF_001856095.1). Taxonomy (NCBI): domain Bacteria; kingdom Pseudomonadati; phylum Pseudomonadota; class Gammaproteobacteria; order Methylococcales; family Methylococcaceae; genus Methylomonas; species Methylomonas sp. LWB. Next base: position 29,294 of record NZ_MKMC01000016.1, read on the forward strand.
AATACTCCGATCTGGATATTTCGATCATCGACGAGCTGCCACCCGGCCGCCGGCCGGTGACGACTAGCGTCCTACCCGCCGAGCGGCGCGAGCAAATCATCGCCCGCATCGGTCACTGGGTCGTTCAGGGCCGCCAAGCCTATTGGGTGTGCACCTTGATCGAAGAATCCGAGCAAATGCAATGCGAAGCCGCCGAGAAAACCGCGGTGTTATTGACACAAGCGCTGCCGGCCGTACGCATCGCCTTGGTACACGGCCGCATGAAAACGGTGGACAAGGACGCCGCGATGCAGGCCTTCAAGCGTCACGAATGCGACTTGTTGGTGGCGACCACGGTCATCGAAGTCGGCGTGGACGTTCCCAACGCCGGCTTGATGATCATCGAAAATGCCGAGCGCTTGGGTCTATCGCAATTGCATCAATTGCGCGGCCGAGTCGGCCGCGGCGACCAGGAAAGCTTCTGCGTCTTGATGTATCAAGCCCCGTTATCGCTACTCGGCAAACAACGCCTGGGTATCTTGAAGGAAAGCCACGACGGCTTCGTGATTGCCGAAAAAGACCTGGAATTGCGCGGTCCCGGCGAAGTGATGGGCAGCCGTCAGACCGGCCAAATCCAGTTTAAAATCGCCGATCTGGGCCGCGACCGCCATTTGCTGGATTTGGTGGCGCCCACGGCCGCGGAATTGCAAAAGCTGGCGCCGGAAGCGATCGCGCCGCTAATTGAACGTTGGATAGGCCGCAACGAAACCGGCGAAATCGGTTTGATGCACGCGCCGTGACGGATACGTCCGTCGGCCTGTGCGTGGACCAAGATGGACACAGGCTTGGGTTTTTAACAGCGCCGAGTTCTACGAAAACCTCGCCGAGTCCGGTGTTAGCCTTCGCACCAGAGATTGTTCAAATCGACCCGGTAAAGTGTTGCGGGCTGTGGTGTCTGCAAACTCTGCAATTTATTCTTCAGGCTTGCCGGCAAGAATGTCGCCGAATTTAAAACGAGCGTGAGTAAAGCTCGACTATTTCCGCTATCCGCCGGGCTTAAAAGCGTTCCGTCCCGCCAACAGTTGGGGGCTTTGTCCAGTTTAATATCCCTGGGACTCCATCCCAAGGTTTCGCGATCAATAACTGCGTAGGCTTCCTCGGAATTCGAGGATGTGAGTTCGGCGGTAATATCGGCGAAATCGTTTATTCGCAGTCGATCACAGGTGTCGCCGCCCAACAATGCGTAGACGCAGGCGATGTTCCGATTATTGACCGAACCTAAAACAAGCCTTTGGGGATGTTGTTCCGCGAACGCCACCAGCGCTCGACTATTCGCGGTAAACACTTGGTAAGCCTGCTGTTCCAAAAACGACAAACCGATGGCGCCGGCCAATGCTAAAAAAACCAAGAAATGGCCCAGTTTGCGTGGCAAACGCTGAATCGCGATACCGGCGAAAACCGCGATCGGCGCTAGAAACAAAGTTAAATAATTGGATTGTTTCATTGCAAATTTTAGCGGTGCCAACGACACCGGAAAAAACGAGAGCACCAATAACAAGGAAACTAGCCAATAAGCGGCATAGGCAACGGCGCTAACGGACCGTTCGGAAAATATTGTTTTGATAGTCGCGCAGATACCGTACAACGCCAATACCGGTATTAACCAGGTATGTTTAATATCGAAAAACAAATAATAAAAATAGTACCAGGGACTATCTTCGCCTTGGTTTCCGCCAATAAAGCTACGATTAAGCTGACCGATGACGGTTTTAAAAGCGTGCAGCGGATCGCCCGCAATCATTGTCATCAGCGCAAAGTGAGCCAACAGCATCACCAGTCCGCCAAAAACCAAATAAATCCAGCCAAACTTCCAACAACGAAAAATCAGCGGGTATAAAAGAAATGCACTAAAAGTTAATACCGCTAACTCCTTGACCCAAAATACACAACCTAACGCGATACCGGTCAGAAAATACGCCAATTTATTCCCGGTTGTTTCGGCCTTAAAAAACGCAATGAAGCTAAAGGTCAAAAACATCGACACCACGGGATCGGCATGTAGCCGTGTGGAAACGGCCACATGCAAGGGCATCAACGCCAGAAAAAGTGCCGAATAAATCGCCGTTTTGTGGTTGATCCCGTTCCAAACAAATCGAAATACCAAAGCTATCTCAATTAATGAACATAGCAAAGGCCATAAATTGGCTGTAAAAAGATTCACTCCAAACAGATAGAGAATGAAACCGGACGGAATATTGTAACCGTAGCGTAATGCGCCGTTGTAATTCGCGCTAGCCCATTCGCCGTAGGTAACATCAAGCGAGCGGCGGAGATAAACCAAATCGTCGGAACCAAAAGGCCCGTTAAAAAACACCAACCTTGTTGCCAACGCAATCGACAGGATAATAAACAGGTATAGAGAAAAGCGGTATCGCCGGTCCAAATAAGCGATGGGAAAGTTTGCAATCATTATCAACGAATCTCTTCGATAAAGAATCTTGGCCGTTGCTTAGTTTCCATGTAAACCTTGGATAAATATTCACCTAAGATGCCTATGCTCAACAACTGTATTCCACCGATAAAATAAATGGGCAAAACGGTAGAGGCCCAACCTGGAATTGTCGCTTCCAGAGCGAATTTAGCCACAAAAATCCAAACGACCATCGCTAAACTCGCCAAACTGACGCCAAGACCAATCCAAGTAATCATCCGCAACGGCACCACGCTGAACGAAGTGACGCCGTCGGCAGCCAGTGCCAACATTTTACTTAGCGGATACTTGGACTCGCCGGCAAACCGTTCGCCGCGTTCGTAATAGACTGTCGCGGTGTTAAACCCGAGCTGTGGAATGATGCCTCGCAAAAACAAGTTAACTTCGTTGAAGTCTTTTAAGCAATCGATCACTCGTTTGCTCATTAATCGATAATCGGCATGGTTATAAATAATATCGACACCCATCGTTTTCAACAACTTGTAATAAAGTTGCGCGGTCACTCGCTTAAAGAAACTATCGGTCTCTCGCGAGGATCGGACGCCATACACGATTTCGCAACCTTCGTTAAATTTATAAATCATTTCTTTAATAACCTGAATATCGTCCTGCAGGTCCGCATCGATCGATACAATTGCTTCGCCATCCGCATTAAAAAGTCCGGCAATTAATGCATTCTGATGACCGCGATTTCTAGACAACTTAATCCCTCGAATACAAGCATTCTGTTGATTAAATTTCGAAATCAGTTCCCAGGTTTTATCTTTGCTACCGTCATCAACGTAATAGATAAAGCTATCCTGCGACACCAAGCCAAGCTCTTGCATCTCCTTCATTAACTCAAGCAACCGGCTATTCGTTTCGGGTAATACTTCTTCTTCGTTGTAACAAGGCACCACTACCGACAATTTAGTATTCTTAAAAGATAGTTTAGGCTTAACGATATTTTCTATCGTTGACGTCTCGGGTTGAACCGCGCGTTTCCTAAAAATGACTATTTTTTGAATAAAGTAAGAAAGCACCGTCATTGGTGGCACCGCGATAGCACCCGCTTGGTAGGCATCGAAGCCTTGGTTAATAAAAAACTCGATCAGACGAATGTTAAAAATATAAAGCAAGGCCCAACAAAATGCGAAACGGAAAAATAACTTGCCATTCGTATTCCGAAATACGAAACGCCCCTGAGTAATAAAGCTGAAGATAATACCAAGAATCAAAGCCGCCAAATTGGCTAACTTATAGTTTAATCCAAAGAATAATAGTAGAGCATAAACGGAGTAGCTGAACCCGGTATTGATCGTACCAACAACTAAGAAACGAAAAAACTGTGCATTAAATAGCTTGAATGAGCGGCCAGCACCCGAACTCCTTTTATTCAGATCCGCTTGAGTTGAATTTTCAAGCTGACGAGTCTGATTGTACTTTTTTCGCTTTGTCATAGCTCAACGCTGAAATTTTTAGAATGAATTTTATTTTATTATTTGCAGCTCTGATTAAGCTGAAAATTGTATTAGGCCAGCCGACAAACCCACATCCTATAACACGGATAAGATTTTATGATTGCTGTTCACAAGCGCTTGCTAATCCTTTGTTGATTTTCCAATTCAGCAAGAAAATAAGATACCTGATGGGATACATCCAAACCGGGCTGAAGATTTTGAAAATTCCGCGAACATGCCGACACTGGACGGCTTGTGCTTCGTCTAGCGACGCCCGGCGGTTGGCTATCGTTAACGACCCGGCATGCCAACAAAACGCCGCCAAGACCTGTTCTGTTTTAACGAACGCACCTACTCGCCGTAATTTCAGCAGCAGGTCCAAGTCCATCGTGTACTTTAATGTTTCATCCAATCCGCCAACCTCGGTTAACGCGCTACGCCGAAACAGGCAGGCTTCTTGCTTAATCAAACCAGGAACAAACTGCAATAAAAACGGCGCCGCGAACGGCGGACGGCGGGTAAAAAGCAAACTCCCGCTGCTATCGACATAATCGCAAGCGCCATAAGCAACGACGGCGGAAGCATCGCTGCCCAGCAAAGCGCTCGCGGTGGCCAGCGCCCCAGGACGCAGCATATCGTCGTCGCCCAGCCAGCCCGCATAGCGATGCACCGGCAACGCTTCCGAGAATCCGGCGTTCACCGCCGCTGAAATTTTTCCTGGATGCACCAGGACTCTTGCACCAAAAGTAGTTGCAATCTCTGAAAGCTCCGGTGTTTGAGCGGTAGATACCAACACGGTATCCACTAAAACACCTGCCTGGTCTTTAATAGACGACAGCGTTCTTCGTAGCGTGTCAAGCCGCTCGCCTAAGGTTGGTATCACAATCAAAATACGGGGTAACTCGATATTTTCAGATGTCACTAACTGATTTCCTACAATGGGTATTTTTACTAAAACCTTATTATTTTGTTGACTGAATCAAACAGCATTCGAATCTTGAGAGCCTCAGATATCGCGACGCGTCGCTAAAAGCTCAATCGAACGATAACGCGGAATTGGCAACGCAAGTTTCTCTATCCACGCATACGCCGGGTTTAGGAAAATTCTCTGAACCTCTTTAATCGGTCTCCAGGCATGCAAAAGCCTGACGACAGGATGAGCAATCGGAAAAATCAAACGGGTAAGGCATTGATCATTTACGGTAAAACCACTGGCTTCTAATAATTTAACCACCGAATCCACCGAAGGATATTCTCGAAGATGCGTGGAATCGAGTACGCGCCGCCCGTCCGGCGCCTTGCGAAAATACCATGCGCCGGATTTTCTAATGACGGTACTGAGATACAACCAACCGCCCCGACGGGTGATTCTCGCCAATTCGGCCAGATATTCGAGTTCGTCCGGTACGTGCTCCAAAACCATGGTACTGATCGTCAGATCGACACTTTCGTCGGCCAATCCCGGAATATGGTGTCCTTCGGCCACAATGCCAGGATAGCCGGTTAATTCGCTGAATCGTCGAACGCGAATAGGCGACATATCGACGCCGATTACTCGGCTATTGACAGCGATATGACTATTCTCGGACAACGACCAAACCAAATGCCCATCGCCGCAACCCACATCCACCACGGTGGGATTTGATTGAATTAAACTCAGCGCTTTTACCAATAACGGCGGAACGTGGCGACTAAAAAAATGTATCGATTTTTGGGAATACTCTTCGAAATCCGATTGACTCATAAAACGCTCAGTTACTCTATAGTGCCTGGAAGCTAAGTTCAAACATCGACAGAGCCCTGCCGAAATTCGAATATGAATTCGAATATGCAATTGAATATTTTTAATTTAAAAATATCTGGCTTAATTTTAAATAAAAATACCCATTCCATCTAAAGCGGCCCGCCAGCTGATTTCAACACCTCGGATAAGCTAGCTTTCCCGCTTAGACTTTTCAGTTCCGGTTGAAATATAGCCTATTGCAGAAGTTTTCTATAGACAATTTTAGGAGATGCCGTCTCTGTTACGGCCTTGGATAATTTGAAACTGTAAGCGTGCCGTCTTGATTTGGCGGAACATCCCTACGCCCGGCGACCGGTAAGCGCCGTTCTGGTTCTCGGCAGCCAAGCGGTGAGCGCTGGGGCGGGAAACTTGAGAGAAGCGAAGCCGAAGCCATGACTTCGTTTCGGCCAACGTGCGCCCTCAACAAAAACCTGTCCGGCGCGCTATCGAGGCTCGGCAGGTAGCCAACCGGTCAGGACCATTAACACCGTGTTTCCTTCGGCGCCGACCGCTGGCAATATCCCTTCTAGCTCGGCCCGGCGTTCATCCTTTGGCGCCACTGCTCGACGCGTTGCGTCAGTTCGTCGAGATCTAGCGTCGTCAGACGGCGTTGACTTAGTAAGGGCTTGCCGGCTACCCACGCGTCGCTGACTTGATGCCGGCCGGCCGCGTAGACGATTTGCGCGACCGGATGAAAGCACGGCTGAGTTTCCGGGGCGCTTAAATCGATGGCCACGACATCGGCTGCCTTGCCGAGCACCAGCGAACCGATCTCGGTGTCCAAGCCCAGCGCTTTCGCGCCGTTGATCGTCGCCATCTCCAGCGCCGTCCAGGCCGACACCGCACTGGCGTCGCCGACGACACCCTTGGCCAATAAGGCTGCGGTGCGCATTTCGCCCAGCATGTCCAGATCGTTATTGCTCGCGGCGCCGTCTGTCCCCAGCGCCACGTTGATACCGGCCGCCAAGCAGTCCGCCACCGGACAGAATCCGCTGGCCAGTTTCAAGTTGGATTCCGGGCAATGGACAATATGCGCGCCGGTCTCGGCGAATTCGGCGATTTGCTCGGCGGACATCTGGGTCATGTGCACGGCAATGAACGAGGAAGTCAGCAAACCCAGATCGCGCAAACGTTGCAACGGGGTCTGGCCGGTGTTGGCCAATTGTTGTTCGACCTCGTGGGCCGTCTCGTGCACATGCATATGCAGCGTCAAATTCATCTCGTCGGCATAGGTCAGCGCCCGGCTCAGCGGCGCGTCGGACACCGTATACGGCGCGTGCGGCGCGAACGACAGGCTGAGCAGGCTTTCGTGGCGCAATTGTTCGTGCAGGGCCAAACCCTTAGCCAAATAGGCGTCGGCGTTTTCAGCCCACAGAGTCGGAAAATCGAACACGATCAAGCCGATATTGGCGCGAATCCCGTGTTGCAGCGCTTGTTGCGCGGTGATTTCCGGAAAGAAATACATATCGTTGAAACAGGTAGTACCGCCGCGCAACATTTCGGCGATGGCTAAATCGGTACCGTCGCGCACAAAGGCCTCGCTAGCCCATTGCTGTTCGGCGGGCCAAATGTGGTTCTGTAACCAATCCATTAACGGCAGATCGTCGGCAAAGCCGCGCAGCAAAGTCATCGCCGCATGCGTGTGGCAATTGATCAAGCCCGGAATTAGCGCATGCCGGTCGCGTATCTCCAGCACCCTGGGACGATACTTTCGCAGGGCAAGGTCGCTAGGCAACAAATCGACAATTCTGCCGCCGTCTATCGCTAGACTATAGTTATCGTAAACTACCGAGGCCGGTTCCACCGGTATAATCCATCGGGCCTGTATCAAAAGGTCGACCTGCATGGGTACTCCCGAGCTTAAAAGGCGATGATTATACCGCGCCGCCGTAGGGCCGAGACCAGTCCCCGCCAATCGAGAAGCGTCAAACAACATGTCAGACCCCATTTCCTCGCAGCCAATCGGTTTCTCTAGCGCCGTCCCGCCTCGGATATTCCCGGCCGGGCGCGGCGAAACCTGGCCGCGCCGCAATCCACTCGGCGCGCTGGTGAGTGGGATATGAAAGCGGTAAGGCTGTCGGACTGGTTGATCGGTTTCGGCATCGCGGGGCTTTATGCGTTGAGCGGCCGACTGTCCCTGCTGTATTTCTCCACCGTCAGCGTCGCCAGCGTGCTGTTTTTGCCCAGCGGTCTGGCGCTGGCGACGATACTTCTCGGCGGCCACCGTTATTTGTGGGCGCTCGGGCTCGGTGCGCTGAGTTTAAATCTGTGGCAAGGCCAACCGCCGGCTATCGCGCTGGCCATCTCGGCCGGTAGCATTGCCAGCGCCGGCTTGGGCGCTTATCTGCTGTGGCGAATCGTCGGATTCGACCGCCGCATCCTCAACCTCGCCGATTATTTGTTATTGATCGGCTTCGGCGGACTGGCGTGTACGCTGTCGGCGCTAGTCGGCGCTAGCTGCCTATTGATCAACGGCGTAGTCGATACGGCCGGTTTCCGGATCGCGTTGTTGCACTGGTGGTTGGGCGACACGCTAGGCACGATACTGGTCGCGCCGCTGATTCTGGTCTGGCGGGACGGTCTTCGCCTACCGCGCCGCTTCAAGCCGGTCGCCGAAGCCTGCCTGATTCTGGGCTTGAGCGCGCTGGCCGGCCAAATCGTATTTTTAAACTGGTTTCAGGACAACTTGGGCGAATACGCCAAAACGCCGTGGATTTACTTGTTGGTTAGTTGGGCCGCGGTCAGGGTCGGACCGAGAACCACGACCCTGATTCTCGCGGTCATCGCGATGCAAGCCATGGTCGGCATGAACGGACACCATTGGGAAATTTACCAAAACCGGCCGATCGGCCAACCGGAAATCAATTACTGGCTGTTCATGTCGGTACTGTCGGTGATCGGCATGGCCTTGGCCAGTTATTTTTCCGAACGCCAACGGGTGCTCGATGCCTTGGCCGAACACCGCGAACTACTGCGCACCCTGCTCAGGGCCATGCCGGACAAAGTCTGGTTCAAGGACCCCAACGGCACCTATCTGCTCTGCAACGCCAGTTTCGAAGCCCTATTCGGCGCCGACGAAGCCAGCATCGTCGGCAAGACCGACTACGATTTCGTCGATGTCGAACTCGCCGACTTTTTTCGGGAACACGACTTCAAAGCCGTCGCCGCCGGCAAACCGATGATCAACCAGGAATGGCTGACCCTGGCCGACGCCAGCCACACCGGGCTATACGAAACCATCAAAACCCCGGTGACGACCGCCGACGGCAAGCTACTCGGCGTATTGGGCATGGCGCGCGACATCACTCAGTTGTACCAAGCGCAACGGGCCCTGGACCGGCGCATTCAAGAGCAAGCCTGCTTGCACGCGGTGTTTCGCGCCACCGAAAATTTGAACCTGCCGTTGCCGGACGTGCTGCAAGCGGCTGTCCAGGAACTACCGGCCGGTTGGCCTTACCCCGATTTCGCGGTCGCGGCGATACGCTGGCGAGATCTCACGTTTCGCAGTGGCGACTGTTCGGCCGACGCAGCTTGGATCAGCGCCCCGATCCGCGTCGGGACGCTGAACGACGGCGAAGTTAGCGTCGCCTATGCGATACCGCCGCCCACCCCGGCCGACGCCCCGGCGATGCTGGCCGAAGAGCAACAGTTGCTGAATGCGATCGCCGAGCGGCTCGCTTCGACGATAGAACGCCGCCAAATCGAGGAAAAATCGCGTAAGCGCGAAAAAATCTTTCGGGCGATTGTTTCGCAAGCCTCGGACGCCATCATGCTCATCGATGCCGAGACGCTGGCTTTCGTCGAATTCAACGACGCCGCCTGCGAAAACCTCGGTTACAGCCGCGACGAATTCGCCAAACTGCGCCTGCCGGATATCCAAGCCGACGCCGCGCCAATGCTGGAAAGGCTAGCCCCGACCGAGGGCCGGGACGCCCGGCAATTCGACACGCTCAGCCGTTGCAAGGACGGCAGTCCGCGCGATGTTCACGTCAGCGTCCAAGCGATTCAAATCGAAAATCGGCCGATGTTATCGCTGATCTGGTCGGACATTACCGAACGCAAATCGATAGAAGCGCAATTTCGCAATTTGTTCGAGCACAACCCGGCGCCGATGCTGATTTACGAGCGCGGCACGTTAAAGCTGGTGGCGGTCAACGACGCCTTCACCGCGCTGTACGGCTACCGAGCCGACGAAGCGCAACACCTGCTGCTGACCGACTTGTTCGACGCCACGCAGAGACCCAAGATCATCGAGCTGGCCGCCAAACTGCGCGGGTTCGCCAATACCGGCGAATGGCAACATCTGCGCAAGGACGGCAGCGCGGTACCGGTCGTGGTCAGTTCGCACGACATCATCTTCGCCCACCATAGCTGTCGCGTCGTGGTGATTACCGACATCGGCGAACTCAAGCGGGCCGAAACCGAGCTGCGTAATTACCGCGATCATCTGGCCGACTTGGTGCGTTCACGCACCGCCGAACTGGAACTCGCCCGCGAGGAAGCCGAAAGCGCCAATCGCGCCAAGAGCGCTTTCCTGGCCAATATGAGCCACGAAATCCGTACCCCGATGAACGCGATTCTGGGCATGGCTCACTTGCTGCGCATGGAGATAACCCAACCCAGCCAACGCGATAAGCTGGAAAAAATCAGCGTGGCCGGCAAGCACTTGCTCGGTTTGATCAACGATATCCTCGATCTGTCGAAAATCGAGGCCGAACGCATGACCTTGGAGAAAACCTCGCTGAATATCGCCGCCATCGCCGATCACGCCTGCAGCATCGTCGGCGAGCGCGCCGCCGCCAAGCGCCTGAGCTTGACCCACGAAACCGATCCGCCGCTGAACACCTTGATTCTGCTCGGCGATCCGCTGCGCATCTGCCAGATCTTGATCAACTTTCTGAGCAATGCCGTCAAATTCACCGAGCGGGGCCGGATCGTGCTGCGCAGCCGCCTGCAATCCAGCGACGAACACCAATACTGGGTACGTTTCGAGGTTGAGGACAGCGGCATCGGCATGACGCCGGAACAGTGCGAGCGGGTGTTCAACGCCTTCGAACAAGGCCAATCCTCGACCACCCGCC
>NZ_MKMC01000016.1:40079-60268 GCF_001856095.1 Methylomonas sp. LWB
GCTTGGGCCTGGCCATCAGCCGCCATTTGGCGCGGATGATGGCCGGCAACGTCGGCGTCGACAGCCAACCGGGCCAGGGCAGCACCTTTTGGTTCGAAGTTCCGCTGCAACGCGAGCTGAACCCTAGCGCGCCGATCGCCCAAGTGCCGGCGCCCGATTTCCGTCGCTCGGCCGAGATTTTGTTGGTCGAGGACAACGATATCAACCAAGAAGTCGCCAAGGCCTTGCTGGAAAGCGTCGGCTTGCGAGTCGACGTGGCCGAGCACGGCCAACAAGCACTGGAAATGGTCGAGCTACGCCGCTACGACCTTATTTTAATGGACATGCAGATGCCGGTCATGGACGGCCTGCAAGCCACCCGCTTGATTCGGAACACCGACCACGGCCACGAGCTACCCATCGTGGCGATGACCGCCAACGCCTTCGAGGAAGACCGCCAAGCCTGCCGCGACGCCGGCATGAACGATTTTCTGGCCAAGCCCTTCGATCCGGACCTGTTGTTCGATGTGTTGCGGCGCTGGATTCCCGCCGCCGGCACCTGCGCCCGCGACGTCGATCCGCCGGCGGCGGCCGCGCCGATTTCGCTCGACACCTTACGCGAGCGGCTGCGGGAACTGGCGATATTGCTGGCGGGCGGCAATTTGAAAGCCGCCGACGCTTGGCGAGACCTCAAGCCGGCGCTGGCCCGCGTGGTCGCGGCCGAAGCAATCCAAACCATGGACCCATTGGTCGAAAAATACGATCTGCCGCGGGCCTTGCACTATTTACGGGGTTTAATAGCGCAATATCCCGGCCTGGACGACGAAAGCGGTTAAAGTGGGCCCTCCGCGCCCGGTCAAGCCGAACGCCGGCCTATCGAAGCGGGCCGGAATCGGCTTAAAATAGTCGAAACGCTCAGGTAAAATCATCGACTTCCCGAACCGTTGCCTGACGACAGCGACTAAATTCTGCTTTGTCGGATTTGTTCAAGACCGTCATGCCCGCCGGGAAACGGGCATCCCGTGCCATGGAGGGTAGGCTTAAATCCATTCATGGAGTCCGGGTTCGCTCCGCGCTCTAACGCGTCCGGCAATCCATGCCGGAATGACAATGCTTATTGAATAATCTGACGAAGTAGATCTAAGCCAAGCCCCCTTTTCCGACAACATACATCTTACGCATGAGCTCTCAATTATCGGTACAAGCCCTACAGTGGACCGGCTCCAGTCTGAACGTCTTGGATCAACGGGCCTTACCGGCGCATATCCGTTACGACGAATACCGCGATGCCGCCGGCGTGGCCGACGCGATCGTGTCGATGCGGGTACGCGGCGCGCCGGCCATCGGCATCGCCGCCGCCTACGGCGTCGTACTATCGGCCAAATATCACTACCCGGACCCGACCTGGCAAGACAAAGTCGCCCGCGACATCGACCTGCTGGCCGCATCGCGGCCGACCGCCGTCAATCTGTTCTGGGCACTGGCGCAAATGCGCGACGTGCTGGCCGCCGCACCCGCCGACCCGCTCGCGGCGCTCGCCACCAAAGCCGAAGCCATCCATGCCGACGACATCGCCGCCAATTATGCGATGGGCGAACGCGGCGCCGATTTAATCGGCGGGGCTTGCTCGGTACTGACCCATTGCAATGCCGGCGCGTTGGCCACCGGCGGTTACGGCACCGCGCTGGGCGTGATCCGTAGCCTGCACCGGCGCGGTCAGATTAACAAAGTCTACGCCGACGAAACCCGCCCCTGGCTGCAAGGCGCCCGACTGACGGTTTGGGAGCTGGCCCAGGACGGCATTCCGGCCACGCTGATCGCCGATTCGGCGGCGGCCTGGTTGATGAAGTCCGGCAAAATCGACTGGATTGTGGTCGGCGCCGATCGGATCACCGCCAACGGCGACGTCGCCAACAAAATCGGCACCTATTCGCTGGCGGTGCTGGCCAAACGCCACGGCGTCAAGTTGATGGTGGCCGCGCCCTCCTCCACGCTGGACCTGAGTCTGGCGACCGGCGACGCCATCGAAATCGAAGAACGCAATCCCAACGAATTGCTGGCCGATTGCTATTTGGACAGCGATTCGCTGGTCGGCGCCTGGAATCCGGTATTCGACGTAACGCCGGCCGAATTGATCACCGCCATCGTCACCGAACGCGGTGTCGTCGTCGATCCCGGCCTGCACGGGGTAAGGAGTTTGGCGCCATGAACGCTATCCGCGACGCTAACAGCCCGCTGCTGGCCGTCGGCTGTTTGCTGGACGGCTTGAAATTACTGACCCGCGCCGAACTGCGCCAGTATTTGCTGATTCCGCTGTTGATTAATACGGTGCTGTATACCGGCGCCTTCATCCTCGGCTATCACTCGGTGTCCGCGCTGATCCACCAAGCGATTCCCGACTGGCTATCCTGGTTGAGCTGGATACTATGGCCGTTGTTTTTTATCAGTTTCTTGCTGATCGGCTTCTTTACGTTCACGCTGGTCGCCAATTTGATCGCCGCGCCCTATTACAGCCGCCTGTCAGCCAAAACCTTGTCTCTGTTGCACGGCCACGCGCCGGTCGCGGCCGACGCCGGCTGGGACCGGGTGTTTTTCGGCGAACTGAAGCGCATCGGCTATCTGTTGCTGCGGGTGCTGCCGCTATTGGTGCTGTTTCTGATTCCGGTGGTAAATCTGATCGCGCCGGTGCTGTGGGCGGCGTTCGCGGCCTGGGGCATCGCGATGGAATTTATCGCCTATCCGCTGGAAAATCGCGGCCAAACCTTCGACGCGCAAAAGCGCTTCATGCAACAGCGGCGCTGGAGCATGTTGAGCTTCGGCGCACTGACCGGCCTGGGCCTGACGCTGCCCATCGTCAATCTGGTGATGGGCCAGACCGCGGTGATTGCCGCGACCTTGTACGTGGACCGGGTCTTGCCGCCGGCCGGCAGCGACGAAGCGAGCTGACGGCGCGGCGATGCAGCAAATCCTGGCCATTGCCCTGGGCGGTTCGATCGGCGCGGTCAGCCGGTTTTTACTGGCGAACGCGATCTACGGGCTGCTAGGGCGCGGCTTTCCGCACGGCACGCTGTTCATCAACGTGTCCGGCTCGTTTTTGATGGGGTTTCTGACCGAATTGATGCTGCAACGTTTTGCGCTGGCGGTCGAATGGCGGGCCGCCATCCTGGTCGGATTCCTCGGCGCCTACACCACGTTTTCGACCTTCGCCATCGAAACCCTGTACCTGTTCGAGGCCGGCAGTTTACTGAAGGCTTTCCTAAATATTTTACTGAGCACCGTATTGTGCCTGGTGGCCTGCTGGGTAGGCCTAATCTGGGGCCGCACCTTGTTCGCCGACGCCTTATATCCCTGGCTGGGCCACGGTCTGCGCTACGGCGAAATGGCGCTGGCACTTTTGTTGGCCTTGCTGATTGCCACCGCCACCGAATGGTTGTTGCAAAGGGGCGCATACTCGGCCGAATGGCGAGCCGCGATTTACGTCGTGCTGCTAGGGCTATTGACCGTGGTCTCGACGCTGAGACTGACGTTGGGACTGCCTGAGATTCGCCTAGAGTTCCAGGGCTTGTTGAGTTTGTTCGTCGTCAATGCGATGCTCGGCGTCGCGACGGTCTGGTTGGGTTCGCGCTTGGGGAATTGGCTATGGCAATGGAAACCGTAACGTTGGCGCGGATTTATCTGCGCGAGGGCGAGCATCTGCTGGCCCGGTTGTTGGATACTTTACGCGACGAACGCGTGCGCGGCGTCACGGTGCTGCGCGGCATCGCCGGCTTTGGCGCCGACCGGGAAATCCGCACCGCCGCACTGGCCGATCTGGCGCTGGACCTGCCGCTGGTGGTCGAGTTTTACGACCGCCCCGAGCGGGTTGCCGCGATCCTAGCCCACTTGGAAATTCAAGGCGGCTTGGCGCACATCGTCAGTTGGCCGGTCACTTTGCATACACCGGAAGCCGACGCGCGTTAACCCCCTAACGATCATGAAACGGTTGCCTCCGCCCAGCCAATGAACGTCAACCGCATCGGAGCGACTTTAGCCGCGATCGACAGCGCTTCCACACCGGATTTCGGGGGACGCCTTGCTTGCGAGCGTTCGGGGTCCGCCTTTGTTCGTATGAACGCGTGCTCGATAACCGCCACGGACGCGACCCCGAGCGCCGTCAAAGCACCCTAATCCCGGAACTCGATTCACCAACCTTCACTCTTTGAACAGGACAGACCATGAAATACAGCCCTTGTATCGACCAATGCACCAGCGACGGCAGCCATTGCCAAGGCTGCGGCCGTTCGCACCAGGAAATCGCCGACACCAAGAAACTGGTCAAATCCATTGTCGAATTCGTGCAACAACAGCAATACGACAATCCGGAAGACTTCGTGGCTAAGATAGGCAAAAGCGTACTGAAGAAACTTGCCAAGGCCGCCGAGGAAAACGCCGGCTGACGCGGCAAGTTCGGCCGCTGTAATTTTTGATGGCCGCCGACGTGCTGTAGAAAATTGGTAGTGTTGGAGCGGTACGAGCCGCTCCAACAGGCACCTCTGAACATTTCAATCCATATTCTGCGCGTTGGCTCGGAAAAACGCTTGGCGATTGTCGGAACGGCTTCAGCCGCGATTGCGGGGGCGAGGTTCGTGTTACGAGAGTAACATTGAACCGTTACGATACGTTTTTTGCGGGGATGAGAAAGTCTGCCGCCTACTGCTACTTTGTCGGATTACTCAATGAACATTGTCATTCCGGCACGGATTGCCGGACCCGTTAGAGCGCGGAGCGAATCCGGACGCCACGGACGGATTTAAACATACCATCCATGGCACTGGAAGCCCGCTTCCCGGCGGGCATGACGGTCTTGAACAGATCTGAACTACCCAATGCACATTTCGGCAATCGTGGCCCGTGTGCGTCCCCTCGTCCATCAGCACACACCGAGTTTACCGGCGATATTGGCGTCGCGTTCTAAACGGCAGCCGTTAAGTGTAGCCGAGGAATGCTATAGTTTCCCTGTTAGATTTTCACAATTGCCAAATCCGTCCGGACTAGGGACAATGCCGCTCGCATGAAAAATAACAATCAGCGCGGCTAGCCGGCTTCCTTATTCGTCAGCAAATGCCGCCGAGCACTCGGATATCGCGGCATGCAAAACTTCAGTCCTTACTCCAATCTAGCCAACCTCGCTTTTTTCAGAGCGCCGGCCAAACCCGATTTTTCCGCGGTCTTCAAAGCCTGTTGCGACGCTATAAGTCCCGGTCATTTATTCGCGATACCCAAATTCGACGCCGCGTCCGAACAGGCGTTTTGGCGGGAACGTTACCAAGTATTGCTGGCTCCTCTGAAATGGGCGTTATTACTCGGTGCCGGCGCCTTCCTGGCCTACATCCTGCTGGATTTACACACTGGCGCCGACTCGATCGGCAATGCCCTGCCGCGAATGCCCATCATCGCGGTACTGGTCGGCTTGTTCGCATATTTGCAAACTCATGGGGATGCCGTCCGCCAGATTAATACCATCGCTAAATGGAGCGCCGGCCTGTCGGCCGCGAATTTGCTTATCCTGTTCATCATCGACGGCAAAGCGGCCGATTACCCATCGACCTGGCCCTGTTTACTGCCGATGTACTTTTTTAGTTACGGACAAATGTTCATGTCCTTGCGCGCGACGATCGGCTTCGGCTGGGCCACGTCGATCGCGATGCCGTTGGCCGGCCATGCCTTAGGTGTCGGGGCGGCGGACCTGATCTCGTCGATGATTAATCTGACCATCGTCAACCTGTTCGGCGTCTGCACCCGTTGCCAACTTGAAGCTTACGCCCGCAAATCCTTTCGGGAAAAACGCAATGCCCAGCAAAACGCCGACGACAAGGCGCGCTTCCTAGCACAAATCGGTCACAACTTGCGCCAACCGCTACAAGCCTTGAATTGTTACGCCTCGGTGATGGAAACCGCCTGCGGCGAGCCGACTCAGGCGCATTTAAAACCGCTGGCCAACCGCATGGGCTTGGCCATCGACGAACTAAGCCGCACCATCAACCATATCTTTCAGATCGCCAACGTCGAAAACGGCAAGCAAATCCCGCAACTCGCCACCGTCGATATCAATGTTTTTCTCGCGAGTCTGGAAACCCAATTCGCACCGCAAACCGCCGCGCGCGGCCTGCGCCTAAAGGTCCGCTTGCGCCGCAAACCGCCTTACAACGTACATACCGATCCCAGCATATTGGCGCAAATCGTCGGCAATCTGATCGACAACGCCATCAAATACACCCGCTCGGGCTGGATCAGCGTGGCGGCGGTCAACATCGGCGCCGGCCGGCTAAAACTGCACATCCGCGACAGCGGCGCCGGAATCCCGGCCGAACTGCGCGACAAGATCTTCGAAGACGCGGTGCGCGGTAAACTCGGACGCGAAACCGACGCCACGACGCCGGGCCTGGGCATCGGCTTGTACTATGCGTCAACGATGCTGCAACACTTGCCCAACCACACGATGAACCTTGATTCGCGCCCAGGCCGGGGCAGCGACTTTCAAGTCTATCTACCGATCGCGCACCAACAAGACGCCAACACCGGCGAGCCGGCCGTCACCGGCGACTTCAGCGGCCGCTACGTCTTGATCGTGGACGACGACGCCAAAGCCCTGGACGGCCTGGCCTGCCAGTTGCAAAGTTGGGGTTGTGAAGTGCAAACCGCCTTGTCGTTGGCCGACACCCACATGACACTGGCCGACAATCTGGCGATTCCGGACCTGCTAATTACCGACTTTTACTTGAAACAACACGAAACTGCTCACGACGTCATCGCCGCCGTCCACGCCGACTGCGGCCCGGTGCCGGTTCTGGTGCTCTCGGCAGACGGCATCTCCGAGCAAGACAAGGCACTGTGGCCGGCCCGTACCGGCTTGTTGCGCAAGCCGGCCAGTCCCAAGACGCTGATGGAAGCCATGCTGCGCACGATGGGCGAGACGCCGAATCAGCCTAGCTATTGCCCACTCCCGGCTTACCAAACACAATCCCTCGCACAAACAGCTTGACCAGCAACTCGGTGCGCCGAGTCACGCCGAACTTCAAAAAAATCGGCCGCAGGTGGTTGCGGACGGTTTGCTCCTGAATCGCCAATTGCAGCGCGATTTGCTTATTGCTGTAGCCGCGCGCGATCCAGCGCAAAATATCGAATTCGCGCGGCGTCAAACCCAGACTGGCCGGATCGGTAACCTGGGCCAGTCCGCTCGGCGCACCGGCGTCGCCGGCCGGCGTCTCGCCGGTGACCGTCGCCGGCAAATACACCCGGCCCGACAACAAATCGCGCAAGGCTTCGACAAACCCCTGCCGAGAAATCGTCTTGACCACGAAGCCCATCGCCCCCGCCTTCAAAGCCTGAAACACCAAATCCCGATCACCGACTCCGGAAAACATCACCACGCACAGCTCCGGAAAATCCGCCTTCAGCTTAGCCAAGCCCTCCAAACCGCTGCAATCCGGCAGTTGCAAATCCAGCAACACCAAATTCAACGGCTGGGCGTTGGCGATGGCCAGGCCGGCCGCGAAACTCTCGGCCTCGAACACTTGCACGTCCGGATAAATCTGTTTCAACAAACACGCCACCCCTTCGCGCGCGCAAAAGTGGTCGTCGATCAACAAAATATTCACAGTCTTCATCCCCGTGGCAAGCCTGATTAGAGGATTGTAACCCCGTACAGCCCACAATAGACCCAGTACATTTGTACTAGTACGGAAAACAAGTGGCGTAAAGAATTGTATTTCGAGAGAATCAACAATAGGCTCATAAATTAATATATTTAGGACCGAGAATATCCCAATCTAAGATAAATTCGATAACTATCGCTATGCGTGAACATATAGCTCACTGAAATATAGGCAGTTAGTATCCATTATCGATAAGCATACCTTTTTATTAACGAATTTTATAAAAACTTTAACAAAATACATTATGAAATCGAAAAAAACACTATTAAATATATTTTTCACAATACTTTCAATAATTATTTCAATTAGTTTTGCCGATCAACCGAATCAGTCGATGAAAGATATAGAGGATATAAAAGAACATTTGGATAGCGCTGCCGAAGCACTCGACACCTTACGCAGTATGAATGACGAATTCGGCGAAGTGCTTATGTCTTATCCTGTTCTGGGAAAAAGCCAAAGTAGCAATAACTTCGACTTGAAGAAAGACAGCAAGGAGTATTTGGAAGAGGCCAAAAAAATATCTCAAGGCGGTGCTGCGCATGCATTGATGATGGCCAACGTGATAGCCGGTTCATTGCAAATCAAAAATAACCCGATGATTGGCCAACAATTCCAGACGGATTTACAGCAATACCAAAGCTCAGAATCGGCACTAGACGGATATACAACCGAGAAAATGGCAATTTGTAATGAAAGAAAAGCGCTATATGTTGACGAGTCCGATCCTGATAAGAAAGAAACTAAATTAAAAACCTGGGACGATTGTTTAACCAATTTAAAACCGGTTTCAGCAACAGCACCCCACCGAGACACGACAACGCCGATTGATCCCAAAGACCCAAAATTTGCAGATGAAGCTAAAGCGCTATTAAAAGACAATAGCTTGGTTAAGGCGCCTGGAACGCTGTTGCCGAGCGATCTTCAATTATCAATCAGTAATCGCGATGCGCTACATATCGCGGCTGGCGACAAAGCGGTCGAAACCGCCTACCGCATTCTTGGCGATCCTTCAATGGCCAACCAATTCAAAGGGAAGGTATTATTTATTGCCTCCTCGATGGTTTCGGTCAATCCAGGCTGGCGCACCCGAGAGGGTTTTTTTGCGCGATTATCCGCCGAAATGAAAATTGATTATGCCCCCGCGAGTTATCAGGCAAAACAGAAGTTTTTAGAGCAAACACAGATTCCTTGTGACGTACGAAAAACGGTCAAAAGCACATGGAATATCGAGGAAGATAAATCACCGCAAGACTCTAAAAAAACTGAATCAACGGGTTCAGAAGACGCAAATACTAAAAATGCAAAACAAGATATTGATAACTGCAATACTTCAACAACCCTCGAATATTTTCCAAATGAATACATTTTGTCAGAAAATGAAGATATTTGGCCTAAACCACTAATTGCTGCTGTTTCTCCGTTGACGGCCAGCCAAACATTGGATTTGAGTAATTCGGAACGAAGTGTGATGGAGTTTTCCTTGGCGCTTGCCGGCATCCTGAAAGAAATGAATCTCGATGGTCAAGCCAGCATCTTCGAACAATTTGTCCGCAGCAATCAAAGCGACAGTAGATCCCGAACTGTCAATACTGTTGTTAATTCTTACAGTATTAATGGTGGTCAATTTGGCTATCAAATCGCGCCGCAATTTGTAGGTCTGGATATACAAGACGAAAACAATCGAAGTGCCAATATTTTACAGCCGCAATCCTTTCCGGTATTACTGTTAATTGGTTTGGACCAGAATGACTTGAACCTTCGAGTTAGAAAATGTGTCCTTCCGCCGGCCCTTGACCCTGATGGAGAAAAATCTTGTAAACAAGGATCAGGCTCTGACCAGTGGAAAATTATGGAACCGCATTTAGCAATGACACAAAATTTCGATTGGCGAAGAGCGGACAGTCGCGGTTTTTGGGGAACAATTGGCCACTTCTTTTACGATCCCGGCTATTATTTCTTTAGCAAAGATAAAACGTCAGAACATATAAATATTCTTTATGACTTGAATCTCAAATATAAAAACTTGGATAGTGATATTAGACAGTGTAACAAAAACAACGTTGAATGCCAAATATTGGCGCGTAGCAGGGATTTTCTTACGTTAAAATATTGGACACAGAAATACTCTTTAGCTACCGTTAGCATTCAGGATATTCCACAAGACATTTTGTTTCCAGCCGCCCCGCAGGATACGAAACCCAAACTCCAGCCTTTTATCACGGAAATCATTCCAAACAAAATACGACTGACTCGTTCCGGAAACAACGTATTGGCTGATAATAACGAAATTTTAATTCTTGGAAGTAACTTAAAACAGCTAGATACCTCCAAGATAGAATTCGTACCACAAAACACTGGCTCTTTTAAAGTGTCCAATACCGAACCGGATGACAATAAAATACGAATCTCGGCATCCGTCGTTGGCGACTCGCCGATTTCATTCAAAATCCCTATCAAACCGGATAACAAAAACTTCTTATTCACGGCACCGATAAAAGTGGAAATTATTGACGTAAAACCGCAAACTTCTCCTACAACAGACAAGCCAGCAACCAACAAAGTTACCGGCTCTATACAGGTGCCTATTTCAATGGATGTGCCAAATAATTCAGCTAACTGATTGCCAAGTTTTTGGATGACCATGCTTTATCTTTTTAGAATTTTTTCTGATAAATAGCATGCTTACATTTTCTAAACCCTGTTGAAAAACTTACCAACTTAACAATATTAAACCATTACGGAGTTCACGCCATGCCTAATATTCATGTTGCAGTTATAAATGCCAGCACCGTGGTAAAAGATGAGGATTTTGCTAAAACAGTGGCCGCCCTTCAAATCCAAGTCTCGCGTGATTTTGCTCCAGTGTGGGGAATTGATGCGACGTTGCGAGCGTTATCCAAGCAAGAAAAACCTACCGCACACGAATGGTGGCTTGCCATTCTCGACGATTCGGACCAAGCCGGAGCTTTGGGTTATCACGATTTAACAAGTACCGGTTTACCTATCGGCAAAGTTTTTGCAAAAACCGACTTGCATTATGGCGATGCCTGGAGCGTGACAGCTAGTCATGAGTTATTGGAAATGTTGGCCGACCCAACTATAAATCTTACCGTCTTTGACGAATCAAATCGCGGTGGACGTTTGTATGCTTATGAAGTTTGCGATGCCTGTGAGGCTGATAAATTTGGCTATAAAATAAATAATATTTTAGTCTCGGATTTTGTGTTTCCAAGTTGGTTTGAATCGTTTTGGAAGCCGAACACAACCCAATTTTGTTATTCCAATAAAATAACAAAACCTTTTCAGCTACTAAAAGGCGGCTATATTGGTATCTATGATATAAATTCCGGTAATGGCTGGACCCAACTAACAGCGGAAAAAGTCAATCATCGCGCTAGGCCACCGGTTGGCAGCAGACGAGAGCGCCGATCAATTTTAACCAGCAATAGAATATTCAGCACCTGCCACTCAGAGTGAATTCGATTTAATTATTATTCTATAAATTCAAAATACATTTAGCCCTTACTTTAATAACAACATTGACAATAACTTAACCTATTTATCGAAATCACAACCCGTAAGGCGGAACGCGTCAACAGTTCCGCCAAATGATATATGTCCACTACGGCTATTCTAACCAATTACAAGTAGTTTCATCATGTCACTAGGTTTCTATCGTCTTATTAAAGGCCGCTTGATTGTTCGGCAGCGGCAGTCGCCGGATGGGGACAGCATGCGTTTTATCGCCAACGATATGTCGCTGTTCGAGGGCCTGCCGCACTTCTCGCCGCCCAGTGTGGCTGGCGACGAGGAAAGTTATCAACTCCGTTTTCAAGCCATCGATACGCCGGAACTGCATTACGCCGGCGTGGAGCAACCGCATGGCGTGGAAAGCCGGGACGGGCTATTGAAGTGGCTGGGTGTCGATCCCGCGGAATGGAACTGGCATGTCGCGCCTAGCGGCTTTGCCTGGGAAACCGAGGCGGCGATACTGTGCGACGGCTTCGAAGGCCACGGCAGACCGATCGCTTTTGTGTTGCGCGATTCGGACGACCAAGACGGCGCTGACATCAAACTTACCGAAACCTTGCTGAGCAAAACTTACAACTACCATGCCGTCAAAACCGGCCTGGCATACCTGGGTCTGTATTCGGGCGGACTGTCTTCGGATATTCAAGCCAACTTGATCGCCGCCTATAAAAAAGCCAAGACCGCCAAATCGGGGCTTTGGAAATTGGACAGAACTAAACGCTTTACCGTCACTCAACTAGCGGATCTGGAGCCCGAGCACGGCAGACTGATTTATCCGAAAATCTTTCGCCGTTGCGTGGACGCGTTGCGCTGGGCGGGTGGCGAATTCGCGCCCGGCCGCGATCTGGACGATTTTTTAGCGGCATTGCCGAGAGAGGACGATCGATTGATTGCCCATATCGCCCACGGCGGCCAACTCAAGAGCAGACTCAGTCAAGTATTGGAGCAAGTCAATAACCAGATCAAGATACCCGTCGATCTGAATACGGTGGAATTTGTGTCGAATTAATGAAAACCTCCAGCAGCGGTGAAAACCAGACGTTCGAACGGCTTCACGTTTCCACCGATTGATTTGCTCGGAAAACTGGCGGAAAGCCTATCGCCGCCAGGTCTACATGTTCATCAAGGCTGCATTTCGGAATCCAACCCAAAAGGCAAGCCTAACTTCCAAGGGCAATTATCCAGCCCTTGCACTGCGTTAACGCAAACTTCTTTTCGAGGAGTCCATTATGCCTACCATCCACTTCGGCAGCAAAAACGAGCCAGGATTCGACCTGGAAGCCGGCGACGATTTAATCGCGGTGCGGACCCGGAGCGGCCGATCGATTACTCAAAGCAGGGGCGCCGTGCCCAACCCCAACTCGGCTCAGTTGAATGATGGCGTGTTGGTGGCGGCCTACCCCGACGTCGGCGTCGAGGTGTATCGAGTGCCGCCGACGCGCTCGCTCGGCGACCGGAAAGCCGCCCTGCGCGCCGTGCCGGATGTGCGCTTCGCCGGCGGGGTATTGATCGATCCCGGCACCGGCGAGCCGGTGTTGTATACCGAAAATCTGTTCGTCAAATTCGTCGATAGCGCCGACCCGGACGACTGTAGCGCGCTGTTGACCGGCCTCGGTTTGCGGATCAAGGAACAAGTCAGCTACGCCACCAACGCCTACTTCGTCGGCGCCGTCGAAGGCACCGGGCAGAAGGTATTCGATATTGCCGATGAGCTGTTGCAACGCGACGACGTGGAGTATTGCCATCCGGAACTGATCCGGCCGCGCACTCGCAAGAGTATTTTCCCGCAGCAGTGGCATTTAAAGAAGACCGTGGTGAATGGCGTCGGCATCGACGCCCATGCCAATGTCGAGGCCGCTCACGCCGTGACCCTCGGCGACGGCGTGACGATCGCCCTGATCGACGACGGCGTGGACATCGATCACCCGGAGTTTTCCGGCACCGGTAAAGTGGTGGCGCCCTGGGATGTCACCAGCAAGACCGGCGACCCCAGGCCCAAGGACAAGGGCTTTCCGGACGACCACGGCACCGCCTGCGCCGGCGTCGCCTGCGCGAGCGGCACGCTCGGCGCATCCGGCGTTGCCCCCAATGCCCGGCTGATGCCGATTCGGCTGGCGTCCGGCCTGGGCTCGATCGAGGAGGCCAACGCTTTCAAATGGGCCGCCGATCAGGGCGCGGACGTGATTTCTTGCAGTTGGGGCCCGGCCGACGGCGAGTGGTGGAATCTCGGCGATCCGGCGCACCAGCAAATCACCCGCCTGCCGGCCAGTACCAAATTGGCGATCGACTACGCCGTGACCAACGGCCGCGGCGGCAAGGGCTGCGTGATTCTGTTCGCCGCCGGCAACGGCAACGAGTCGGTCGATAACGACGGTTATGCCAGTTACGACAAACTGATGGCCGTCGCGGCCTGCAACGACCAAGGCAAACGCAGCGTTTACAGCGATTTCGGCAACGCGGTGTGGTGCGCCTTCCCGAGCAGCGACTTGGGGCTGGCGCAACTAAGCCATCCGGAACCTCTGACGCCGGGCATTTGGACCACCGACCGGCTCGGCGCCAAAGGTTACAACGCCGGCAATGTCGCGGACGGCGATGCCGGCGGCAGTTTCACCAACAGCTTCGGCGGTACTTCCAGCGCCTGCCCCGGCGCGGCCGGCGTCGCGGCTTTGGTACTGGCGGTCAATCCCAATCTAAAGTGGTTCGAGGTCAAGGAGTTGTTCAAACGCGCCTGCGACCGGATCGATCCGCAACAAGGCAACTACGACGCCAACGGCCATAGTCCGAAATACGGCTACGGCCGCTTGAACGCGCTGACCGCCGTCAATCTGGCGAAGCCGCAACCCCGTAATAGCGTCAAGGTCAGCCGAGTCTTCGACGCGCCGATACCGGACCTGCGAACGGTTGAGTTCACGCTGGCGGTCGCCGACAACTCGCCGGTGGAAGCCATCGCGGTATCGGTGGACATCAAGCATAGCTACATCGGCGATCTGCTAGTCGCGGTGCTGCCGCCGGCCGGCACCGGCGTGAAGCCGGTCGTGTTGCACAATCGAGCCGGCGGCGCGACCAAAAATCTAAAGAAGACCTACGACAAAAGCACCGCGCCCGATCTGGCCAAGTTGTTGGGCAAGGATTGCACGGGAAATTGGACCTTGCACATCGAGGACAAGGCGCCCCGAGACATCGGCACGCTGGTGTCGTTTGGCATTGAGCTAGTATTCGCGCACCCGAGTCGGAACTTGTCGGCAATCGCGGCGGCTGGCCCGGCCGGTAAACCCAAGCGCGTTAAGGGAAAATCAAGTTGATTAGGTCACTTTGGCTCGCGCGACGACGCTTTATCCTAGCGGCAACGGCTTGGGGTAGCGCGAATATAGGGCAGGATGCCCAGTTCAGCCACCCGCCTCCCGGCCGGCGTCGGTACCCAATAGCTCACGCCGACAAGGCCACTGGCTTTTTTGTAATCAAACGGAGGACATCAGATGAAACAACTCAGCATCGAACCCAACAACACCCAATTTTCGCTGCCGAACGCCTATGCGCTGGCCCTGGCGTCGAAGCTGGCCTATGCCGGCGAAGCCGAAGTCTTGAACAAACTGTCGGTACAAGGCTTTAACGGCCGCTTCATCGACGGCAGCAAGATTCCCGGTTCGCGCCAGGATACTCAAGCTTTTATCGCCCACAGCGGCAGTGCGATCGTGATCGCGTTTCGCGGCACCGAGAAAGTGCCGGACGACTGGTGTACCGACGCCAAGATGGCGTTTCGCGTGACGCCGCACGGCCACATTCACACCGGCTTCGACGATGCCCTCGACGTGATTTGGGATACCTTGATCGAAACGCTGGAAAACGTGCACCAGTACGGGCAATCGCTATGGCTGACCGGGCATAGCCTGGGCGGCGCGTTGGCGGTGCTGGCCGCCGCGCGCTTGAGTCTGGAAATCGATCAACGCATCTACAAATCGATCAACGGCTTGTACACCTTCGGCCAACCTCGGGTCGGCGATCGCCGCTTTGTCGGCGAGCTTGACCAAGCCTTGAAGCCGCGCTATTTCCGCTTCGTTAACGATAACGACATCGTGCCGCGCGTGCCGGACCGGCTCAACCAATACCAGGAAGGCGGCAGCATTCGCTTCTTCGATTCGGAAGGCAAATTACACGAGGATGTCGGTTACTGGTTTAAGTTCATGGAGCGGATTAAAGGCTCGCTAAACCAGAAACTGGATTTAATTCCATCCTTTATCGAGCATCATTTTATCGATCACTATATTCAAAACATCGAGAAGAATTTATAAGGCGGGGCCGGTCAGCGTTATTAACCCGGCGCTATTTATCACTGGTAATCCGTTCGGGCCGAGCTTGGCTAATCCCAGGCTGGCATGCCCTTCGACAGGACTCTCCTGAGCGCAGCCGAAGGACTCAGGGCGAACGGTATTCAAGGGCCGGGTTAATTCTACCTTGCCAGATAATCGGTAGTGCTCGTCATTTCGGCAGGGATTGCCGAAATCCAGACTCCACGGACGGATCGAAGCTTGCCATCCATGGCACTGGATGCCCGCTTCCCGGCGGGCATGACGGCGTTGCGTAAATCTGACAAAGTAGAAGTGATAACCCTAAATAAACCTTGAACTTAAAAAATAGCTGTCGGCTTGCGTTGCGGCCGAATGAAAAATAGGCATTCGATCATCGGCCCGACAAGGCGTTTTTTCCGCGCTGAACTAAACTGCCGAGGTAACAAGCGTTAGGGCCGAGAGCCATTTATCTCGGTGTTTGAATAATAAAAACAAGCTCTTCGCCAATTTCAAGAGAGGTATTCCATGAGCAATAAAAATATCGTGCTGTGCTCGGACGGCACCGGCAACAAAGGCGGGTATGGTAGCGACAGCAACGTGTACAAAACCTATAAGGCCGTGGACGTCACCAGCGGCAAGGCTCATCAATTCACTTTTTACGACCAAGGGGTCGGCACCGACAAGAGCGACACCAGCAAAAACAAATACTGGACCGCGATGTCCGGCGCATTCGGTTTCGGTTTTCAAAAAAACGTGCTCCATCTGTACCACTTCCTGGCCAGATGCTACGTACCCGGCGACAACATCTTTTTATTCGGTTTCAGCCGCGGCGCGGCGACCGTGCGCGCCTTTGCCGGATTTTTAAACGCTTGCGGCTTGATCGATCCCAAACACTTCTTAAAGACCGACGGCTCGATCGATTCCGCGGTGCTATCGGGCTTGGTCAAGCAAGCCATGACCTGCTACGGCACCGGTAATCCGAACCAACACCAGCAGTTCAAAAAACAATTCGCGTTCCAAGATCCAAACCACGCACCCGACGGCAACTTGAAGATCCATTTCGTCGGCGTTTGGGATACCGTGTCGGCGTTGGGCTTTCCCAAGGACTTCAGCGTTCTGCTGCAAGGCTTCGGTCGAAGCATGGACTGGTTAACCGATCATAGCCCGTGGTGGAAGCATAGCTTTTACGATTACAAACTGAATAACGCCATCCAAAATGCCTATCACGCGATCTCCATCGACGACGATCGGGAAACCTTTCATCCCTTGGTTTGGGACGAGCGCGACTACGACCATTACGTCGAGCAAGTCTGGTTTGCCGGAGTGCATTCCAACGTCGGCGGCGGCTACCCGCGCACCGGCATGTCCGACGTGGCCTTGGTCTGGATGCTGGAAAAAGCCATGGCCCACGGCTTGGTTATCTACGACGACGTGTTGGCAAGCTATCGGGACGGCGCCAACATTTACGACAAACTCTACGATTCGCGCGACGGCTTGGCGATGTATTACCGCTACGGACCGCGCAATTTGGCCGAGTTATCCAAAGATTCCAAAACCGGCAAGTGGCTGCTTAAAAACGACGCCGACATCGCCATTCACCGCAGTGCGTTCCGAAAAATCCTGGAAGTCAGCGAGGCCTATGCACCCGATGGCCTGCCGCCTAAATTCAATGTGGTAGACCATGTGTTCGACGCAAACAATCCGCCTGCGGCGGCGGCCTCCAAGGTGGTACTGACCGTGGATACCTCGGCAAAATCCGCCGCTTGGCAGCAACTTAGCGCCGAGGCCGACGCCGTCATTAACGCCAGGAAACACTTGTACGTCTGGTTCTCGGAACTGACGATGGCGATCATCCTAGCGTCGTGGTTTATGTGGGTCTATCCGCCCGATTCGGTAACCAACCTGACCAGCGGCGGCCTCAGCGGCGAGATTTCGGATTTGCTGCGTTATCTGACGCCGGTATTCTTCGAAAACTTTATCCGCTACGTGGTGGAAGTCCACGGCTGGATTTCTCTGCTGATGCTCGGCACGTTGGCGGCGCTGTATTACCGGCGCAATTCCTTGCTCAATAAACTGGATCAAACCTGCCAGGACATGGCGACCTTGATAAAACTCATCCTCACGGCGCAAAAAAACAGCGCCCAACCGTGAAGTCCCAACCAAGAATACTTGTACGGAGGTGACCCATGATAGATGCCAACCTAATCAAATCCGCGCTGCCGCAATGTAAGTCGCCCGATACCTGGGCGGCGGCGTTGAACCCGGCGATGGAGCAATTTCAAATCAACAATCCCGGCCGCATCGCCTGCTTTCTGGCCCAGACCGGCCACGAATCCGGTCAATTCAACCGCTTGACGGAAGGCCTGTTCTACAAAACCGCCGCGCGGCTGGTAGCAGTGTGGCCCAAGCGCTTTCCGACCGAAGCCGTCGCCGCGCCCTATGTCGCCAACGAAGAAAAACTAGCCAATTACATTTACGCCAACCGGATCGGCAACGGCCCGGAAAGCTCCGGCGACGGCTACCGGTTTCGCGGCCGGGGCTTGATTCAAATCACCGGCCGCAGCAATTACGCCGATGTCGGCAAGGCCTTGGGCGTGGATTTGCTCGCGCAACCGGAATTGTTGATCGAACCGAAATGGGCGGCTTTGAGCGCCGCCTACTTTTGGTTCGGCCACGGTTTGAATGCCTTGGCCGACGACCAAACCGACGACAACGACGTCGAGGACTTCACCGCGATCACCAAGAAAATCAACGGCGGCACCGCCGGCTTGCAGGATCGCTTGGCTTTGTATCGGACCATCAAGCCGTTGGTGAAATAGGCGAAAAATTGCATGGCGCGTGGCTCGCCCACTCGGCGAGCCGGGCTGTTTGAAGCGTTCGGCGGCAAGCCCCGGTCGGCATCGCAGCCATGAGCCGGTGGACCGAGCGAAACCGAAATCCGCTTCGGCTTCGCTCAGCAAACGGTTGGTGAGGTTAAATCTCGGCTTTCGCCCAGTCTCGATCAGCACTTGTTACATCGGCGACTGTAGGACCGGCTTCAGTCTCGATCCGGGGCGTCCGGCGGAGCATATGCTTGCAGCTTCCGCTAAACCGCCTCCTATTATGGATTTAAGCGACGACGCCCCACCAACGCGGGTTTAATCGAAACAGGTCTGGGCCGCCTGTAACGCACGCGCCGGTGTGCAAACCTAGGTTTGCAACTCCAGTTTGCCGGAGAAGCACCCACTTTCGGCGCTTATAGCAGGTGCAATCAAAGGTGTCCGGCGCCGGAATTGCGACAAAAGAGTCTCGGCAACATGCACCCTAGGCAACAGCCAGACCAGGGAAAGCGCCTGTAAGGCTCGCTCCGGAGTGCAAACCTAGGTTTGCGACTCCAGCTTGGTGGTGGCGCTTCCCGATGAGTCGCTACTCTGACTGGCGCACCAATTTAAATGTGAGCCACCTAACAGTTTTTGATATTGCTTCTATACTCGATCCGCGCGGAAACCAGACGCGGCGCGGTTGATGACACAGGGTGCAAGCGCGCCGGAACGGACACGGCAACGGCCTGAACGGTTGCCGAACATAAAAATGACTCACGCCAATGAGGACAAACCATGGACCACTCAAACATCAACACTTCACGACTACTACCCTGGCTGCTGGCCCTGTCCACCGGCCTGATCGCCGGCTGTGCCGATGCGCCGAAGGCGCCACTGACCACGTTAGGCCAATTGCCGGCGTTCGAGAAAATCAAGGACAAACTAGAGGCCTTGAACCTGACGCTGCCCAAGCCGGAATTCAATATCGACGCCGCCCGCTTCGTCGGCTGCATGGCGCCGTTGACGTCGCGCCTCGAACCCGGCTTGGCCAAGGTACTCGGCGAAGTTGAAGAGAAAACCGACGAACTCAAAGCCAAACTCGACACGCTGGAAGGCTTGAACGACCGCAATCTGCTGGGCAAGCAATCGCTGATAGCCGATCTGCTGGACAAGCTGACGACGTCGCCGCACCTGGAAGGCCCGGCCGGTCTGGCCCAAAAAATCAAGGACGATCTGGCCGAACATCGCAAACACTTTAAACAGCGGGTCAATACAGAAAAGGAATTACTGGAAGCCGACACCCGGCAAGCCCTGAAGCTCGAAGAAGAATATCT
Source organism: Methylomonas sp. LWB (assembly GCF_001856095.1). Classification (NCBI taxonomy): domain Bacteria; kingdom Pseudomonadati; phylum Pseudomonadota; class Gammaproteobacteria; order Methylococcales; family Methylococcaceae; genus Methylomonas; species Methylomonas sp. LWB. Next base: position 59,708 of record NZ_MKMC01000016.1, read on the forward strand.
AAAGGCCTATTTTAAAAAAGGCGGCGCGCAACTGGTTTCGCAAATCATCCAAGACCCCGCCGAGCAAACCGAATTGCAGCGGCAAGCCGCGTCGCTGTTGAAGCTGAAAACCGACGACCCCAAGCTGGAGCAAGTGCTGGTTTTGTTCGACAAGCAACTCGGCAAAGCCGCGAGCAAACTGGCCAAAAAAAGTCCCGGCTTCGTCGGTCGCGACGGCACCCAATACGGCTTTCCGGGCATCGTCGAAACCGGCACACACGTCAGCATCGACCACAGCCAAGTCGCCGCCGACACCTTGCGCATCGCCCTGGAAGCCGTCCGCGACCATTACGCGCCGTTGCCGGTGCTGCCGAATACCAACGCCGCCGCCAGCTTGACCGATTACGTCATTGATTTCAGCAAACCGGTGCACTGGGTTTACGACCGCCGCGCCGGTACATCCGCCGACATCAGCATCGACGAAGCCGGCTTCCAAGAAATCGAGGCCCATGCCCGTAAAGCCGAAGCCAGTGTGGCCGGCGCGGTCGGCAAGGCCATTCGCGGCGGGTCCTGGGGCGCGTT
>NZ_MKMC01000016.1:60283-69803 GCF_001856095.1 Methylomonas sp. LWB
AAACTGGTGGAAACCGCCGCAGGCGTCGTCGCCCGCCACGTCACCGAGCGCGCCCAATGGTGCGTAAAAGCCCAAGCCGGAGAAGCCCATGCCACGACGCCATAACGCCTGCACTGCCCACAAGCTGGGTTTGGCCCTGATTCCATTCATCATTACCGGATGCACGACGATGCCGACAAATTATTCGCTAGAAGCCTATCAACAACTCCGAGACAGCGGCCTGCCGCCGGTAAGGCCGGCCTGGGGGGGCTTCGACGCCACCGAAGCCGCTTCGTTGCTGGAGCTTTGCATAGAACTGAACAACCAGGACGACCGCAATAATCCCAATCTGCCCGACCCCAACCATCAATACCAAGCCAAGCCGGCCGGCTGGCAACTGGCCTACGACAGCCGCCAACCCGGCAACACCGAATGGAACCGGATCTGGCCGTGGGACGGGCACGGCGACAACCCCAACGACATCAAGACCAACGGTCTGAAACCGTTGAACAACGCTTGGCTGTTGGCGCAATCGACCAGCGATCCCGGCCATGTCGCGATTGCGATACGCGGCACGGTCGGCGAACGGCGCAGCATCTTGGCGGACGCTTACGCGACGACGATCCCCGCCTACGCCGGCGTCGAGTACCCCGAGAATAAACCACTACCCATCGTGTTCGCCGCCACCCCGGACGCCGAAGTTCACCTGGGTTTCGGTTACGCCGCGTTTTCGCTACTGTTCGATCCCGAGCGAGGTATCCTGACGCAACTACAGCAGCGACTGGCCCAACAAGCGATTACCAAAATCACGGTGACCGGCCACAGTCAGGGCGCGGCGGTCGCCACGCTGATTCACGCCTTTTTGTATTACGCCACCAACGACGAGCGCAATCCCTACCAACTGGCGTTCACTGCCAAGCCGGCACTGAAATCCTATCTGTTTGCCCAGCCCAAGCCCGGCAATCTGCAATTTTCCCAGGATTTCGCCCGTATCGCCGCCGAAACCGCTTATGTCATCAACAACGACAGAGACCCGGTCCCGCAAGTGCCTCTCAGTCTGGAAACTGTCTCGGAAGTCGCCGAATTCGTCGAAGAAGACAACGTCAGCGTCGGCGGGCCGCTGGACCATGTCATCGATGCCGTCACCAGCGCCAAAAACGCCATCCGCGGATCGATAGCCGAAGTGTTTACCGGCCACCTGGCCGACGATTTCGAGGAAACCGGCATCGCCGCCTCCGTCGAGCGCTACTTTGGCGATACCGCGATCGAGCTGCCGGATCTAAAACCCAAGTCGCTGAACTACACGCTGGCCGGCCAACTGATCCCGGTGTTCGGCCTGACCAAGGGCGGCGATTGCTACACCATCGGCGACCGCCCGGACATCCTGTTGCAACACCACGCCACCAGCTACCGCAAATTGATCGCGATGCAGTTGTTGGGCAAGCGCGACGACTGTGCCGGCGGGCACTGAGTCCAGGAAAGTCAGTCTGCCCGGTAACGCATTGTTTTAATTCCCTCACCCTGCCCTCTCCCGCGAGGAGAGGGTTGTATTTTGACTAATACGACAGCCTCGGAGGGGCGAGGGAACAATAAACCGAAACTCGAAGCCAACGACCACCACCCGACATTGAATCACGGAGCCTCAACCATGTCCGACACCGCCAAAGCCCTGCAACAAGCCGTCGCCCCCGCCGCCCATCCGATCATCTATGTGCGCGGCTATGCGATGTCCGAATCCGAACGCGACGAAACCGCCGCCGATCCGTTTTGCGGTTTCAACGCCGGCTCCACCGTGGTCCGCGCCGGCACCGGCGATAAAGATACCAAGGCCCGGAAATTCATTTTCGAATCGCCGGTGGTCCGCTTGATTTCGGATTTTGGTTACGCCGACGTCTACGACGAAGGCTTGGACATCATGGACCGGGACTGGCCGAAAGACAAAACCATCCCCTACCGCTCGGTAGTGGTGTACCGCTACTACGACGACGGCTCCAGCCTGCTGGGTAGCGGTAAATCCTCGCCGATCGAAACCTATGCCGAGGGCCTGGGGAAACTGATCCAGCGCGTCCGAGACCTGGCGCGCGACGAAGCCGGCCAAGCGATCGCGGACACCGACTTCAAATGCTATTTGGTTGCCCACTCGATGGGCGGTCTGGTGTGCCGGGCCTTCTTGCAGAATCCGGCGCTGGGCGATGCCGAAACCCGCGCCTGGGTGGATAAAGTCTTCACCTACGCTACCCCGCACAACGGCATCGAACTGGCCGGCGTCAACGTACCCGACTGGTTGAAAACGGCGGACATGAACAATTTCAGCCGTCCGCGCATGGCCGAATATCTCAATCTCGACAAGGATAGCGAGTACCTGGCTGAAGAACGCGTCGATCTGCTCCGGCACTTTCCGCCGGACCGCTTTTTCTGCATGGTCGGCAGCAACCGCGCCGATTACAACGTCGCCGCCGGCTTGTCGCGGATGTTTTCCGGCCACGGCAGCGACGGCCTGGTCAAGGTCGCCAACGCGGTGTTGACCGGTCAAGACCGCGCCGGCCAAACCTTGCCCTGCCCCAAGGCCTACACCTACCGCTCGCATTCCGGCTATTTCGGCATCGTCAATTCCGAGGAAGCGTTTCAAAACCTCACCCGCTTCCTGTTCGGCAATCTGCGGGTCGATATCTGGTTCGACGTCGCCGGCGTCACGCTGCCCGAATCCTTGCAAGGTCAGGCGGATCAAGTCGAGGCCGACTACTACTTCGAACTGCAAGCCGCCCCGCGTAAAATGCGCGGCTTGCTGACCCGGCGCACCGCCGAGGAGGATTCGGCGGCGATTCGCGGTCACGGCGAGATCGTCAAACACAAGAAACGCAGCGTATATCTGTCCAGCGTGTTCCTGGCCAACTGGGCCAAGGTCGATCAAACCGACAACACGCTGACCTATGCCGTCACACTGGGCATCGGCGTGCAGGAATACCTGGTGGACGGCTGGCTGTTCGACTCCCACGTCGAAGGCGCCCGCCTGTTCAGCGACACCGCGATCATCGCCATCACTCCCGCCAAACAAATCGAATGGCACTGGAGCCAAGCCAAATCCAAACCGACCGACATTCGGCTTATCACCCAAGACGAACACGAAGCTGTCGAGGCCGGCGGCTCGCTGACCGTCGAAATCCCGATCCCCACTATCGCCAAAAAAGCGCCGGGTATTACCGGGAAATTACGGTTTGTGGTTTCGGGGTGGCGGTGAAGAGAGGATTCCGGCCCATCGGTAACACCTCCTCCAGTTTTGCTTATGTCCAAAAATTGATATTAAACCGACATCGGGTTTGCGATTGACCCAAGGGTTACTTGCCATCGAAAAATTACCTCGTAAAGAGTAAGGTACTTTAAGCTTAAATTTACGTTTCTTTGATACCGTTCAAGCACTTTCCAGCAAATTTATGCTTGGAAATGTGCTTGCGAGGTCAATGAAACATGCATATTCAAACTTCGAAATCTAGCACCGCCGACAGGGCAAAGTGGATCACAAATTGCTTTGTCAATGCCTTCCTAATCTAATGTGAAGTTACAAGATCAGGGCAATTGATAGGCTAAATACGGATTTAACGCCTGAAAATCAACGCGAGGAGAATTTATGAAAACAGGAATTTTATTTTCAATGGCAGTCGCGGTTGTTGCCATTAGTGATACCGCAACGGCAGCAGTGACAACGTTCTCAAACTACAACATAGTCTCTAATAATCCTTACCTACCGGTCAGCGCCAGATTCACCGATGCCACCGCCAATCAAACCATGGTCGTCAATGAATTAGCCAATATGCCGGTTGGCACTATTCATTCAGGTGACATCATCAATGGTATTACCTATGCCTTTAGTATCTTTAATCGTGCCAATCCTAACTTGCCAAACGATACGACGGGGCAGGTTGTCAACAATGCCTGGTCGGGTTTCAACCCTGTGTTGACCCCCCCAGGCGACGGCACGGCATTCCAACCGGGCGGCTTAACGCAACTCAACGATTCCGTGACACTCACATTTTCAACCCCGATTAATTCATTCGGAGTCAGTGTAGTAATTGCCTTGAATTCAACCTTCAATATCAGCACTGATGTGGCCGGTGTTTCCGCTTCGACAAATGGCATAAATTCGTATGGCGATTTAACCGGCTCGAACCAACGCGCATTTCTGGGCTTGGTTTCGGACACCCCCTTTTCCAGCGTAACCCTGACCGGAGGTAATAGATACATGGGCGGCACCGTGAAGGCTTGGTCGGGTTGGGATGTGTCTCGCATCACTTACGGTGTGATGCCGGTTCCCGCGCCCGCAGCGTGGTTGCTTTTGTTAAGCGGCTTAGCCTGGGGTGGTGTTGTGCGCCGTTTTAGCCCGCGTAGCCGGTAGGCGTTCCGCCAAACCGACGCGAAAGCCGGCCAATTCAACCGTCATTCGCAATCGAAGCCAGCATCCGGCAAAACCATGTTGTGTTCCGCCTTATGCGGGTTGGTATCGCAGTGTGTCGCGTACCCTTGCTTATTCGAGCGTCATCGCGATTCAGCGGCGTCACCCGGCAACCTTCAATCGTAATTTGGCTATCAAATTCAACAACTACATTACCTGCGGCGTAATGCTCCTTTCTACCCGCCGAAATTCACCACAACGTTGAGTTGAATCGACATATTTCCCCGGTTTTTAGCGAATTTTTAGTTCCGCGGCAAAACAAGTCGGCAATGTTGCGTTCCTGCCCCCCTCCCCGCCCGCCATCGACCGACAAAGGCCATCCAAATACTTAAGGGCCCCACGATTAAATACCCCCCACACAGAGGATATTTAACAAACAACACCTTGTGTAAGCTAGAGCGCACTGAGTTACGGCGCTTGCCTTAAAGCCGCCGCTACTATGTTTTCAACAAGCGTTATCGAACATTAGACAAGGTGTGACCAAGCAACAAGCTGTGTACAACTCTGTTAGCAGCCGGACTTGATCGCGAACAAACGACCTTTCAGATCGAATGACAGTTTTTAATCCTGGACTAGGTAGAACGGTCTGGGCGGCATAGGGCATTACCCCCTATTTTTTTGAAGGAGGAGTCATGATTTACTTCCATCCAAGGTTTATCCCGCTCTGCGTTAGAGTGTGGCCGCTACCTGTTAATTCAGTCTGTCCAACCGATCGACCTGAAGAAGTCCTGGTGAAAGGAAATAATTTCCGGTTGAGCAAGCTTAAATTCGGCGGGACGAGCGTCATAAAAATGTTTACCTCGAGAACGAAGGGGCCAAATCCCTGGCGTGCCGCCGCAGTAACGCTCTTGGCGATTGGTACACTCGCAAACTGGCAGCAAACCCGCGCCGACCAAGCCCTCGACATGAACGAGTGCCTGAGGCTATCCGGCGGCTCGGTAACGTTGTCTCGGCCTAGCGTAGTCTGGGGAGAGTCCGTAGAAGTCTCTTGGATGGCCAATCTTTCGAGCTATTGTGTCGGAATGGGCGTAACCCTCCAGATTCAAGCCGACGACCAACTGCAGGCTAACACTACGTCGCACACGAGTACTCAAGGCCACGTCAGTGTGACTCCGGCTGCGACTACCACGGTCGCGTTGGTTGCCGTAAACGGCGCCGGTTCGCGTACCTTGGCTTCGCTTCCGTTAGCGGTCGAGCCTTGGAACCCCCAGCCATTACCCGACGACAGCGAATTGCGCCCAACCATTACCTTGCTCGGCAACGATCCGGTTTCACGGCGCCTGTTTGTGCGGGCCCTACGGACACCGAACGAAACCGTGATTATCAAGGGCGACATGGACCTGAGCGGTCTGGATGGCGTTTATGTCGCCCCAGGCGTACAGATAATCGGCGATCGTAGCGTCCGGGATGCGGGCCCCCGTCTGTACACCAGGACGTTTCCTTCCGAACTGCTGCACGTCGGCGACGAGGCCCACGGTCCAAGTGACGGTGTGCGCATCACCGGCATCCGTCTCGATGGCGGAATGAGCGACGACCCGTTCACAGCCGTAGGCAAGCCCGAGGCTACCGCGATAGTTGTCCGTTCCAGCCAAAACGTCGAGATCGATCACAACGAAATCGACCACTGGCGGGGCAAAGGTATCAGCATCCGCGACCCCGACAACCGCATCGCCCAGGACAATGCCGACACGGTGCGGGTAAACGACAATTACATTCATCATAATCAGCACCCCAACGGCAATATGTGTCTGATCGACGGAGGCAGTCATGCGGCCGGCTATGGCGTGGAAGTGTCTTACGGCGCCTACGCGCTGATCGACTCTAACGTATTCGATTGGAACCGCCACGCCATCGCCGGCGACGGCCGTGACGGTTCGGGCTATAAGGCTTATCGCAATCTAGTCCTTCAGCACGGCGGCGTCCACTTCCATTGCGTGAATGTCTGGGACATTGTTTTTGGCGTGCTAACCTTCCCGCTTAACGAACTCGGTGTGGTGGACGACGACCATATTTACCATACACACCAGATCGATATGCACGGCAGGGGCGACAACGGCTTCGGCAGCTTGGCGGGCGAATGGATGGACATCCAGTTCAACACCATCCTTTACACGGCCGGCACCGGTATCAAGCTGCGCGGTACGCCAGCTCTTGCATCCGAGTCGCCAAGCTCCTTCTCGGTTGGAATGGACGTGAAACATAACGTGTTCGCGCATCAAGACCAATGGGAGTGGATCAATGGAGGCGTATCGCCGGGTGCGATGAGCCAGGAGGAAACGGGACTGCAGGCGGCGGACAACCTATACGGGCTCAACACGTTCGACGCACGTAAACGTTGCGATTTCGACGCCGACGGCCAGGACGACGACTTCATAGCCACCGGCGTGGCTTGGTGGTATCGCTCGACGCGGCTTGGCGGTCGCTGGGTGTTTTTGGAACAGTCGCCAAGCCGCTTAGCCGATGTCACGCTAGAGGACGCCGACGGCGACGGTCGCTGCGATGTACTGACGAGCGGAGCGGTGCACAGTGCCGGTGGCGATGGCAGCCGCCCCCTCATACAATCACCAGGCGATGTCACGACTATCGCAGGGACGCCGGTAAACCAAACGTTGACGGCGGACGGCGGGACTGCGCCCTATTCCTGGGTGGTGTCGGGCCTCCCCGGCGGCCTCTACGCAACATCCGACGGGCGGATATTGGGTACGCCGTCCGACTACTCGATAACGTCTTCGAAGATCACCGCGATGGTCACCTCAGCCAACCATCAATCCGACACCATCACCTTCACCTGGACCGTCGGCTCCAATGTTCCCAACGTCACAGGCTTATCCGAAGATGCCGCGCGTAGGACAATATCGGATTCCGGTTTACGCGTGGGCAATGTGTCGCGCGAGGTCAACTTCGCATCAGTGGGTTCGGTGATAGCCCAAAGTCTGGCAAGCGGAAGCACGGTGGCAACAAGGACGCCGATCGACATTACCGTGTCCCTAGGTGCAGTCACCGTACCCAATGTACGTTCGTGGGATGCTTCCTCGGCCATGAATGCCATCAACGCCGCCGGCCTCGCTTCCGGCGAGATCACCTACGTAAACACCTGTCTCGATCCCGGTACGGTTCAGAGTACAAGCCCATCCATCGGTGCGGTCGTAGCGCCGGGTACGGCGGTAAAACTATCGGTATCGACCTGTACCGGCACCGGTGGCGGCCGCGGGGGTGGTGGCAATCCGCGTCAGCCATTGTAGTAAGACCCCATCACGCCGACAGTTCCGTGCGCCGGATTCCGTAAGCCCAGTGCAACGCGGCCCGGTAGGCGTACGGAACGATTCGTATCGAGTCGGATAGAGCAAACGGCGGTATTTCGCCTATTTCGACGTTCCGAGGGGATCGCGCGACGCCTGATACGCCAAATCCGCCGCCGTTACCGCTCACTTACCCGACCGACTCGCGCTCTTCGGCTTGCGCCGTGCTCAACAGGCCGCCGGACGGCTGGGCTTCTTCGGTTTCGGCGTCCTTGACCGCCCTGCGGAAGCCTTTGATCGCATCGCCAAAATCGGCGCCGACCGTTTTCAAACGCTTGGTGCCGAACACCAAGACCACGATGGCCAACACCACCAACAAATGCGGTACGCTCAAACCCATGTTTCACCTCAATTAAAAAAATTCGATAGCCGGGTCCGGCCCAAACGGCTGAACCCCAATCACAAAACCCTGCTCGTGCCGTTATCAGCCCGCTCAATCGGCGGTTTCGGTTGCCAAGGTCGCAGCGGGACTCGGCGCCGGGTTGCCGACCGGCGCTGCCGCGTTGGCCCGGCGCTTCTTCGGCGCAAAGGTTTTCACCAAACGCTTCCAACCGATCACCAGCGAGCTGGCCCCCAGCACCAAGCCAAATCCGACCCAGGTCAGCATCCAGATGTCCCACAACGGCCGGTAATACAGCCAACCGAAATCCCAATGATGCAAACCGGAATACAGCCAGCGGAACACCCGGCGACTTTGGTCCAGCTTGGCCAGCAATTGGCCGTCCTGTGGATCGAGATAAACCCGGCTGCCGGCTGCATCGTCCAGTTCGGCCAGCACCACCGGCAGCGGTTTTTCGACCAAGCCTTGATGGTGGCGCGGGTAGTAATAACTGTCGTAGTCGTCCAATATTTTGACTGCCGCGACCTTGGTGTCACCCGCCAAGCGTTGGACTGCGTCGCTGATCGCGTTTTCGCTGAAACGCGGGCCGGCGCCGTTGGGCGTTAGCGGCAAACGCAAGCCATCGCGGCCTTGCGCCAACAAGACCGTTTCGCCGCCCAGACGCCGCCAGTTCAGCTCGACCACATTAATACCGGTGCCGGCCAACCGCAACGGCGCCGGTCGCCAGTCCAACATTGTCGCCGGCACTTCGGCGCCCAGGTAGCGCTTTAACTCCGCCTTGCTGTATTCACCGTTGGAAAAGATTTTGCCGGGATTGGTATCGACAAATCCGCTCAGCGCCCAGCTCAGGGCCACGGTGCCGCCGATCAAACCGGTCCAAAAGTGCCATTTGAACCAGAATTCGCGGTAAGGCTGGGTTCGGCCTTGCGAATAGGTCGGCTTGCCGCCAAAACCTGGCCGCCAGCGCAACCAGCCGATAATCAAACCGGTGATGCAGGCGATCGTGGCGCCGGCACCAGACCACAGCTGTACATCATGACGAATATCGCCCAGCCCCAGCAAATCCAGCGGTTTGAATAAATGTATCCAGTTGCCGGCCCAAAACAGGCCGCGCTGCCAGCGGCTGGAGGCGTGCAGCACCTCGCCGGTCCGCGCCGAAATCAACAACTCGTCGCCCTCGTTGCTGGCGATGCGGTGAAACGGCCGCAAAGTGTCGCGGTTACGCAAGATCGCCGGTGCCTCTACGCTTTCCAGATAAATCAGCTCGGCCGGATTGCGGCCCTCGGCCACAAACCAGTTTTGCGCGATTCGCAACGTTTGGGTTCGATCGGTTTCCCGCAATCCGCCGTCGACGGCCGACAAGGCGTAACGCAAACCCTGAGTATCCTCGACCAGCCATACCGGCTCGCCAGCGCTACGCAGCAACCGGGCATCGGCCAGCGCCGGCTCGCCGGC
>NZ_MKMC01000017.1:0-52356 GCF_001856095.1 Methylomonas sp. LWB
GCCGAGTAAACCGCCCACGGCGACTCCGGTTGCGGTATCCTTTACCGCCGGGGACGATTGCGAAGCCAGTTGCTGGCACTCCTGCATGTCCTGGTTGAGCCGCGCGGCGTTGGGGTCGTTATAAGTATCCACGGTCGGCGTCCAGCCGGTCGCGGTGGCGCAAGCCGTCAATACAAACGCGGAAGCCGCGATTGCGGCGAACGATAAGTTTTTCATGATTTGGACTCCCTGAGTCGCTGATGGTGACAGACCAAAAAGAGCGTAGCCGATTTTGGATGGTTTGGGAATCCGACACGGCAAATTGACAGTGGTTCGTTTCATCACGTATGATTCGCAGCCTTTTTTATCCGTTTTATCCCGAGGCAATAACTATGAAAAGAACTTACCAACCCAGCAAAATCAAACGCGTCAGAACTCACGGTTTCCGCGCCAGAATGGCTACCGTCGGCGGCCGCAAAGTCTTGAATGCGCGCAGAGCGAAAGGCCGCGCATCGCTGACGGTTTAATTGTCGGCCCAAGAACACGGTTTTCCCGCTCGGTATCGGTTAGGGACGCCCGCCGAGTATAAAAATGTATTTAGCAATCCCGTAAAGTCGACCGATAAATACTTTACGGTATTGGCGACTTTCAACGGCTTGGCGCATGCGCGCCTGGGCTTGGCGATCGCAAAAAAAACAATAAAAACAGCAGTCGCGCGGAACCGCATCAAAAGGGCTGTCAGGGAAAGCTTTAGATTGCAGCGTCAACATATCGTCAGCATAGATATCGTTGTTTTGGCTCGGGGGGATGCAGCAAATGCAACCTCGCCGGTATTGAGGAAGTCCTTGGAAAGGCATTGGCTTAAATTGGTAAATCGATGCGATTCCTGCTCATAACCCTGATCAAGGTTTACAAGTACTTCATAAGCCCGTTACTGGGGCCCAGATGCCGTTTTTATCCCACCTGTTCAAGTTATGGCTTGGAGGCGATCCAGCGTCACGGCGCCGCCAAAGGCTCATATCTCACGCTTAGACGATTATTGAAATGCCACCCGTTCCATCCGGGTGGCATCGATCCTGTCCCAGAAAAATTTGAGTAATAACAATGGATAACATTAGATTTGTACTTGTCATGGCGATGTTGATGATCTCCTACATGCTGTGGGAGGCGTGGCAGATCGATTATGGCCCCAAGCCGCGGGCGATCGTTTCCGACAAGCCCATTGTTGCCGGCGACGCCGGGCTGAGCAACGTTCAGCAATCTCCGGATGCGGCGCAAACGCCGGCCGGCCAGCCGACCGCTCAAGCCGTCGCGGCGGACCGGGTCGTCAAAGTCAAAACCGATGTGTACGAGTTGGAAATCGACGTCGAGGGCGGTACGCTACGGAATCTGGATTTGCTGAATTACCCGCATGAGAAAACCAATACCGTCGTCCAAAAAGCGTGGGCTTTGATCGGCTTGCCCGCGCCCGAGAAAAATCTGGCCCCGATACGTCTGTTCGACAGCAATCCCGAAAACCTGTTCCTGGCCCAAACCGGTCTGGTCGCCAACCAGAACTCTTCCAGCGCGCCCGATCACCATGCGGTATTCAGCGCCGAGCGCACCGACTATACCTTGGCCGACGGTCAGGACCAATTGACCGTGCCGCTGACCTGGACCAACGAGCAAGGCCTGCGCGTCGTTAAAACCTTTACCTTCAGCCGCGGCAGTTACGCGGTCGACGTCGAACAAAAAATCGTCAATCAGTCCGCGACCGCGTGGTCCGGACGCCAATACGAGCAATTGTTGCGCGTCGAGCATAGCGATAAAAGCAACAACAATTTTATTCGTACCTACTCGGGCGGCGTGATTTATACCGACAAGGAGAAGTTCAAGAAGGTCAAGTACGAAGAAATGACCGAAGACAATTTGGCCGTGGCGGCGACCGGCGGTTGGAGCGGATTCATTCAGCATTACTTCGCGGCGGCCTGGATTCCGGCGGCGGATCAGGAAAACCATTACTACACCAAGGCGCTGAACGACGCGCGCTACGTGATCGGCTCCTACTCGCCGGATGTGAACGTTCAACCCAATAGCGAAGGCTCGTTCAAGACCAAGTTGTTCGTCGGTCCCAAGATCCAACCGGTCATGGAAGCCTTGGCGCCCGGCCTGGAGCTGACCGTCGATTACAGCTGGCTGACCGTCATCGCCAAGCCGATTTATTGGCTGCTCAACGAAATCCACGGCTACATTGGCAACTGGGGCCTGGCGATCATGGGCGTGACCCTGTTCATCAAACTGCTGTTCTTCAAGCTGTCGAAAGCCAGCTATCAATCGATGGCGAAAATGCGCAAGATTCAGCCGCGCCTGAAGGATTTGCAAGAGCGTTACGCCGACGACAGACAGCGCTTCAACACCGAAATGATGGCGATGTATAAGAAGGAGAAAGTCAATCCGCTCGGTGGTTGCTTGCCGATCATGGTACAGATTCCGGTGTTCATTTCGCTGTACTGGGTGCTGATCGAGACCGTCGAATTGCGCCAGGCCGACTTCGCGCTGTGGATACAAGACCTGTCCGCGCAAGACCCGTTTTACCTGCTGCCCATCGTCTACGGCATCACGATGAAGATTCAGCAAAGTCTGAATCCGGCGCCGATCGATCCGCTGCAGGCACAGGTGATGAAAATGTTCCCTATCGTGTTCACCGTGTTCTTCCTGTTCTTCCCGTCCGGCTTGGTGCTTTACTGGATTTGCAACAACAGTTTGTCGATCCTGCAACAGTGGTACATCACCAAGCACGTGCTTGAAGAAGACGCGCACGCCCATTGAGTCCGATGCGGGACGGCGACACGATAGCCGCCATCGCCACGCCGCCCGGTAACGGCGGCGTCGGCGTCATCCGCATCTCGGGTCCGGCGGCCGGCTCGGTCGCTGCCGAGCTGACCCGCAAATCCCTACCTGCTCCCCGTTACGCCCGTTACGCGCATTTCATCGCCGCCGACGGCACCGTCATCGACAGCGGCTTGCTGCTGTATTTTCCAGGGCCAAAATCCTTCACCGGCGAAGACATCGTCGAACTGCATGGCCACGGCGGTAGCGTGGTCTTGGACATGCTGTTGCGCCGCGTCCTAGCGCTGGGCGCCCGCTTGGCCGAGGCCGGCGAATTCAGCCGGCGCGCCTTTCTGAATAACAAAATCGATCTGGCTCAGGCCGAAGCCATCGCCGATTTAATCAGCAGCGGCACCGAGCAAGCCGCCAGGGCCGCCCAGCAATCGATGCAGGGCGAGTTTTCCCGCCAAGTCAACGAATTGATCGACGAACTGATCGAGCTACGCGTGTACATCGAAGCCGCGATAGACTTCGTCGACGAAGAAATCGACTTCCTCGGCGATGGCGTGGTCGCCCAACGCATCGCCCGATTACAGGACAAACTGGCCGCGATTGCGCGGAGCGCCCGGCAAGGCCGCTTGTTGCACGACGGCATGACCGTGGTGCTGGCCGGCAAACCCAATGCCGGCAAGTCCAGCTTGTTGAACGCACTGGCCGGCCATGAGGCCGCCATCGTCACCGAGATCGCCGGCACCACCCGCGACGTACTGCGCGAGCGCATCCAGATCGACGGCATGCCGCTGCACGTCATCGATACCGCCGGTCTGCGCGACAGCGACAATCCGGTCGAGCAGGAAGGCATTCGCCGCGCCCGCGCCGAAATCGCCAAGGCCGACCGAGTGTTATTGTTGATCGACAGCACCGATCCCGACGCCGAGCCGGCGCTTAGCGAGCTGCCGGCCCGCGCCAACGTGACCCGGCTTTACAACAAACTAGACTTGCTCGGCGGCGAGCCTAGCCTGGTCGAGACCGCCGCCGGTTGCGAAATCCGCTTGTCGATCAAGACCGGCGCCGGGTTGGACTTGCTGAAGACGCATTTAAAACACAGCATGGGCTTCGTCGAAGGCGGCGACGGCGCCTTCGCCGCCCGCACCCGCCATCTACGGGCCTTGCAACTTGCCGAGCAAGCCGTCGCCAACGCCGCCGCGCAGCTCCAGGCCACCGCCCACGAGTTGGTCGCCGAGGAACTCCGGCAAGCCCAAGCCAGCCTGTCCGCCATTACCGGCGAATTCACGTCCGACGACCTGTTGGGCGAAATCTTTTCGAGTTTCTGTATCGGAAAATAATGGTGCTCCGCGTCAGTCGGGGAGGCGGCGTTAAAATCGCCGCCTTGGGCCTTTGAATGATTATGGTCAGCGACCCGGTCGGAAACCGCTTTCGGAAATATCAATAAGGACAAGACCCGATGAACCACTCATCCCTTTCCGCCTTGCTCTGGTCGGTTGCCGATCTGCTGCGCGGCGACTATAAGCAATCCGATTACGGTAAGGTCATTTTGCCGTTTACGGTGCTACGCCGGTTGGACTGCGTGTTGGAAGCCACCAAAGACGCGGTATTGACCGAGTACGCGGATAAGCGCCAAGCCGGCATCAATCCGGAACCTTTCCTGCTGCGCAAGGCCGGCCAGAGTTTCTACAACACCTCGCCGCTGGACATGAAAAAGCTGATGGGCGATCAGGACCATCTTAAGGAAAACCTGATTTCCTATATCCATGGCTTTTCGGTGGAGGTCAGGGACATTTTCGAGCGCTTCGACTTTTATACCCAAGTGGACCGCCTCGCCAAATCCGGGCTGCTGTATCTGGTCACGGAACGCTTCGCCCATGTGGATTTGCACCCTGAAACCGTCAGCAATAGCCAAATGGGATTGGTGTTCGAGGAACTGATCCGCAAATTCGCCGAGATTTCCAACGAAACCGCCGGCGAGCATTTCACCCCGCGCGAAGTCATCAAGCTGATGGTTAGCCTGCTGTTCATCGAGGACGACGACATGCTGGCCAAACCCGGCGTGGTGCGCACCATTTACGACCCGACGGCCGGTACCGGCGGCATGTTGTCGGTCGCCGGCGAATATCTGGAAGAGCATAATCCGCAAGCACGTTTGACCATGTTCGGCCAGGAGCTCAATCCGGAATCCTATGCCATTTGCAAAGCGGACATGCTGATCAAGGGCCAGGATGTCGCCAATATCGTGTTCGGCAATACCTTTTCCGACGACGGCCATCTCCTGAAGAAATTCGACTATATGCTGTCCAATCCGCCGTTTGGGGTGGAATGGAAAAAGGTCGAAAAAGACATCCGCAACGAACACGAGAAACAAGGCTACAACGGCCGCTTTGGACCCGGTTTGCCGCGCGTATCGGACGGCTCCTTGTTATTCCTGCTGCATCTGATCAGCAAGATGCGCCAGGCGAAAGACGGCGGCAGCCGTTTCGGCATCGTTCTCAACGGCTCGCCCCTGTTCACCGGCGGTGCCGGTTCCGGCGAAAGCGAAATCCGCCGCTATGTGCTGGAAAACGATTTGGTCGAAGCCATCATCGGTTTGCCGACCGATATGTTCTACAACACCGGCATAAGCACCTATGTCTGGATACTCTCCAACCGCAAACCGGAACACCGCAAAGGCAAGCTGCAACTGATCGATGCCAGCGGTTTCTGGCAAAAGATGCGCAAAAGTCTCGGCTCCAAGCGCAAGGAATTGTCTGACGAGCATATCGCCGAAATCACCCGTTTATTCGGGCACTTCATCGAGGCCAGTGATGGCAAGAAGCCGATTTCCCTTATCTTCAAGAACAGCGATTTCGGCTATCGCACCATCACCGTCGAACGGCCGTTGCGCGATGAAAACGGCGACATCGTTATCGGCGCCAAGGGCAAGCTAAAAGGCAAGCCGCAACCGGACTCCAGCCTGCGCGACACCGAAAACGTGCCGCTCAATGAAGACGTGGAAAGCTACTTCCAGCGCGAAGTGCTGCCGCATGCGCCGGATGCGTGGATAGACCACGATAAAACCAAGATCGGCTACGAGATCCCCTTCAACCGGCATTTCTATGTGTTCGAGCCGCCGCGCGACTTGGCCGCGATTGATGCGGACCTCAAACAATGCACCGATAGAATATTAAAGATGATTGCCGGCTTGAGCGCGTAACGTTAACCTAGCACACGTAGCCTGAATAACTTGTTAGCAGAGGTTTTTTATGAATATCGACCAACTGGCCAGTGAAGTGTTAAAACTTAACTCGCACGATAGAGCCATACTGGCCCAAACCATTTGGGAGAGTCTTGATCCCCCTTATCTGGCAGAGGAGTTGTCAGATGATGAAGCTATCACCTTGGCAAAAAACCGCGATAGCGAAATGGAGAGTGGCGCGGTAACGCCGTTGTCGCATACTCAGCTGATGAGCAAGTTACGAAATACGCATTGAATGCCCGTTTAGGAATGAAATGAACCTTGAATATGCCCGCGAGCTACGCAAAAACGCCACCGATTGCGAACGCCTGTTGTGGCTGCACTTGCGGGCAGGGCGATTGCATGGATTCAAATTTAAACGGCAGCAACCACTTGGCAATTACATTGTCGATTTCGTTTGCTTTCAAACCCGCTTGATCGTGGAAGCCGACGGAGGGCAACATAAAGAGCAGATCGAATATGACACACACCGGGATAATTGGCTAAGGAGCCAAGGTTTTAACGTATTGCGATTTTGGAATAATGACATTTTGACTAATACCGAAGGGGTGTTGGCTGTCATTCTGGATGCTTGTAGTCAATATGTGGACACACCCTCTCCCCAACCCCTCTCCCGTGAAGGGAGAGGGGCTAAGGGCGCTGGTTATATTCAAGATCAAGGCCCGAATTCTGCGTTTACCGATCTGACATCGATAAAAAATAGCGTCGAGTGCAACCAATGCCCCATTAATGCGGAACAGCCTAACTCCCCTCTCCCCTTGCGGGAGAGGGGGTGGGGGAGAGGGGACGACGGCTTATGAGTTTTCCGCGTTACGAAAGCTACAAGGATAGCGGCGTGGAATGGTTGGGCGAGGTGCCGGAGCATTGGGAGCTTAGGCGACTAAAGCATAACCTTCGATTACTGACGGAAAAGACAGACCGCCGTGAAAACCCCGGCGCGCTAGAAAACATAGAAAGCTGGTCAGGTCGATTTATCCCTACAGAAACGACGTTCGGAGGTGAGGGGGTTGCCTTTGAAGGCGGCGATATATTATTTGGGAAATTACGGCCTTATCTTGCCAAAGCATACCTAGCCGAAGGATCTGGAGAAGCTGTAGGCGATTTTCATGTTCTTCGCCCCACAACGACGACCCAAAGCAGGTTTTCACAGTATCAAATACTAAATCGCGAGTTTATTGCAATTGTTGATGGCTCAACTTTCGGAGCAAAAATGCCTCGTGTTAGCTGGGATTTTCTCGGCAACATGGTTTTAAGTGCTCCGCCCGTTCCAGAACAACAAACCATCGCCACCTTCCTCGACCGCGAAACCGCCAAGATTGACGCGCTGATTGCCGAGCAGCAACGGCTGATCGAACTGCTGAAGGAAAAGCGGCAGGCGGTCATTTCCCACGCCGTCACCAAAGGCCTTAACCCCGATGCGCCGATGAAGGATTCCGGCATAGCATGGCTGGGTGAGGTGCCGGAGCATTGGGAATTTGGCCCACTCAAACGCTTTGCAGAAGTCATTGATTGTAAACACCATACGGTCGAGTTTCTCGATGAAGGTTTGCCAATTGTGAGCATCCGTGAAGTTCGCGATGACAAAATTGATCTTACCAATGCCAAGCTTACAACGCAGAGTGAATGGGATTTCCTCCGAGAGGGACGAACCCCAATACTTGGTGATTTAATATTTTGTCGCAATGCGAGTGTTGGCGCAGTGGGCTATGTCGATTTTGAAACGCCTTTCTGTATGGGACAGGACGTTTGTCTCATTAGACCTGATACGAAATCCAGATTTATCCATTACCAATTAACTTCGCCTCTAATCCGTAATCAAATCGAAGCATTGCTAGTTGGTGCAACAATCCGTCGTGCCAACGTTGAAGAAATTCGTAGCCTAACAATAGTCAATCCGCCAGAAGCGGAACAAAATTGTATCGCCTTGTTTCTTGATGGCGAAATCACCAAACTCGACACCCTCACCACCGAAGCCCAACGCGCCATAACCTTGCTGAAAGAACGCCGCACCGCGCTGATTTCGGCCGCCGTCACAGGCAAGATTGATGTCAGAGGATTTTGTGCATGATTGAACAGATTGATCCGCTAAATATAAAAGCTGACCGCACGAATAATCCATTAACTTTGATTTGGGCGGGACCTCAAAGTCCTGCACAACTGTACTCTTTTTCCCATTTCTCTGAATGGCAAGCGTTTATTTATAACCTGGGGTTAAACTGCCCTGTACCTTTAAACACAGTGAGGCCAAAGTTTGAACGGGCCCAAAGTCTGTATTTGCTGGGCTGGATTTGCCAAGATGTTATCAAGGCTGGTGAATTAGCCGCTTTATCTGCACTGGAACTGGCACTCAAGGATGTATATATGAGCGCCTATAAGAAAATAAATCCGAAAAATCCAATAAATTCGTTTTTAAAACCTGGCCTTAAATATATGGTTGAACATGATGGGCTTGTGGATGAAAAGCTTCCAATTGTTCAGAAATTTGGCGGTGCTGTTGTTTCAAATCTGTATCGCGAAAAGCCCAATGGTCAAAAAGGCAAGGTTGACCAGGATGGAACGCTTGTGGGTATTAGGAACTCATTGGCTCATGGTGATCCCTTCGACGCTATGCCTTGGGGGAGTTTACTCGAAGTCGTGCGGGATTTGATCGGCTATATGTATCGCAATTTCCCTGAATATCAGTGAGCCATGTCTGTTGTACGGCTCGGACTTCCGCCGCCGTGACCGGCAAGATTGATGTACGCGGTTTTTCGTAGGTCGGGTTAGGCGCAGCCGTAACCCGACAGTTTGGCGCGGCTTGTCGGGTTACGCTTTCGCTTTTATGCCCTTTAGGGTAAACCCGACCTACTTTCCGCCGCCGTCACCGGCAAGATTGACGTGCGCGGGCTTGTTTCTTCAGATCATTGGTAATAACATTGTTATAACTTTTTATTAGGGGCTGTAGTCATGCGCACACAGTTAAGAAAAGTGGGTAATTCGCGCGGGGTGATTATCCCGGTCGCCTTACTGGAAGCTTGTGGTCTGGGCGAAGAAGTGGACTTGCGCTTGGAAGGCAAAACGCTGGTGATCGAAGCGTTAAAAGCGCCGCGCAGCGGCTGGTTTGACGGTTATCAGCCGGAAGGGGACAGCGATGTGCTGGCCGCGTTGCCGGTCGACGAGACAGACGGGGAATGGGAGTGGTAAAGCGAGGCGACGTGTATTGGGTCAATCTTGATCCGACGGTCGGTACGGAAATCCAGAAAACCCGACCGGCGTTGGTAGTCTCGCCGGACGATATGAATACAGCGTTGCCACGGGTGATCATTGCGCCGTTAACCAGTAAAGGGCAAGCGTTGGGCTGTCGGCCGGAAGTGATTTTTGACGGTCGTCCCGCACGCATCTTGCTGGATCAAATCCGTTGCGTGGATAAACGACGCTTGCTCGGCAAAATGGGCGAGATCGAGCCGGCAGCGTGGCATCCAGTGTTGATGGAAATGTTGGCCTAAGCCGATCTGCTTTCCACCGCCGACACCGGCGAAATTGATGTGGGTACTTACTTTTATCTTGTCAGATTCTCGGTAGTGCTCGTCATTTCGGCAGGGATTGCCGAAATCCAGGCCCCACGGACGGGTCGAAGCTTGCCATCCATGGCACTGGATGCCCGTATCCCGGCGGGCATGACGGCGTCGCTTAAATCTGACAAAGTAGAATTACCGATAACTTGTTTTATCGCGTGATGAAGCGCATTATTTAGCGCTGTTTTGCAGGCTGTTTCAGGAGGATTGATGTCGCACATCAGCGCCAATGATTTAAAAACCAAAGGCATTGCTGCCATCGAGGCGGCATTGAGTGAGTCTCCCGAGGCTATTGTTTCGGTGCGGGGCAAGGATAAATTCGTGGTGATGGAGATTGCTCATTATCACTATCTGCGCGAATGCGAATTAGATGCCGCGATTGCCGAGACCAAAGCGGATTTAGCGGCGGGCCGCTTTACTGCGGAATCGGTTGAAGAGCATTTGGCATGGCTTGACCACGCATGTTCCAGCTGATTTTTACCGATCAGTTCAAACGCAAGGAAGTCAGGTTTTTAAAGCAGCATCCCGAGCTTAGGCAACAATACGCCAAAACCTTGATGTTGCTTGCCGCCAACCCCCATCATCCTTCTTTACGCTTACACCCATTGCAAGGAAAACTGGCAGGCTTGCATTCGGTGTCTATCAATCTTTCTTATCGCATTACGTTGGAGTTGCTGATTCAGGATGGGCAAATCATCCCGGTGAATGTCGGCGATCACGATGCGGTTTACTAATACCTAGCGAGTCTGACTATGCCCGATCTACACAAGGAAGTGAATTTCGAAACCGAAATCTGCGAACACCTCGCCGCCTATGGCTGGCTATATGCGCTAGGCGACGCGGCAAGCTATGACCGGACGCGGGCGCTGTTTTCGGAGGATGTGCTGGCATGGGTCAAAGACACCCAGCCGCGGGCATGGCAAGCACTGGAAAAGAACCACGGCGCACAAGCCGGCGACGTGTTGCTCGGCCGGCTGCGGGATTCCATCAATCAACGCGGCACGCTGGATGTTTTACGCCACGGCATTGAACTGATCGGCTTGCGGCAACCCCTGACGCTAGCCCAATTCAAACCCGCTTTAGCCATCAATCCGGATATTCTGAGCCGCTACGCGGCCAATCGGCTGCGCGTGGTGCGGCAATTGCGCTACTCGCTGCATAACGAAAACGCTATCGATATTGGCCTGTTTCTGAACGGCATTCCGGTGGCGACGGCGGAACTGAAAACCGACTTCACCCAATCCGTGGAGGACGCGATCGACCAATATCGCTTCGATCGCGAGCCTCGGCCGAAAGGTCAAGGCACCCCGGAACCCTTGCTGTCCTTCCCCAATGGGGCTTTGGTGCATTTCGCGGTCAGCAATAGCGAAGTCTATATGACGACGCAACTGGCAGGCGCGGCCACCCGTTTTCTGCCGTTTAATCGGGGCAATCATGGCGGGGCCGGCAATCCAGCCTATTCACCCTCACCCCGGCCCTCTCCTGTCGAGGGAGAGGGTGCTACTCCCCGCGCCCCAAGCGGGGCCGGGGGAGAGGGGGAGCAATACGGCCATCGCACCGCCTATCTCTGGGAAGACATTTGGGCGCGGGACAGCTGGCTGGAGATTTTGGGGCGTTATCTGGTCGCGCAAAAAGACCGGAAAAACCAAATTAAGAACATCATCTTCCCGCGTTTCCATCAGTTGGACGGTACTCGCAAGCTGCTGGCCGCGGTGTTGCAGGAGGGGGCGGGCGGCAAATACCTGATCCAGCATTCGGCCGGCTCCGGCAAAACCAATTCCATCGCTTGGTCGGCGCATTTTCTGGCCGATTTGCACTCGGCAACTGCTCCATGCGTTGCCCTACCTTCCGCATCCATGCAGTCGAATGCCGCTCATGAAAAACTGTTCGATACCGTGCTGGTCGTCTCCGACCGCAACGTGTTGGATAGCCAGTTGCAGGAAGCGATTTTCGATTTCGAGCGCACGGCCGGCGTGGTTGCCACCATTAAAGGCGAATCCGCCAGTAAAAGCGGGGAACTGGCGGCGGCGTTGTCGGGCGGCAAGAAAATCGTGGTTTGCACCATCCAGACTTTCCCGTTTGCGTTGAAAGCGGTGCAGGAGCTTGCAGCGACGCAAGGCAAACGCTTTGCCGTGATTGCCGACGAAGCGCACTCGTCGCAAACCGGCGAGGCGGCCGCCAAGCTGAAAGCGGTGTTGTCGGCGGAAGAGTTGCAGGAATTAAGCGACGGCGGCGAAATCGGCACCGAAGACCTGCTGGCCGCGCAAATGGCCAACCGTTCGGCCGAGAGCGGCATCACCTATGTGGCCTTCACCGCCACGCCCAAGGCCAAGACCCTGGAGTTGTTCGGTCGTCGCCCGAATCCGGACTTGCCGGCCGGTGCTGACAATCTGCCTGCTCCGTTTCATGTCTATTCGATGCGTCAAGCCATCGAGGAAGGCTTCATCCTCGATGTGTTGAAGAACTACACACCTTATAAGCTCGCCTTCAAACTGGCGCATGACGGCAAAGAACTGGATGACAAGGAAGTCGAGCGCGGCGAAGCCCTGAAGGGCATCATGCGCTGGGTCAGGCTGCATCCCTACAATATCAGCCAAAAAGTGCAGGTCGTCGTCGAGCATTTCCGCGAGAACGTCGCCCCGTTGTTGAATGGCAAAGGCAAGGCCATGGTGGTGGTCGGCAGTCGCTTGGAAGCCGTGCGCTGGCGCTTGGCGATCGATAAATACATTCA
The DNA here is from genome assembly GCF_001856095.1 of Methylomonas sp. LWB. Lineage (NCBI taxonomy): Bacteria > Pseudomonadati > Pseudomonadota > Gammaproteobacteria > Methylococcales > Methylococcaceae > Methylomonas > Methylomonas sp. LWB. Next base: position 12,323 of record NZ_MKMC01000017.1, read on the forward strand.
AGAAAACGGCTACAAAATCGGCACGCTGGTGGCGTTTTCCGGCGAAGTGACCGACCCGCAATCCGGCGCGGACCCGTTCAGCGAAACCAGTCGCGCGATGAATCCCAGCCTGAAAGGGCGGGACATTCGCGAGGCGTTCAACACCGACGACTATCAAATCCTGTTGGTCGCCAATAAGTTTCAGACCGGTTTCGACCAGCCCTTGCTGTGCGGCATGTATGTGGACAAACGGCTGGCCGGCATTGCCGCCGTGCAGACGCTGTCCCGCCTCAATCGTGCTTATCAGGGCAAAGACACCACCTATGTCGTGGACTTCGTCAACGATCCGGAAGACATTCTCGCCGCCTTCAAAACTTATCCTGATTAGAAAGCTTCTTCAGCTTGACGAAGCCAAGTTGCCGGACGCGGGCTGATGTTGACCGCAGCAAGGAGTAGTCGCATGGGCAAAGTCTCCAGATTGAAACGTCGGTTAAAGCGGTAAACAAAGGCCGCCAAGTAGCGGATACCATACTTGGCAAAGTCGAAAGCGTGATAAGCACCGCCGAAACTGGTCTTGAGATTGCCCAAAACGGTGTTGATCCAATTGAACTCGGGCAACTCTTTGGGTTTACGGCCGCCCACGACGACAGGCTGGTGCAAACACCCTGCGGCCGTGACGCCCGCAAAGCAGGCTAAGCCATCGGACCTGACGACACATCCCGGGCTGAGGTCGCGTTGGGCCCAGTCGGTAATTGCTTTGAGCGTAAACCCCGGAACAGGTGCCATTTTGATGTACTGCGGGTGCCCCGCCTGATCCAGCGACACCGCCGCCACGAAGGGCACTTTATTCTCTGAGCCGCGACCGACCTTGCCGCCTGCCAGCTCGCCACCGAGGTAGGCGTCGTCAATCTGGACCTGTCCTTCCAGGGTATAAAGCGCGTCACGTTCCGCCATGGTTTGCATCAATTTCTGCTGCATCAACCAGGCAGTGGGGTAACTGACACCCAACAGGCGCTTCAAAGCTAAAGCGGACAGGTTGGTTTTGGCCTGGCTGATCAGGTAAATGCCCAGATACCAGGTCGTTAACGGCAGCTGGGTGCTCTGAAAGAGCGTACCGGCGATCAGGGATGTTTGTAATCGACAAGATCGACATTGGTACGCGGGATGACCGCCGCCGCTAAGCAAGTAATACGGCGCTTGCCCGCAACGCGGACAACGAAACCCGTCGGGCCAACGGGCTTTTTCCAGCGCGGCCTCGCAGTGAGCCTCCGTGCCAAACTGTTCTAGAAAATCAGGCAGTGACAAACCCTTTTGAAACTGGATGCGGTTCATGCTCATGACAATCTCCTGGAAATTTGAAACCAGTATGCGCTTTCTAATTGGGAATAACCTGGATTACGCTGGGTGGCTGAAGGAGCTTGCTAATCAGGAAACTTATTATGAAACCGCAGAACTCTCGAACGTCACCGACCCGCATCGGGTGTTCGATTTACGCACGAAACTGGATGCGGCCGGTTTTTATGACGAGTTTGAAGTTAACAGGGTGGTGGAGGTCGAGTTTAATCTCCATGCTAAACAAAGCGAATTGGCCGGCGCACTGGAGCCGGTCGTGTCGCGGCTGTTGCTGCGTTACAAAGCGGCACAGGACAAGCTGAAGAGTGCCAAGGCCAACGAAGACGGCAAAGCGGCGGCGGACGCGCAAAACGAACTGGACGCGCTGATACTGTTCAAGCATGACATGACCGCCTTCCAGCGGATGTATGCTTTCCTGTCGCAAATCTTCGATTACGGCAATACCGCCATCGAAAAGCGCTTTATCTTCTACCGGCGCTTACTGCCGCTGCTGGCGTTTGGTCGGGAGCGCGAAGGGATCGATTTATCCAAACTTGTGTTGACGCATCACCATCTAAAGCGCGCCGGCCGGCGCGATTTGGCGCTGGCCGGCGGCGCCTATCCGAAGTTGGTTCCGATCAGCGGCAGTGGCGGCGGATCGATTCAGGAAAAGGAAAAAGCCTATCTGGTCGAGATTATCGCCAAGGTCAACGAATTGTTCGAAGGCGATTTGACCGACGAAGACCGGCTGGTTTACGTCAATAGCGTCATTAAGGGCAAATTGCTGGAATCGACCATTCTGGTGACGCAAGCGGCCAACAACACCAAGGAGCAGTTTGCCAATTCGCCGGATTTCTCCAGCGAGTTGCTGAACCCCATTATCGATGCCTTCGCGGCGCACAATACCATGAGCAAGCAGGCCTTGGATTCGGCGCGGGTGCGCGGCGGTTTACGCGAGATTCTGCTGGGGCCGGCTCAGCTTTACGAGGCTTTGCGCGAACGAGCCGGCGCCGGTGTTGCCGGGCGGGATTAGTCGGCCCGAAACGGTCGGATGGGTTTGGCGGACCGGTGCCGGTAATCGTCGGCGTCAGGCGGGTTTGGGAGCACGTCTCGCCGATATTGCGTGCATTCCGCCGCATGGCGAAGCCCGGAACCCACCCCGGTCTCCCGTTAAAATGTCGCGCTTCAGGTGATGGGTAGGGCTCGAAGGTCTTTCTCTATTGAACGCAACGCAAAAAGCGATACTCGCAAGGCTCCGAGAGTCGCGCGTGATGCTAATAGCCTTGCGCGTGATGCTAAAAGCCTTGCGCGCAACGCAAAAAGCGATACTCGCAAGGCTCCGAGGGTTGCGCGTAATACTAAAAGCCTTGCGCGCAATGCAAAAAGCGATACTCGCAAGGCTTCGAGAGTTGCGTGTGATGCTAAAAGCCTTGCGGGCTAGGCAAAAAGCAATAGTCGCAAGGCTCCGAGAGTTGCACGTAATGCTAAAAGCCTTGCGGCTTAGGCTGTTCGCTTCGGACGAGGGAAACTTGGGTGGAGCGGCTGGGTGAATCGCGATCGGCGTTGCGAACCAATGCCGGAACGAGGGCTTGGCTAGTGCTTGGCTGCCCGGATTTGCCGCGGCGAAATCGCTTCGAATCGCTTCGGCCGCGGTCCGCAAAAACGGCGGCGGATCGAGGACAGGAAAAGCTTTTCTTTCGGTCGATTTACTGGTAGTTTGTTGCGCCGCCATACCAGCAACTCATAGAATAATTCAAGGAAAAGCCATGCAACAACCGCGAAAAACCCCGATTTGGGTCTTTTTGGCCCTGTCCAGCATCCAAACCCGCAAGGGCGCGCTGATTTTAATCTGGAGCAGTCTGCTGTTCAGTCTTTACTGCATCCCCTGGGTGAATTATTTCGCCGATGCCTGGATCGCCAGCGTGTTTTTGATCGACGACTGGAGCTGGTTTGCGATGATGTTGCCGATGACCGCTTGGTATTGGCTGAGCATGAAATGGATGGACAGCAACGGCGGTTGGCGATTTGAAAATGCCTGATGTGATACCGGTATAGGGGGCGAGCGGCCGCCTCCGACAGCGGCGCTACCGTTTTCGGCAGCCGGCTCGCCGGCCCAAGCTTCGCTCCATTCCATCCCCGTTATCCGCGCCGTTGGTTCGTTAGATGAGCCGGAGGCGGTTAGCGGCCCGCCCGATCGTCTCAGTCCAACGTTCACCATGCTGTCACATATACTCCCGAAAGCCGAGATTTCGATACGCGAGAATCTCCGCTGGCTTTACATACTCAGAAATTTGATGCTGTTCGCGGTGACCGTGGCGGTGTTTATCGCCGTGAACGGCTTGGGCATCAGTTTGCCGCAAAACCAGCTGTGGCTGGCAATTTTCGCGATTTCCATCCTGAATCTCTATACCTGGCTGCGCTTGCGGACCGCCGAGGAAGTCACCGAGTACGAGATTTTTTCGCAAATCTGCATGGACGTGCTGGCGCTGGCCTATTTGTTGTATCTGACCGGCGGCGCGTCCAATCCGATCATCTGGGTGTTTTTGTTGCCGCTGATCATCACCGCGATCATGCTGCCGCAGGCCTATGCCTGGAACATGGTCATCATCACCTCCTGCGTATATACGGTGTTGATCGCCTATAACGTGCCTTTGCCGGCGATAGAGCCGCATCTCAATCACCAAGCGATGCAGGAAATGACGCCGGAAATGAGCTTGCAGATGCATTTGATGAACGACCGCCGCTATTTCAACCTGCACGTGTTCGGGATGTGGTTCGGTTTCGTGTTCAGCGCCGGATTGGTGGCGTTTTTCGTCGTCGAACTGTCGAAAACCCTGAAGGAACGCGAACGCAATCTGGCCGACGCGCGCGAGAGTGCGCTACGCGACGAGCGAGTGGTGTCACTGGGCACGCTGGCGGCCAGCGCCGCGCACGACATGGGCACGCCGCTGGGTACCATCGCGATCTTGACGCACGAGATGCTGGAGGAAACCCCGGAGCATCGAAACCCGGATCTGTACCAAAAACTGATGATCGTCCAGCAGCAGATCGACCGCTGCAAGCAAGCCTTGTCGGTGATGTCGGCGTCCGCCGGCGAGATGCGCGCCGAGTCCGGCAAGGTCATGCTGGTCAGCGAGTACATCGACGAAGTGCTTAACCAATGGCGCGCCCACAAGCCGGCCACCAAACTGAAATTGTTCGTATCGACTACCGTCGATATGGACGCCCGGATCATCGCCGAACGCACGGTGACGCATTCGGTCATCAATATTCTGAACAACGCCGCCGAGGCCTCTCCGGCCGACGCCGGCATCGAATTTCACGTAGAATGGGACGATCGGTCGCTGAGCTTGAAAATTCGCGACTTTGGACCAGGATTACCGCGCGAGTTATTGCAATTCGCCGGCCGGAAACCGGTAAAAAGCAACAAGCAGGGCATGGGCGTCGGCTTGTTTTTAACCTACACGACGATCAAGCGCCTGGGCGGCACCATCGTGTTCGACAATCCGGAAGCCGGCGGCGCCTGCGTCGAAATCAGCTTGCCATTACTAACTAAGGAGAGTACGGATGACAGATCTTACGGCTGACATACCCAATTTGCTACTGGTGGACGATGACGTCACTTTTTGTTCGGTGCTCAAGCCGGCACTGGAAAAACGCAATTTTCAGGTGACGGTGGCCAACGACGTCCAGACCGCGATGACGCTGGCCGAACAAACCGAACCGGAATACGCCGTCATCGATTTGCGGATCGGCCACGACTCCGGCTTGGAAATGGTCAAGAAGCTGATTTCGCTGGACGACAATACCCAGATCGTCATGTTGACCGGTTTTGCCAGTATTGCTACCGCCGTCGAGGCCATCAAGCTTGGCGCCATTCATTACTTGACCAAGCCGGCCAATGCCGACGAGATCGTCAATGCCCTGTACAAGGACAAAGGCGACGCCTCGGTGGCGATCAGCGACAATCCGCTGTCGATCAAGCGTCTGGAATGGGAGCACTTGCAAAAGGTGTTGATGCAGCACGACGGCAATATTTCCGCCGCCGCCAGAGCCTTGAACATGCACCGCCGTACCTTGCAACGCAAGCTGGAGAAAAAGCCGGTCAAGGAGTAGCCGGAAACGCCGGGGTTTCTTGGCTTTTGGCGGCGAAGACTGTAGACTAGTCAGAGTCCTTGAACGGTGAAACGTCTAAAGTGACGGTCAAACGGGTGCCGCGACGGCGGCGCTCCGAAAGTGACGGTCGCTTGGTCGGCGGTTCGAGCCCGTCCAGGGAAACAATGAATCAGGGCTTTGCAGCGATGCAAAGCCTTTTTTTTGGCTGGTGTTCGGTCGGCACGCGATCGGACATCATTGCAGTTCCGCCGGTTTTTCTGCTTTAGTGTTTTACCCGACTCTGAAAGACGCCGCCGCCGCGTTCGGCCGGTCCGCCGGCCATGGGATGGTAACCAACGAATCAGGAGCGCTAGGTTCGTCGCTTACCATTGCATTTTCAAGAGGTTGTGTTTTGAGTTTATCCAGTTACCAGTCCGTCGATCGCGAGCAGTTAGCGAAAGATATATCCGAGCTCCATCGACAAGCCCTGGCCGACATCGGCCCGGAAGATTACCGGCATATGAAGCGCATGGAGCGCTGGGGCCAACTGAGTTCGTTGGCCGGTTACGCCACGGCCTGGCTGGCGCCGAATCCGGTATCGGCCTTGTTGATCAGCCAGGGCAGTTTCACGCGTTGGACCCAAGTGGCTCATCCGATTCAGCATCGCGGCTACGATAAAGTGGATGCCGCCCCCAAGCACTATAAGAGCCGGCATTTCGCCCAGGGCTGGCGGCGGTTTGTGGATTGGCCGGATTGGATGACGCCGGCGGGCTGGCACCACGAACACGACGTGTTGCACCACTATCGGCTGGGCGAAACCGCCGATCCCAACAACGCCGAGCACAATATGCAATGGCTCAGGCAGTCCAAGCTGCCGATGTGGCTGCGATACGCGATCGTCGCGGTATTTTCCGGCATCTGGAAGCTGAGTTATTACACGCCGCGTACCCATAAGGAATTGCGCTTGCTGGCCGCCCGCCAGCAAGATCGGCCGGCCCCGCCGATGACCCGCCTCGGCGCCTGGAGCTGGTTTACGCCGCAAGGCCGGGCGCTGTGGTCGGAAAGCATTCTGCCCTACGTCGCTTACCGTTTCGTGCTGTTGCCGGCCTTGTTCCTGCCGCTGGGCGGTTTTGCCGCGACCAGCGTGTTGTTGAATTCCTTGCTGGCCGAAATCTTCACCAATATGCACACCTTTCTGGTGATGATCCCCAACCACGCCGGCGACGACGTGATGGGCTTCGACGATAAGGCCAAGGGCAAGGGCGAATTTTATTTGCGGCAGATTCTGGGCTCGGTCAATTATCCGACCGGCTCCAACTTCAACGACTTTTTCTACGGTTGGTTGAATTACCAGATCGAGCATCATCTATGGCCGGACCTGCCGCTCAGTCAGTACCAAAAACTCCAGCCCAAGGTCAAGGCGGTTTGCGACAAGCACGGCATTCCGTATTGTCAGGACTCGGTGTTCAAGCGCTTGTTGAAGGCGGTGGACATCATGGTCGGTAAAACCTCGATGCTGAAACCGGCGGCGGCGTGAGACCGACCGGTCGGTCCTGAGTCATGCGCTTGACACGAAGCCGTGCTGTAATCCTACCCGAAGGCGTTTTCGGGTATTCTTGGGATAGAAGGTTGAACCCCGACCGTTCGTTAGGGTTTCAGCGGATGGTTAGGATTCCGCCGACAATCACGCCCTTGTCAGATTTCCGGTAGCGCTCGTCATTTCGGCGGGGATTGCCGAAATCCAGACTTCACGGACGGATCGAAGCTTGCCATCCATGGCACTGGATGCCCGCATCCCGGCGGGCATGATGGCGTCGCTTAAATCTGACAACGTAGAATGAGCCGTTTGCAATTCACTAAAAGGAGATCGTCCGTGCATCACTCAAAAATCATGGTCTTGCTGGGCCTGTTGTTCACGCTCGATTCCGTCGATGCCTCGACGTTCGCGACGGCGACCGCCGGCGCCAGTTCGTCCGGCAACCAAGCCTGCAGCTTGGGCGAGGAATGCAGCGAGGCGCACGCGGTGGGCGGGCCGTATGCCTCGGCCGATGCGTTGGCGTGGTCCGGGCCCGGCAGCGCGAGAGCGGTCGCGACCGCGACTTCGATCAATTTGGGCATGCAGACCGCGACAGCATCGGCCAATACCGTCGTCGACGGCGGCGCCGTCTTGGTCAGGGGCGGAGGCGGCATCGGCGACGTCGTGACGCTACGCGGCCGCTTGGTTATCGAGTCGGATTTGGACTACGGACTTTCCGGTATCGCCGGCACCGGCGGCAGCTGTTGTTCGATCAGTTCGATCTTGGCGCTGAATGTCACGGTCGAGCGCAAGGACCCCGTGCATGGTTACGTCGGCGAGTCCGATTTCGAATTCGACATTACCGATCAATTCGAGTCGGTGGCGCCGCCGATCGACCGGCCGTTTTCCAATACTCAATCGATTGCAATACTGGAAAACGGGAGCGGCGTGCTCAGCCCGCTCGCCGAGAGTGCGTATTTAAACGGCGATCCGATCAGTTTTGCCTTCCAGATGGGCTACGCGGACGAGTTTCGGGTGCGCTTGAATTTGGAGGTCAGCGTCAAGGCCGACGCCAGCACCAATCCGGGTTGCGTGATGTTCAATCCCGACGGCGGCTGCGTCGTGGATTCGACGCTCGACGACAATATTGCATGGATTTCGCTGGATGCCGGTCACTCGCTGTATTGGGCCGGCTTGGAAGCCAGCGACGCAGTGGGAAATCCGGTGCAAATATTGTCGACTAGCGGTTTCGATCTTTCACAAAATTACTTCCCGCTGGTCAGCGTCCCGGTGCCGGCTTCGGTGTTTCTGTTCCCGAGCGGCCTAGCAGGGCTTTTAGCCCTGATCCGGCGCGATAGGCTCGCGCGGCTGTAGCTTGGAGCGAGGCACGAACCTCAACGTTTACCGGTTTGACCGTTGCCTATGAATAACTGTTTTGTGGTCCCGTTGTTCCGCTGGGTTGGTGTCTGAACGCTGGTCTTGTTCGGCTTCGTGCCTCATCAACCTATGGCTTTGTCGGCATATTGGGGAGACGCCGGGCATTTTTTTCACAGGTTTCCCGATTAGCCTGATTTGCGCGGAGCGAAACCCTGGGGCGGTCGCTAAATTCCGTGGGCTACATAGCGCCTCATCGAAACTAAACTCTGGGTAGGGAATTCCGCTAGTCGTTAGCTCTATAGCGTTTGCGCTATTCGGTCTCAAGTCCTCCAATGTGCCAAGATCCCAACAACTTAGGTGTGTTCGACAGTCAGCTATAGGGCGGAATTTCCGGGATCAAGCTTGACAACCCTAGTATCTATGATAGTCTTCAGCCCGGTTTGGGTGCATCTGCTGCAAAATACGAATAAATTGCTTTAAATCGTGAATAACTCTTCAATGATTAACTCTCGCTGCAATATTGTTTCAACATTGCGCCATGCTCGTTTTGTGTCGATGCGATAGCGGTAAATCGAAGAACAACTGTGCCGAAGCTTGGTTCAGATAACACCCGGCGGAACTGGCAAAGAACTGATGTTTTCCGTTCGAATAGTACAATACATAATCTTAAGGTTGAGATAATGGTATATCAAGAAGATGGAACGGTAGTGCCTTCATTAAATCATGCTTATTTGAATTTTCAGAACTCTAGTACGGTGGTTGGAGCGGGTGCTAGTGTTTATCTAAAAATAGATACTACCGGTTGGCGTTATGGTTATGTGCCTTAGAGTGGAAAACCTCCGCATGGATCAATATGCCGTGGAATTGGTTGGCGTTAGGTAAAGACAGTAAGCCTCTTTTTGGCAATACTATATACCCATCAATAAAGGCACGAGACTCTAAAGAGTCCCGGCTGCATCGGCATTGAAAAATATTAACCTCAAAAGTAAGAATATCTACTTATGACACCGCGCGAAATCAAAGAACATGTTGACCGCTTAGCCCGCGACGCAAGTTGGCCGGATTGCCCGAACGGAGGATGGCAATATCCCTTTGATTTCGGCTTTGGCATCGAAGCGCCAACGTACACGCCAACCCAGCGCGAACTTCATCCTTGGCGCCGGGCGGTTACGCTTTCGGCATTGGATCGATATTTCGAAGGCCGCTACGATCGAATTTCGGTTCTCGATCTTGGCGCCGGGGAGTGTGCGTTTGCCGCCGGGCTCTGGGAGAAAGGCGTACGCGATATTACCTGCGTCGAAGCACGCGATATTAATATCGAAAAGGCTTTATTCGTGCAAAATGTATTAGGCTGCGAATTTAAGATAGTCAAGGAAGATGTCAATAAGTTCTTGGAAAATGACGAGCGTACTTACGATCTCGTGCTGTTCATGGGCTTGTTATATCACCTGCAAGATCCTTTTAACGTGACGAAGAAAATAGCCGAAAAGACCAAGGAAATTAGCGTTATAGAGACCGTCTTGGCTTGTCCGTCCGAGGTTGTTTTTTCAAATAACTCGGATTATCGCCCGAAATCCGCTGCCTATTATATACGGATAGAAAATAAAGACGGTCCGACGGCCGGTTTGTCCGATATTGAGTTATGGCCTACTCAATCGGCGCTGGACTATACCTTATATAATGCCGGTTTCAAACGGCTTGAAGATATTGTTCCCGAAGACGCGAACATCAATTTTTATTCGACCAAACAACGGACCTTATTATTAGCCCACAAATAATGCCGGATGAATTCGCCACATTCCAAAACGGTTAAATTCGCGAATGACGATGCCGTAGCCGGATTAGCTGATTTGTTAGCCGGCGTCCGGCCTAAACCCACAGAAATGGAATCCGGGATGAGGCCGAAAAAACCGCATTTCGCTCTGCCTCATCCAGGTTTCACCGCCTCATTGAACTCAAGCTGCGGCTAATCTTCCGGCTAAAACTCCCAAACCTCGACGTTCAGACTATCCGAGCCGCCGCCGGCCGGTTCGCCGGGCGGGGAGATGAACCATTCCCACTGGGCCGCCAAGCTTGCCGTGGCCGGTAACCGAGCCAGCAAGGGCCGGTAGTCGTTGCCGGATAGGCGTTGGCCGGCGGCGTCGTAGGTCGTGTCGCAGACTTCGGTGATCAGACAACACGGTACTTGCCAGGCAGTCAGCCAGTCCAAATGCGCTTCGACCAAGCGCTGGCCGAAGGCTTCCAGGTGCTGTTCCGCAGCGCCGCTAGCGGCCAGCCAGGCGATCGGCATCAGCGGCAATTGCATCAGGCAATTGACCGAAGCTACCCACGCCGGTTTGGCGGATAGCTCGGGGTGGGAGGGACGGGAAACCAGCACGTCGGGCGGAATACGGCGCCGTTCGGCCAACCATTCCACCGTGCCGGTCACATCCCAATAGCAACAACCGACGCGACCCGGCCAGCGCCGAGCCAAACGGCGAGTGGCTCGGCTGAACACAATGTCTAGCAACACCACCTGTTGAAACCGGGTCAGCAAATCCGCCAGCGGCAAGTCGCGGGCGATGCCGCCGCCGACGATCAACGCGGTTCCGCCCGCCGTTTCCAGGCGACCAGCGGAGGTCAGCAACGCGGCGCGGGTGGCCTGAATATGCGGCTGCCAGGCGTCACGGCAGCGCCGATGCCGGGTTTCCAGCGCGGCGGCTTCGCGGACGTATCCCAGGCGACGGGCGGCCGGACTGGCGGCGCGCGTTCCCAGATAGTGCCAGGCTTCCTCCAGCATGGCCGGCGGGTTTACTGGCCGGACAGGTCGGCAAGTATCTTGTCTCTGACCAATTGCCCCGACAACGTCACCATCGGCATGCCGCCGCCGGGATTGACGCTGCCGCCGACGAAATACAGATTACGCAATTCGCCGCTACGTTGCGGGGCCTTGAAGCCCAGGTTCAGATTGCGGTCGGCCACCACGCCGTAGATGGAACCCCGGTTGGAATAGTAGCGGGCTTCGATGTCGGGCGGCGTCCAGTATTCCTCGCAGACGATGTGGCGGCGCAGATCGGTCAAACCCATCCGTTCCAATTTGCTCAACACCCGCTCGCGCAAGGCCCAATAATCGTCGGCGCTCAGCGGTTTTTCCGGATCGATGTGCGGGATATGCGGCAGAATCTTGATGATTTCGCAGTCGGCCGGTGCCTGGGCCGGATCGGTCTTGCACGGCGCCACCAGATAAATGGTCGGGTCTTCGGACAAGCGGTGACTTTTAAACACCGCATCGAAATGCTCGCGCGGGTGATCGGAATAAAAAAAGTTGTGATGCGCCAGTTGCGGATAAAGCCGGTCCACGCCCAGGTGCAGCACCAGGCCGGAGCAACTCGGTTGGAAGCGCTGGACTTTTTTCAGCGCCGGGGCCGGGCTGTTCAGCAGTTTTTCCAGGCACGGAATCACTTCCATGTTGGATACCACCAGATCGGCGGCCAGCCGTTCGCCGCTTTGCAGGCGGATGCCGGTGGCGCGGCCGGCTTGGTGCTCGATGGCGGCGACTTCGGCATTCAGCCGAATCGTCACGCCCAATTCCAGCGCCAGTTTTTCCAGGGCCTGAGCCATTCCGTACATGCCGCCCTTGACGTACCACAGACCGTATTGGTATTGGATGTAGGGCAGCAGATTCATCAAGGCCGGTGCGTCATAGGGCGAGGAACCGACGTATTTGATGAAGTAATTCAGAATGTCCACCAGTTTCGGATCGGAGACGAAGCGGCGCACGCCTTGATCCATCGTGCGAAATACGTCGAATTTCAAACTGCGCAGCGGACCGTAGAATTTCAACAAATCCCAAAAGCCGTCCAGGCCCTTGGCAAAGTAACCGGTTTCGGTTTCCCGGCCCAATTCGCCGGCATAGGCCTTGAAGCGTTGGAATTCGTCGTACACCTGGGGACCGAGCTTTTCCAACTCGCGACGCTGGTTTTCCGGGTCGGCGCATAAATCGACGACGGTGCCGTCCTCGAAAAAATTCCGCCAATGGGTTTCGACCGCCTCGATCGCCACGTAATCGGCCATGCGTTTGCCGACCCTGGTAAACAAGGCTTCGAAGATGTGCGGCATGGTCAGGATGGAGGGGCCCAGATCGAAGGTGAAACCGTCTTTTTCCAGAATGTTCAGCTTGCCGCCGACCTTGTCGTTTTTTTCGACCAATTCGACTTGGAAGCCTTCGGAGGCCAGCGAAATCGCCGCCGATAGGCCGCCCAAGCCGGCGCCGATCACGACGACATTGCGGTGCTTAGTGTATTGCTGCATGGTTAGCCTCGTTTGCCTGTCAACAGTAATTTAAGATTGTGCCAGCGCTGGGTCAGGTCGAAAGCCGAATACTCCCGAAACGCCTGCAAAGCCGGCCAGTTGCGTTGGATGCGTTGTTTCAGCGTGCCGGCGCCGTGCACGAAGTCGATATAACCTTTTAAGTTTTGATAGTGCTGTTCGGAATAGGGAAACCAGTTCGGTTCCTTGGGCAAGCGGCTGCGGCTGGTCAGTCCGGCTACCGGATAGCTAAAGCTCAGCAAGCCCTCGGCGCCGTGATAGCGGCCGAAGCCGCTGCGCTTGACGCCGCCGAACGGCAGGCCGGGATGGCCGATGTTTTTGATGACGTCGTTGACCGCCCAGTTGCCGACCTGCAATTGCCCGGCCACCTGTTCTGCCTTGGCGATGTCGCTACTCCAGATACTCGCGTTCAAGCCGAATTCGCCGGCGTTGGCCGCCGCGACCGCGTCGGTTTCGCCGTCGAAAGCCTGGATAGGCAATAACGGGCCGAAGGTTTCCTCGCGCATCACCCGCATATCGGGTGTGACGTTCCACAACAGCGCCGGCGACAGGAAGCGGCCGTCGCGTTGCAACGCGCCCGAGGCTTGGGCGCCTTGGGCCAACGCGTCGTCGTAATGGGCTTGGACGATGTCGATTTGCCGGTCCGAGGTCATGGCCCCCAAATCGGCGTCCGCGCCGGTGCCGACTCCCAGCTTGGCGACGCCGTCCAGCAACAAGGCCAGGAATCGGTCGTGGCACTCGCGTTGCACGTATAAGCGTTCGATCGACACGCACACCTGGCCGCTGTTGCTGAACGCGCCGTACAACGCGGCGTTGGCGGCGCGCGGCAAATCGGCATCGGCGAACACGATCATCGCGTCCTTGCCGCCCAGTTCCAGCAGCACCGGGATCGGATGTTGGGCGGCGCGGCGCATCGCGGCGCGGCCGGACTGCAAGCCGCCGGTGAAGAACAGCAGGTCGGGGCCGGCGTCGATCAAGGCTTCGCCGACCGCGCCGCCGCCGATCGCCCATTGCAGCAGGCCTTCCGGCAAATCCAAGCCGGCGAATAGTTCGATGATCAGTTGGCCGACCGGCAGACTCAACTCGGACGGCTTGATGATCGCGGCATTACCGGCGATCAAAGCGGTCAGTAGCGGTGCCACGGTCAGTTGCAGCGGATAATTCCACGGCGAAATAATCGCGGCGACGCCGTAAGGGCGGCGTTGGATTTGGGCGGTGGCGCCCGGAAACGCGAACGGCGAGGTCGGCACCCCGCGGCCGGCCAGAATCCCGGCGGCGTGTTTGCGGTAATAGCCCAGCAAATCCAACAACGGATAGATTTCGCCGAGCAGGGCTTCGGTGCGCACCTTGCCGGTGGTCAGGCGCAGGCAATCGACGATGGCGTCGCTGTCCGCCAGCAGCCGTTCGGTCAGCGGCGCCAGTTTCGCCAGCCGTTGTTCGACGGACAGGCTGGCCCAGGCCGCGCCGGCGGTGCGGGCGGCGGCCATTTGTTCGGCCAGCGCGGCGGCGGTCGTGGGCCGGTATTCGCCCAACAGGCGGCCGTCCAGCGGTGAAACGGCGCGAATCGGCGAGGGTTCTATAGACATGGGTTGGCTGGACTCAGGGTCGGCAAGCAGTTAGGGCGAAGGCTGTCGGCCGAAACCGCGCTGGCGCGGCAAGTGGCCTTGGCTGTCACCGGTTCGGGCTAGTTTTTTAACCAGCGGCTTTGATCGATGTCCCGAAACGCCACGCCGTGTTTTCGCGAAATCAGCCGCGCCGAAATCCGCGCCGATTCGTAAATCGTCGGCAGGCCGCTGCCGGGATGGGTGCCGCCGCCGACCAGATAGCAGTTGTCCAGCTCCTCGAAGCGGTTGTGCGGCCGCCAGTACAGCATCTGGCCGAAGTGGTGGGCCAGGCTGAAGGTCGCGCCCTTGTAGACGTATTCGTCGCTTTCCCAACTGCCCGGCGTGATGATTTTTTCGCATTCGATATGCTCGCGCAGATCGGTCAAGCCCATGCGTTCGGCCAAGGTATCCAAGACTTGCTCGCGCACGGTTTGGCAATGTGCCTGCCAATCCACGCCGCTGTCGTTGTTCGGCATCGGCACCAGCACGTACAGCGCCGATTTGCCGGCCGGCGCCAGCGTGGCGTCGCTGGCGGACGCGTTTTGCACGTAGAACGAAAAATCCCGGCTCAGGGTTTTGTCGGCGAAGATATTGCGGATGTTGGTGCGATAGTCCTTGGCAAAGGCGATGGTGTGGTGGGGCAGGTCGTAGACCTTGTCCAAACCCAGATACAGCATGTAGGTCGAGCACGAGTAATCGAGTTTTTTCAGTTTTTCCGGCGCGTACTTTTTCAGTTGGCCGGGTTGCAGCAAATGGCTCATCGCGTGGGCGAAATCGGCGTTGACGATCACTTCGTCGCCGCGCACTTCCTCGCCGTTGTCCAGCTTGACGCCGTTGACCGCGCCGTTTTCGACGATGAGCGATGCAACCCCGCTATTCAGGCGAATCTCGCCGCCGCATTCGCCGACGACCTTAGCCATCGCCTCGGCGATTTGATTCAAACCGCCCTTGACGTGGTAGATGCCGTATTCGTGTTCCAGATAGGGCAGCATCGTGAACAAGGCCGGACATTCCCACGGCGACATGCCCAGATATTTGGATTGAAAGCAAAACGCCAACCGCATTTTTTCCTGATTGAAGTAGCGGCCGAGATTGGCGAATACGCTTTTCGGATAGGCTAGCCAGGGCAGGGCCTTGATCAAATCCCAGGACAAGAACGAGGCCAGGTCGGAATAGTCGCGGGTGATGCAGGGATATAGGGCTTTAAAGCGTTTGCGTTCGTTGACGATGAAGTCGTCGTAGCCGGCGGTGCCTTCGTCGAACACCCGGTTCAGTTCGGCCCGCATGTTCTCGCGGTCGGAATACACCGAAATGTCGCAGTCGGCGTATTGCAGCCGGTACATCGGCGCCAGCGGCAGGAATTCCAGGTAGTCCGCGCTTTTCCGGCCGCACAATTCGAACATTTCGTCCAACACGCCCTTCATCAGCAAAAACGTCGGTCCGGTGTCGAAGGTAAAGCCGTTCATCCGAATCGCCCGGTTGCGGCCCCCGACTTCCGGGTGTTTGTCGAATATCGTAACCTTGAAACCGCGCTGGCCGAGCAGCATGCCGGCGCACAGGCCGCCCGGGCCGGCGCCGACGATGATGATGTGTTTGGGCATGAGTGACTGAGGGGGAGCGTTGAAAAAAGCCGGTAATGTAACAGTATTTTTCGGCTTTGACCCAAGCGATGATGTCGGCCGCCGCCGCCGCTGTTCGGCCGGCGATGCGCCGGCTGGTCCGCTAGGCGCCGCCGGAGGCGGGTTCGATGCCGATTCGGCTCAGTAAGGCTAGGGCTGCGTCGTAATCGTAACCGGCTACCGCTCGTTGAAAATCGGCGTGCGATTCGCCGAGCGCGGCTTGTAAAGCCGCGTCCAGCTCGCGCGCCGAGCGATTGGCCAAGGCGTTGTTTTCGGCGAGCAAATCCGCCAATTCGCTCAGGCGCCGCCGCGCTTCGGTTGGGTCGATGGCGGCGGCGACCGAAGCGACGAACGGCATGTCGCCGATGTCTTGCAACAAGGGTTGCAATTCGGCCGCGCAGGCCTCGATCAGCGGCAGGCAGAGGTCGGCGCTCAGCCGGTCTCGAAGCGCGCGATCCAGCGGGGCTATCCGCTCGGCCAGCGCGACCGCGCCCAAGGTTGCCGCGACGCCTTTCAGGGTATGGCTCAGCGCCCTGGCCGATTTGTAGTCGCCGCGCGTCAGCAGTTGGGCAATGTCGGTCGGATCGTCGCGGTTATGCTCGGCGAATTGGCGCAGCAGCTGCAGATATTTGACCGGATCGCCGCGCAGCATCGCCAAGCCCCGCTCCGCGTCGAGGCCGCGAATTCCGCGTAGGCGCTCCAGGAGCTGACTCGTGTCGTCGCCAGCACCGGCGGACTCGGCAATCGGCTGCGGCGATGCCGGTTCCGGCGTCGGTGTCAACCAGTGCAGCAATGTCGCATACAGTGCCGTCGGGTTGACCGGTTTGGCGACAAAGTCGTTCATGCCGGCTTGCAGGCAGGCGGCGCGGTCTTCGTCGAAGGCGTTGGCGGTCATCGCCAGGATAGGCAACGCCGCGAACTCCGGCAGTTCCCGAATCGCTCGAACGGCTTCCAGGCCGTCCATTTCCGGCATCTGCATGTCCATCAGGACCAAATCGTAATGACGGCTCAGAATTTTCTCGACTGCCAGCTTGCCGTTTTCGGCGGTATCGACGATCAGGCCGACACCGTGCAACAGTTCCAACGCGACTTCGCGATTGATCGGGTTATCCTCGGCCAGCAGCAATCGGGCACCGGCATGGTTGCGGCGTAGCCGATTTTCGTGGTCGGTCGTCGGCGGCGGTAACGGACCCGCCGCCACGCCGTGACCGCGTTGCAAGCGGGCGGTAAACCAGAACCGGCTGCCGGCGCCGAGTCGGCTTTCGACGCCGGCATCGCCGCCCATCATTTGCGCCAGCTTTTTGGTGATGGCCAAGCCCAGACCGGTGCCGCCGTATTTACGGGTGGTGGAGGCATCGGCCTGGGCAAAGTATTCGAACAAGGTCGGCAATTGCTCGGCGGCGATGCCGATGCCGGTGTCGCTGACCTCGAAGCGGACCAGCAATCCGTCGTGTCGGTCTTCCAATAAACGCGCCACCAGTCGCACCGTGCCGGTTTCGGTAAATTTGATGGCGTTACCGGTGTAGTTGAGCATGGCTTGGCGCAGGCGGGTGGGGTCGCCGCGCAACCAGGTCGGTACGCCGGCGTTTTCGACCTCCACCCGCAAGCCTTTATGCTTGGCTTGGTCGGCGGTGAGCGAGCGAATGTGGTCCAGAACCGCTTCCAGCGCGAAATCGGTTTGTTCCAGTTCCAGCCGGCCGGCTTCGATTTTGGACAGGTCCAGAATATCGTTAATGATGGCCAGCAAGTGTTGGGCGGCGGCGTCGATCTTGTCCAGCCTTTCGCGTTGTTCCGGCGTGGGCAGACTTTGCCGCAAGATATAGGTCAGGCCGATGATGGCGTTCATCGGCGTGCGGATCTCGTGGCTCATATTGGCCAGAAAAGCGCTTTTGGCCTGGTTGGCGGCGTCGGCTTGCGCGCGCGCCGCAGCCAATTCGGCGGTGCGACTGGCCACCAGTTCCTCGAGGTGGTGGCGATAGCGGTCCAGTTCGGCGCCGATGCGTTTTTTCTCGGTGATGTCCTCCTGGACCGATACGTAGTGGCTGACGCCGCCGTCGCTACCGCGCACCGGAATCACGATGGCGAACTCGACGTATTCGCCGCCGTCCTTGCGCCGATTGACGAATTCGCCCTTCCAGGTTTCGCCGCGCGCCAAGGCCGCGTTAAGCGCTTGGTAGGTGGTCGCCGGAGTTTTGCCGGATTTTAGCAGTCCGGGCGTACGGCCAATGACCTCGTTCCGGCCGTAACCGCTACGTTCGACGAAGGCTTGATTGACGTATTCGATGTTGCGGTCAAGGTCCGTGATCAAAATCGCGTCGGGGCTTTGTTCGACGGTTTGCGCCAGTTTGTGCAGTTGTTCGTCGGCGCGTTTGCGTTCGGTAATGTCCAGATTGATGCCGGCCAAGCGGGCCGGCTGGCCGGCGGCGTCCAATCGGGCCTGGCCCTTGCTCGCCAGCCAGCGGATTTCGCCGTTATCGAGCCTTAGGCGGAATTCGACATCGAACGGTTCTCCGATTAAAACTCGGGACTCCCATTGCCGGTCGATTTCCGCCAAATCGTTCGGATGAATCAGATTGCGCCATTCCCGGTAGCTGACTTCGGTTCGGCCCGGCATCCCGTAAAGCCGGGCGCATTCCGGAGACCAGTAGCAGCGACCGCTGGTAATGTCCAATTCCCAGATACCGACGTGAGCGCCTTCCTGGGCCATCAGCAGACGCTGTTCGCTGGCCAGCAAGGCCGCCGCCGCGGCCTCGGCGCGCTGTTGGGCGGCCAGCGCGTCCTCCATCAGATTCAGCGCGGCCTGACGGGCTTGTTGCTGCTCGAGTAATGCTTGCTCTTGGTTTTCCAACAGGCGCGCTTCCGCCTGTTTTCTTTCGGTGACGTCGAAAAACGCCATCAATAAGTCGCCGCCCATCACAATGCCGGATACCACCGCGATGCGTTGACTGCCATCCTTGCAGCCGATGCGGTATTCCAACGCTTCGATGTCGCCGCCGCCGACGGTGGCTCCCAACACGGCGTCGCTCCAAGTGTTCATGGCCCAGGTGCGGTAGTGTGGGTCGGGAAAGGCCAGCATCCACCACAGATCGATGTGAAGGATGTCGGCGCGGGCATAGCCGAACGTGGTTTCGAAGCGGAGATTGGCGTCTAACAGCGTGCCGTCGCCGCCGACCAGACACAGCGGTAGCGGCGCATTGCGGAACAGGCTGCGGAAACGTTGTTCGCTGGTGCTGACCGCCGCCTGGGCGAGTTTGTGTTCGCTAATGTCCTCGACGCTGCCGCTCAAGCCCAGCAAGCCGCCGTCGGCGTCCAACTTCGGCACGCCTCTGGAGACGATCCAGCGGCGTTCGCCGTCGGGACGGACGATTTCGGCTTCGCATTGGTAAGGTTGATGCGAGGCCAACGCTTGCGCGATCGCCGCTTCCAGCCGGCGCCAACTGGCGGGTTCGAAGCGGCCGGCGATTTCGGCGAATTTCAGCGGCGCTAGGTCTGGCGGGTGGCCGAAGATGCGATACATTTCGGCCGACCAGACCGCTTGGTCGGTATGCGGGTCCCATTGCCAGCTGCCGACTTTCGCCAGGTGTTGGGCTTCTTGCAACGAGGTTTCGCTGTCCCTTAACGCAGCCTCGATGCGTTTGCGTTCCGTGATGTCTTCCACGACGCTCACGAAACAGCCCGCGCGATGTTCGGCGGCGGCGATCGAGCCGACCGTCAGGTTGACCCAGACCGGGGTGCCGTCCTTGCGCAAATAGCGTTTTTCCAGATTGTAGCGCTCGATGTCGCCGGCCAGCATGCGTTCGATTTGCGCCATGTCGTCGCGTAAATCGTCGGGGTGGGTGATGTCTTGAAACGACATGCGCGTCAGTTCGTCCGCCGAATAGCCGACGATTTCGCACAAGCGGCGATTCACGTACAACCATTGGCCGTTCGGCGCGACCAGGGCCATGCCCGAGGCGGCGTGTTCCAACACCAGGTGCCAGTGCGACTCGGCGGCGTTCAATTGACGGGCGCGTTCGGTTTCTCCGGCGCGGGAGCGCTGCAGTTTTTCGCTCAGGCCGCTGACCAGAACGCCGTTGACGATCAACAAGGTCCATTGCATGGCTTGGTGAGGGGTGCCGAATGCAAAGGTGCCGAGCGGCGGTATCAGGTAATACGCAGTGAACAGGCCGGCCGAAGCAGTGGCCAGCACGCCGGGGCCGAAACCGCCGAGCAAGGCGCTGAGCGCGATCGGCAGCATGAATAGAATCAAGGTCGGAGCGTCGCCGAACTCCGCGGCCAGCGATAAACGCACCGCGATCGCCAAACCGGTCAGCCATGCCGCAATCCCGTAGGCGCGTAAACGGCGGTAGCGATTCTCGGGCATTAAGCGTCTCCGCTCGCGCCGCCAACCGCACCGCCGCGGTGGATAAAGTCGGTGCGGTAGGGCGGCGCTTCGCCCAGTCGCGCGCTTAACTCGTTGACTTCTTGCTTCAGTCGGATCATTTCCAGTTCCCGGCCGACCATGGCCCGATTAAAGCGTTCCAGTTCGGCGTTGCGTCGCGCCAATTCGCCGGTTTGGCGGAGCAGCAGTGCTTCGGCATCCTTTTGGGTACTGACGTCGGACATGACGCCCACCATCCGCAGGGGCTTGCCGTCGATCGTACGTTCGACGACTCGGCCCTTGACTCGCAGCCATTGCGTCGGGCCGGCCGAGTTCGCCAAGCGATAGTCGATATCCACATCCTGAGTTTCGCCGGCGAAGTGGGCGTTGAACGCGGCTTGAACTCGTTCCCGATCTTCGGCCAACACGCCTTGCAGGAAAAAATCGAAATAGGGCATTGTCGAATCGGACCGGTAACCGGTCATTTCTCGATAGCGATGGGTCACGTAGGCGCCGCCTTCGACGATGTCCCAGTCCCAAAGCCCGTCTTCGCTGGCCAACAGAGCCAATTGCAAGCGTTCCTGGTTGACCAGTAAATGCCGCTCGGCCTGCCTTTTTTCGGTAATGTCGCGGGTCAGGCCGCGATAACCCAGTACAGAGCCGTCGTCCCCGCGAATCGGAACGCCATTGGCCAGGACTTGCCGGTGTTGGTCTTGGCGGTTGCGGATGGTGTATTCCAGGTCTCGAAACGGCAGACCGTGTTCGGCGATTTCGGCGAGCGTTTCGCGCGGGCCGGCGGCGTCGCCGGCCAACAGATCGAAGAAACTGGCGCCCAGCATCTCGTCGGCGCGATAGTCCAGCTGGTCTTGGATACTGTCGGACACGTAGCGGAAACGCCAGTCCGCGTCCACTTCCCAGATCCAGTCGGCGGAAGCCTTGGCAATGTCTTGAAAGCGCGCTTCGCTAAGCCGCAAGGCGCGCTCCGCCGCCTTGCGCTCGCTGATGTTCAGCGCGTAAGTCACGCGCCGGAGCGGTTTGCCGTCGGCGTCCTTGGTGACGGTGATGTCGATCATGACCGGGAAACGCCGGCCGTCTCGGTCGATGTGCTCGGTCTCGAACATGCCGTGACCGTTGCGATCCAGTTGCGGAAGCAAACGCTGGATTTGCGGCCAGACTTCGGGCGAATAGACCTTGGCGATGGGCTGGCCGATCAAATCCTCCGGTGCGTAACCGCGTTCGGCCGCGAATTTCGGGTTGACGGCCAGGAAGCTATCGTCGGTGGCATCGGCGATCGCCAGCCCGAAATCGGCTTGGTCGAAGGCACGCGCCCACAGGCGCAGACCGGCTTCGACGCGGTCCCGGCCGCGTTTGGCGCGATAGGCGACCCAGCCGATGCCGAGCAGGGCGCAAGCCATCGTGCCCAATAGCCAACCGTAGTAACGGCCGAATGTCCGCATCCTCTCACCGAGGTTGGCGGCGATCAGATTGTCCAGCGCTTGGGCTTGACGCTCCAGCTCGAAAAAACGGATGCGTAACTCGGTTTGCAAGCGGGGATTGCCGGCGATACCGTCGCCGACACCGGCCAGCGTCTCTCGAAATTGGCGCATGGTTTCGGTGTAGGCAGTCAACTTTTGGGCGGCCGGATCGGCCTCGGCGGGCTTGCCGGCCGGCGATGCCGGCGCTTCCGCCAACGCGGCGGCCAGCGCCCGACTGGCTTGGTCCAATAGCGCCAAACCTTCGCGGCGGTCGAACGGCGATTCCGGCGTCGCCGACAAAAACACATGTAGATAGCCCTTGGCCAAGTCGACTCTGGCATTGCGTAGCCAGGCTTGCTGACTGCCTACACGATCCAGCAGGGTTTGTTGTTCGGTCTGTATCCAGCCGAAGGCCATCGAGAACAAGGCCAACGCGAACAGCACCGGACCGGGCCAGGCCAACCGGTCGGCGCGCCGGTCCGCGAGGGCCGGCCAGTCGCGCTGGATCTCGGTCGGTTTCATCGCGCCATCCGGCCAAGTATTTCGGCGGTGGTGGTCGAACCGGGTAGGGCGTCGGCGCCGAAACCGAATGCTATCAGCAGTTCGCGGTGGGTCGCGCCGCCGACGAAGCCGGCTAGTTGCCGATTCCAACGCGCCAGCAGTTCGCGGTCGCCCGGCCGAAATGCCATGGCGCCAAAACCGATGTAACCCAGGCCGTTGTGGCGCGGCGCTTGAAACGGCGCGGCAATTTCCAATTTGCCCAGACGTTGATCGGCGACCATCCGGTTGACACTGGGTTGCGACAAGGCCAGCGCGGCGGTCAGACCGGTTTCGACCGCGACTCGGCCGGTCAACGCGTCCGGGACCACGATGATTTGCCGGTCTGCGACGCCGCAGGCACGCAGCAGTTCTGCTTCGACGGCACCGTGCAGGACCGCGACCTTCAGCTCGGCTTGAGCGGCGAGGTCGGCATAGCTGTTCAAACGATGAGGATTGCCGATGCCAACCAGTAAGGTTGGACCGACGTGGAAAGTGGGTTCGGAAAATGCCAATAGCGCGGCCCGTTGGGGCGTCACGAACAAGCCCGCGGCGATCATGTCGAAGCGGCCGGCCAGCAGATCGGGGATTAGCGAATCGAAGGCGGTTTGTTGCCAGTCGATTCGGGTAATGCCTAGTTCCGCAGCGATGTGTTCGACGGTTTCCACTTCCAGGCCGGTCAGACGGCCGGCGTCGTCGAGATAGACGTAGGGTGCCTCCAAGGCCGTACCGACCCGCAGCGTGACGTCGCGGCTGATGCGCGCCCAGCTGGTGTCGTCGGAGTTGGCGGTTGAGGCGAGCCACCAAGGCGCCACGAGTGCCGGGATCAGCACTAACAGCGCTATCAATCGGATGGCGTGGGGCTTATGCACGCCGGGCTCCCGGATTGATGCCGCCAAGCGAGAAGCGCGGCGGCGGAGAGTGGTTTAAGGGTTGGCATCGTCGCGGTAGGTGTCGGCGATCGCGCGGAACGCGTCGAAATCGCCGAAAAACGCCTCGACCAGATCGGGGTCGAAATGCCGGCCCTTGCCTTCTTCGATAATGCGCCGGACCTCGGTAAGGGCTAGCGCTTCCTTGTAAACCCGCCGGGAAATCAGCGCGTCGAATACGTCGGCCAAGGCCATGATCCGCGCCGACAACGGAATGGCGTCGCCGCTCAAGCCGTCAGGATAGCCGCTGCCGTCCCATTTTTCGTGGTGCCAATGCGCGATTTCCTTGGCCAGATTCAAAAAGGCCACCGGACCGGCGCCTTCGCGTTCGGCCAATTCGATCGCGTCGCTGCCCAGTTTGGCGTGGGTTTTCATGATGCGCCATTCCTGAGCGTCCAACGGACCGGGCTTGCGTAAGATCGCGTCGGGAATGCCGACCTTACCGATATCGTGCAACGGCGCGGACTGGGCCAATAGTTTGATGTAGTCGTCGGTCAACAGCGCGGAGAAGCGGGGATTGGCCGTCAGCTTTTCGGCCAGTGTCCGCACATAGCATTGAGTGCGCAGGATGTGGTTGCCGGTCTCGGTGTCGCGGATTTCGGCCAATCGGGCCAGTGCCCGGATGCTGACGTCTTGAATGGCTTCGTTTTCGCTCATGCGTCTGGCGATTTCCGACTCCAGCCGATTGTTGCGGATGCGCAGCCAATCGCGGGACTGTTTCAGTTCGAGTTGGTTGCGTACTCTGGCCAGCAAGATAGGCGCGGTGATCGGTTTGGTGATGTAATCGACCGCGCCCGCGTCCAGGCCTTGCAATTCGGCTTCGGCACTATCCATCGCGGTGACGAAAATGACCGGAATGTCGGCGGTTTGCGGTTGTCCGCGTAGTTGTTCGAAGACTTGGTAACCGTCCATGTCCGGCATCATCACATCCAGCAGCACCAAATCGGGACGAGGCCGGGTGCCGGCGATGGAAAGAGCCTTTCGGCCGGAATTGGCGACGAGTACCCGGTACAACGGCGCCAGCAATTCGCTAAGGACCGTTAGGTTTTCGGGCGCGTCGTCGACGATCAATACTGTTTTTCTGAGCATCGGTTGCGGATACTCCTTAATTTTTAATGTTTGCAATCGACAATGCGTTGCGCCGTCGGTGAATCACGCTGGGAACTCTATCACGATTTTTCCGAGCCGGTCCCGGCAAAACTGTGAGCGCAATCAAACTCCTGGGCTAGGTCGCCGAATACTGGAAACCGCTTAGGTCGGCCGGGCTCGACCGCTTCGATCGCGGGATTGGATAGGCTCAGGCGGCGGCGACCAAGCGCCCCAATTTCTCGACCGCGCGTTCGATGTTCCGATCCCAGTCGCAGGCACAGTTAATTCGGATGAAGTTGCGGTACTTACCGGTCGCCGAAAACACCGGACCGGGAGCGATAC
The DNA here is from genome assembly GCF_001856095.1 of Methylomonas sp. LWB. Taxonomy (NCBI): domain Bacteria; kingdom Pseudomonadati; phylum Pseudomonadota; class Gammaproteobacteria; order Methylococcales; family Methylococcaceae; genus Methylomonas; species Methylomonas sp. LWB. The sequence goes on from NZ_MKMC01000017.1 coordinate 36,885, forward strand.
TGATGCCCTCGGTCAAGGCCCGCCGCGCCAACAGTAATGCGTCGACCGCGTCGGGCAATTCCAGCCACAGGACGAAGCCGCCGGCCGGTTGAGTCAGTTTGGTGGCGGCCGGAAAATATCGGACGATGGCGGCGGTCATTCTCGCGACCGCCTCGGCATAGCGGCGCCGGGATTGGCGCAGGCCGCGTTCGAAACCGCCGTCGGCCAGCAATTCGGCGACCGCCAATTGCGTCAACGACGGCGTTGCCAGATTGGCGGTGTATTTCAGGTATTCGACTGACTTTAAATAGCGTCCCGGCGCGATCCAACCAATCCTCAGGCCGGGCGACAAGGATTTGGAAAACGACGAACAATGCAGCACCCGGCCGTCGTCGTCCCAGGCCTTGATGACCGGCGGCCGCTTCGCGCCATGACCTAAATCGCCGTAGACATCGTCTTCTATCAGCGCGAACCGATGCCGCTCGGCCAGACCCAACAGTTCGCGCTTACGCGATTCGCTCATTAAAAAGCCGAGCGGGTTGCTGTAGTTGGGTACCACCAAACAGGCCTTCACCGGCCATTGCTCGCAGGCCAGTTGCAGCGCTTCCAGGGATATGCCGTCGCGCGGGTGGGTGGGAATTTCGATAGCTTTCAAACCCAGGGCTTCGATGACTTGAAATTGACCGTAAAAGGTTGGCGACTCGATCGCGACAATGTCGCCGGTTTGGGTGACGGCTCGCAAGGCCAGCGCGATGGCTTCTTGGCAGCCGTTGGTCACGACGATGTCGTCCGCCGCCAGCGCGCAGCCGGCTTCCAGCATGCGCCGGGCAATCTGTCTGCGGAGTTCCGGATTGCCTTGCGCCAGTTCGTAGCCGGCGATCCGGTTGCGATGGCGGCGGGCGCAACCGGCCAGGGCGCGTTCGATTCTAAGGACCGGCAGAAAAGACGGCGCCGGGACCGCGGCGCCGAAGGGTACGGTGCGGCGCTCGGCGGCGGCTTTGGCTAAACGCAGCACCAATTCCTGGCCGCTGACCGGCGACGGTTGCAGCACCGGTCCGGACTCCGCCGGTTCCGACAATTTGGTCGCCGGCGCGGCCGGACGCACATAATAACCGGATCTCGGTCTGGCTTCGATCCGGCCGAGGTCTTCCAAGTAACGCAAGGCCTGCACCGCCGTCGCGGCGCTAACCTGTTGAGTTTCGGCCAATTGCCGCACGCTGGGCAAGCGTTCGCCGGGTCGGTAAACCCCCAAGGCAATGGCGCTGGCGAGACGTTCGGCGATTTCCTGGTATAGCAATGACATTGGGCGACCGTTACAGTTGTGGGTGGCGGTGACGAATACAGACAAGCGTTTGCGGATTCTGTACGGGTTAAATTTAACACTTTTGGGTCTGTATCGGTTTTGATTGAGTCGGCTAGCATAAGCGCGTCAATTGTCGGTAGGGCTTGCGGGTCCGATTCGCCGACGATTCGACGTTTCGCCAACCTATGAGAAACCATCATGAATCTACCGAATCAACCGCGCGGTGCCGACGGGCGTGCCGCGTGCTTCGGGATGCTCGGCATCCTGGGTTTCAGTTTAACCTTGCCGGCCACCCGGCTGGCTGTCGCGGACCTGGACCCGGTCTTCGTCGGCCTGGGCCGAGCCGTGGTCGCCGCCGGGCTGGCGGCCGTCGTGCTTTGGTGGGCGAAAGCGCCCCGGCCTTCCCTACGCCAATGCGGACGATTGGCCCTGGTCGCGGCGGGCGTGGTTGTCGGTTTTCCGCTGCTCTCGACGTTGGCCTTGCATACCGCCGCCGCCGCGCATGCCGCGGTCATCGTCGGTCTGGCACCGTTGGCGACCGCGCTCTGCGCGGCTTGGCTGGCCGGCGAGCGTCCCGGCATCCTGTATTGGACGGCCACCCTGATTGGCGGCGCGACGATCGTCGGTTTTTGCTGGTGGATAGGCGGGGGCGGGCTTAGCCGGGCCGATTGGCTGCTGCTCGGGGCGGTGGCCTTGGTTGGTTTCGGCTACGCCGAGGGGGCGCGGATGTCGCGCGAGCTGGGCGCTTGGCAGACCATCAGTTGGGCTTTGCTGTTGGCGGCGCCGTGTTTGTTACCGGCGGTCTGGCTGGCCGCGCCGGCGCATTGGGCGGCGGTCGGATGGACAAGTCTGGGCGGTTTCGCTTACGTCAGTCTCGTCAGCATGTATCTGGCCTTTTTCGCGTGGTATAAAGGTTTGGCGATGGGCGGCATTGCCCGGATCGGTCAACTGCAATTGTTGCAGCCGTTCCTGACGCTGGCCGGCGCGGCGCTGATCCTGGGCGAAGCGGTGGGCCGCTCGCAAATGATCGCCGCTTCCATCGTGTTGGTTTGCGTGATCTTGGGCCGGCGCGAGCCGCGCCGCTTGCGCGTTCCGGCCCTTTCACACTCTGACGCGAGGTCGCCATGAATAAATATTCGCCGATGTTAAAACGCTTGGCTTTGTTTTTGACTTGGCTGCCGTTCGCGTCGCCGAGTTGGGCCGATCCGCCCACTCTCGGCGGTCCGGCGCCACTGTTTCGCTTGCCTACCCACGACGGCGGCGCATTCGATTTGTCGGAGCGGCGCGGTAAGGGCTGGACCGTATTGTATTTCTACCCCAAGGCCGGCACGCCTGGCTGCACCACCCAGGCCTGTGCGTTCCGAGATGCCATTGACGTCATTCGCCGCCAAAATGCCGAGGTATTTGGGATCAGTACCGATAGCGTTGCCGCTTTGCAGGCGTTTCACCGCGAGCATCGCTTGAATTTCACGCTGCTTGCCGACGTCGATGCGCTGACCACCGACGCCTACGGCGTAAAAATGCCGGTGCTGACGATGGCCAAGCGCCGCACATTCATACTCGATCCGGAACTGATCGTCCGGCGCATCGACGACGATGTCGATCCGGCCTTGGACGCGCAACGGGTGGCCGATGTATTGCAAAAATTGCAAGCCGGACCTTAAACAACCAAATCTCACGGAGTTATCACGGAGCGGTGAGTGTTTCGTGAATGGCGTCGCGGCCTGGATTGGCCGATAATCGGCGTTTTTTAAACATCCTGCCGTCGATGCTTAAAACCAAACACCTGCTGCTGGTCGAAGACGATCCCGACATTGCCGGCCTGCTGGCCGACAATCTGCGCGACGAAGGTTATCGGGTGGATGCCGTCGGCGACGGCGATGCCGCGCTGGCGGCGATCGCCGGCAATCGCTACGACTTGCTGTTGCTGGACGTGATGCTGCCCGGCGTCGACGGCTTGGAAATTTGCCGGCGGGTGCGAGCCGGGCCGGTGTATACGCCGATCATCATCGTCAGTTCCAAATCCAGCGACATCCAACGCGTGGTCGGTCTGGAAATGGGTGCCGACGATTACATCGCCAAGCCGTTCGCGCTGGCCGAAGTAGTCGCCAGAGTCCGCGCGCTGTTGCGGCGGGTGGCGGCGTTGAGCCAACCGGCCGCCGAACCGGCCGATGCTGTTCTGATCGCCGGCGGTTTGCGGATCGATGCGCAAAGCCGCGCGGTGGCGTTGGACGGTCAACCGGTAGCCCTGACCGCGCGCGAATTCGACTTGCTGCACTTCTTCGCCCGCCATCCCGGCCGCATGTTCACCCGGCTGGAACTGCTGAATCAGGTTTGGGGCTACAACCACGACGGCTACGAACACACCGTCAACTCCCACATCAACCGCTTGCGGGCCAAAATCGAAGCCGATCCGGCCAAACCGGCGCGCATCCTGACGGTATGGGGCGTCGGCTACAAGTTCGCCGGAGCGGACGATCCCGGCGCATGACGCTGAGCTTCCAAAGCCGTATCGCGCTGTTGTTCGCCGCGCTGTTCGTCGCGGTGCAGGCGCTGACGGTGGTGTGCATCTATGTGGCGGTGCGCGACAATCTGCTGCGCCAACTCGACCAGGACTTACGCTACGCCGAGCAAGCCTTTCGACAACTGCTGGTCGAACGCGCCGAACGGGTCGCCGGCGAGACCGGCTTGCTGGTCGCCGATTTTGGGTTTCGCAGTACCGTGACCGGCGGCGACCCGGCCACCATCGCCTCGGCGCTGGAAAATCTGCTGTTGCGGGTCCGCGCCCAGCGCGGCATGTTTATCGACCCGCAATTCAACGTCGTCGCCGATAGCGCCGGACTATGGCAAGGCCGAACGTTTCCGTATGCGCAAACCTTGGCGGAGGCGGACGCCGACCGCCCGCTGGTCTGGTTCGGCCTGCTGAACGATCGCCTGCAGGAATGGGCGCTGGTGCCGGTCCTGGCGCCGTTGCCGATGGGCTGGGTGGCGGTGGCGCAGGCCGTCGACGAACAGCGCATCGCCCGGTTTCGGCAAAACTCGCTGTTGCCGCTGCATATCGGTCTGGCCGAACTCAGTGCCAACGGCAACCGCCTGCTGGCCGGTTCGGCCCCGGAGGCGGCCCTGGCTTTGCTGAACAACCCGGCCGACCGGGCGCTGACCGCCACGGTCGATACCGGTCAAGGCCGTTATCTCGGCCGGGTACTGGCTTTGCCGGCGGCCGGCCGCGCGGAAGGCATCGTCGCGTTGCTGCAAATCAAATTCACCGACGCCTTCGCCGGCTACCGCCATATGCTGTTACTGGCGGCCGGGGTGTTGTTGCTCGGCCTGTTGGCGACGCTGTTCGGCAGCGTGGTCATCGCCCGCAATCTGTCGCGGCCGCTGCGCGCGCTAGCCGGCGCCGGCGAACGGGCGGTCAACGGCGATTTTGCCGCCTCGCCGCTGGCCGGACGCAGCGACGAATTAGGCCGACTGGCCGATACCTTCGTCCGCGCCGCGCAACTGGCCGGCCAACTGGGCGAACTGCGTCAGAAAGACCAGGAACGCCGCGAGCTGGTGGCCTCGGTATCGCACGATTTGCGCACGCCGTTGGCCGCGTTGCGCGGCTTTCTGGAGACCATGCAGCGCAAGGCCGATACCCTGCCGTCCGACGAGCAGCAACATTTTCTGGATACCGCGTTGCGTCAGACCGAAAAAGTCAGCCGCTTGGCGCAAGAGTTGTTCGAGCTGGCCAAACTGGAATGCGACGACGCCAGTCTGAATCCCGAGCCCTTCAACTTGGCCGAATTGCTGCAGGACGTCGCCCAAAAATACCGCTTGCAAGCCGAGCAGCGCGGCGTGGCCTTGCAAGCCGAACTTCGCCCGGATTTGCCTATCGTCGCCGCCGACATCGGCCTGATCGAGCGCCTGCTGACCAATCTGATCGACAACGCCTTGCGCCACACGCCGAAAGGCGGCCGAGTCCGGCTGGACGCTTGGCCGGCGCGCGGCCGAGTGGCGGTGGCGGTCGGCGATACCGGCATCGGTATCTCTCCGGAATATCTGCCGACTTTGTGCGATTGGGACTCGCCGCTGGCCCGCCGCGCCCGCGCCGACGGCGGCGGTTTCGGGCTGATCGTGGTCGGCAAGATCGCCCAGCTGCACGGCGGCCGCTTGCAAGTGGAAAGTACCCTCGGCGTCGGCAGCGAATTTCGTTTCGACTTGCCGCTGGCCGATTCGGCGCGCGCGGCCGGCGGCAGCCGGTAACCGAACCATGCTCAGCAGACCGCCAACGTCGTTCCCGTTGAGGCCGGAGTCCGCGATTTGGGTTTGCCGCGGATTTTCGGTAGCGTTGCTGACTATATCCGGCTTGCTGTCACCAGCCAGCGCAGCCGCCGACGGCCAATTTCCGGAAGTGACTTGGCACGGCCTGCTGGACCTGCGCTACCAACACAGCGATGCCGCGCCGGGCGAGCTGGAACACGGCCTGGGCAAGCTGCGCGCCGGCGGCGAGCGCGACCGCTGGCGGGTCAACGAAGCCGCCGCCACCTTGCAGGTGCGGTTGGACTGGGATTGGATGCTCAACGCCACCGTCAAATACGCCGACCGTCAATCGACACCGCTGGATTTGACCGAAGCCTATCTGGCCTACCGGCCGGTCGGCGCCGCCGGTTGGCGTTTGGCCGGCCGGCTGGGCATGTTCTTTCCGCCGATTTCTTTAGAAAACACCGGCACCGCCTGGAGCAGCCCGTACACCTTGAGCTCGTCGACGATCAACGCCTGGGTTGGCGAGGAATTGCGCGCGTTCGGCGGCGAGCTGCGGGTGGATTACCAAACCGAAGCCGGCGATAAATTCGGCGTGTTCGGCGCCGGCCTGGCCAACAACGATACCGCCGGCCTGATGCTGGCCTGGCGCGGCTGGAGTTTGCACGACTTCGAATCGACCTTGACCGGCCGCCTGCGTCTGCCGGACGGCATCGCCATACCGGCCTTGTTTCCGAAGCAGGCCAATGCCAGCCAGACCTTCGTCGAAGTGGACGGCCGCCCCGGCTTTTACGCCGGGATCGCCGCCGAACGGCCGCAACGCTACACGCTACGCGCGCTGTATTACGACAACAACGCCGATCCGGCCGCGCTGTCCGCCGGCCAATACGGCTGGCACACCCGCTTCTGGAGTTTGGGCGCCAAAGCCGAATTGCCCTGGGAAACCACGCTGATTTCGCAAGCAATGACCGGGCGAACCAGCATGGGCGAATTGCTCGGCGACTTGCGCGCGGTCGACGTCGGCTTTTGGTCGGCAAGCTGGCTGTTGAGCCGGCCGCTGGGCGACGGCCGTTTCAGCGTGCGCTACGAACGTTTCGGCAGCGACGAACGCGATTACCTGCCGCAAGACCGCAACGGCGAACACGGTCAAGCCTGGACCGTGAATTACAACCTGACCTTTGCCCAGCACCATCAATTGAATGTCGAATTCAGCCGCATTTTCAGCGCCCGCCCGGCGCGGCAGGAACGCGGCGAAGCCGCTTATCAGGAGGACACACTGTGGCAAGTCGCTTACCGGCTGTTTTTTTAACGGCCTGGGCCGCGGTCGCGCCGGCCGCGGAATTGGCGGGGAAAGCCTTGGCCGGCGGCAGGCCGTTGGCCGATATGGTGGTCGCGGCCCAAGCCTTGGACGCCGCCGGCCGGGTCAACGATCCGCCGGCACCGGCGGCGATGGCGCTGGATCAGAAAAGCCGCGAATTCGTCCCGCACGTGTTGGCGGTGCGCAGCGGCACGCCGGTGTATTTTCCGAACAGCGACGCGATCAAGCACCACGTCTATTCGTTTTCCGCGGCCAAGCGTTTCGAGATCAAGCTCTATAGCGGCGTGCCGCGCGAACCGGTACTGTTCGACCGCCCCGGTATCGTCGCGCTGGGTTGCAATATTCACGACTGGATGTTGGGGTATGTCTACGTCAGCGACGCGGATTATCTGACGGTTACCGACGCCGAGGGCCGCTGGACGCTGGATTTGCCGGACGGCCGCTACCGCTTGAGCTTCTGGCACCCTGACGCGTTGGAACAAGCGGCTGAGCAAATCGTCAGCGTACCGGCCGCCGAACTGACGCTGACGGTGGAATTAAAAACCCGCTTCCCCACCGGCAAGCCGCCGGCCAGTTTGCAAAATCAAGGTTACGGCGACGGGTTTTGACGCGGTGCGAAACCGGAGTACAAATCCAGATTTGCACTCCAAACCGGACGTGGGCAGCGGCGAAATGGGTCAGGGGGAATGCGCCATTTCGCCACCGAGTCCGAAAAATTAAAGCCAGTCGCTAGACATCAGCGATAGAACGACTCGGCTAGAGCCGGGCGCCGATCGGAGTACAAATCTAGATTTGTACTCCACCGAGTTAAGCCGACCGCCTCAAGCCGGCAAAGCCGACGCAGGCGCCCGCCGCCGCAACCAGCCGAACAACGGCAACACGCTGCCGAACAACCAAGCCGCCGCCGGTACCGGCACTTGCGACACCGCGCTGATTTGCAGCAGCGGCGTATTGGCGCCGGGCAGGTCGGTAAAGTTGTAACCGGCCGCGGTCGCCAGACCGGCGTAGACCGCAAAGTCGTGGTTGGCCTGAATCGTGCCGTTTTGTGCCGGACTGTCCAAGGCATTGGAACCGGCCAGGAAAGCCGCGCCGGTGGTGCCGTCCAGTTCGGTGCCGGCGTCCCAAATGCTGCTGCCGTTCTCGACGAAGGTGCCGCCGGTGAAATGGCCTTGGGCGTCGAACAATTCGATTTCGGTCGGCGAGTCGTTGCCGACGAAACGGTCGTTGGACGGCACCACCATCGCGAAATAACTCAGGTAGCGGTTTTTAACCGGGTCTAGGTCCAGGGTGACGCTGCCTTTGGCGCCGGGCAGGAAAATGCCTGGGCCGAAGGCGTTGACCGACGCGGTCACCGTCGCGCTGGTACCGCCGGCCGCCGCCGCGCCGCTGGCCGCGAACGCCGACGACAAGCCGGCGCCGCTGCCTAACTCGGCAATCGCTTCGATGGCCGACGACGCCGTGGTGCCGACATCGAACGCGTCGAAGGTACCGTCGTGCAAGGCGATGAAAAACGGACTCAAGGCCGGCCCGTTGGCGGCGGACAGATTGCTGAAACTCAGCGTGACTTGAGCCGCCTCGGCCGAACTCAACGGAGCGGCGCCGGCCGCCAACAACAGCGCCGACAGCGCAAAAGCGTGGTTTTTCTGCATCGTGATTCTCCTTAATGTGAATGCCAAATGGCGCGGCCATTGTGCAATCGGAAACATCACGAAATCTTCACGGGGAGGTCAAATGGGCGTGAGATGTGGGGCTGTCAGTCAGCCAGTCGTAGGGTGGGCAAATTGCCCACCGTTTCAATTCGCGTGAACACAAACACCGTGCCCACCGGGGCAGTCACTGCATGACCTCCCACGGATTGAGGATGGTCACGCCCGTAGCCTGGAAGTCGGCCACGTTGCGGGTGACCAGCGCCATACCATGCACCAGCGCCGTCGCCGCGATCAGCGCATCCCGCTCGCTGCGTTTGTCGGGCACATGGAGCTTGGCGCAACGCAGTGCAACCGCTGTATTGATCGGCAGAGTCCGTTCGGAGAACTCCGGCAAGACCTGCTGTTCCAGCCATGCCCGCAACACCGCGCCTTGGCCGGCGTCCTTGCGCTCGATCGACAAAACGCCAAACTCCAATTCCATCACGGTGATAACCGACAAGAACAAGTCGGCGGCATCGACGCTGTCGGCCCATGCCGCCACATTCGCATCCGCCTTGCCAATCCGGACTTTCCGCAATTCGGAAACCACGTTGGTGTCGAGAACATACATCATCCGAAATCAGCCGGCCGGGCCCCCACCGTCAAAGGCTGCGGTTCGAACTCGATGTCCGTGTTGTCCGGCATAGCCAGCGAATCGGCAATGTTGCGGCGCTGCCTTGTCAGCCGCTGGTATTCCTCGATGCTCAACAACACGTGAGCCGGCTTGCCTCGATCCGTGATGAATACCGGGCCATTCTTGGCCGCCTTCTTCGCGCGGGTAACATCCTGATTCAGCTCTCGGCTGGAGATGGTCGTAATAGCCATGGCGACACCCTCTATTTGCAATGTATGAACATTACTACAAGCGAGCAAAGGGCACCAGCTTTTTGCCGCCGCGCGCTGGACAATTGGGTCGGCTTAGCGGGGTGTGGGGATTCAAATTGAATTGGAAAATGGTACGCAAGGTATACGCGGCTTGAAAGCATGCAACGATTGCATCACAATCCCTAGCCATGCCAGTCGTTCAACGTTTTAGTTTTTGCCGGGTTCGGGTCAACGCCAAAGACCATCCGCCGCCGCATTTCCACGTCTTGATGAACGACGGGCGCGAGGCTTGGGTCAAAATCGACACTCTGGAAATCATCCACGGCAAAATTGCGCTGCGGGAATTGTCCGAAGTATTGGTGTGGGCAAGAGCCAATCGCGACAAGCTGACCAAGCTATTTGAGGAATTGCAACGATGAGTAAAGACCATTTTCAACTGACCAAGGTCGAGCCGTTAACCGAATACAAGCTACGCTTGCGTTACGCCGACGGCCAAAGCTTCGAGGTCGATTTGAACGCTTGGATCACCGAAACCGAAGCGCTAAGTCCGCTGAAAGATCGGGACTTATTTGCGCAAGCCAAAATAGGTTTCGCGGGACGGACGGTTGATTGGATCGAAGACGAACTCGATCTGGCCGCCGATAATCTGCGCAATCTGGCGGTCGAGCAGTCCGGCGGCATCGGCCACGAACGCATCCGGCATTGGCTACACGACACCGGACTCACGCTGGAGCAAGCCGCCGAGGCTTTGGGTATTTCCCGCCGCATGCTGATTTATTACCGCGACGGCGAGAAACCGATTCCCCGCGCGATCTGGCTGGCCTGCCTGGGCTGGGAAGCCGTACGCCCAACCGGGTCAACTTTGCCGCAACATATTCCTTCGGTTAAGGAATACGCGGCGTTGCATGCTTGATCCTAAAAAGAGCAGTTTGGCGATGAAAAATTCCGTTCGTCCTGAGCTTGTCGAAGGGCGCGCGGGATTTTTCATTCACCCGTTTGGTGAGTGTATTGCGAGCCGTCCATGCTTCGACGTTGCTCAGCACGAACGGCCCGCAATACACGCCAACTGCCGTTTTTAGGTTGATTGTTTAGCAAGAAACGGGCAGGTTGGTCGAATAATTTCGAATAGGCTCCAGTGTTGCCCGCCTTTTTATGCCACGTGGGCACAAACACCGTGCCCATCCAGGTTTGCATGAATTGCGTTAACTGGGTACCTATGCGGTTTTTTGCAAATCTTCCATGTCAACGGCAAGTGGTATTTCAACTTTAATTTGCCCTGTATCCATTAGCCAAGGAAAAACCGAAAACTGCCAAAGCAATCTTTCAACATGGATATTAAGAGCGGTTAATTCCGAAATGTCAGTCCATTTGCCTTGCTTGGAAAATATCTTTTCCAAATCCCGCTGATATACATAAATCCATTTTTTCAATCCCAATTCATCAAGGATTTTGGTTACTTGTTCTTCGTCGCCAAAAAATGATTTCCCAAGACCGTCACAATGACCAATTAACGATGCCGCGCAGCTTAAAGCATCTCCAATATTTTTAATAGCAAACTCTAAAAACGAATCCAGATCACCATCATGTCTGTAGGATAAACGCGCATTTGGAATAACTTCCTTGGCGTGTCTGAATGCAATAATCACTTGATCTCTATACCAATCTTCCTTATTTGGCTTACATCCTGCGGAAGTGCGGGCACAAAAATAGGAGCTGCATGCATTATAAATATGTTTAAAAAGAATCCCGCTCCAACGATCTTCCAGTGGCTTTATAAGAGAATCTGGCAGAGTAGTGTCTACTAATTCAATGAATGAAATGCCAGCTAATAACGTTACAAGCACATGCAACGCTGTTTGGAATAAATCTTCATTTTCTGGATTAAGTAATGCTTGTCCCAGCCAAGAAGAGGAAATTATAGATGACATAACTTTTTCATCAATTATCATTACATGAGCGGTAGCCAATCCAACGCTATGCTCTTCTTCAATTGGCTCTAGTAGCTGAGATATTAAAAATCGTTTATCGATTGTTTGAATTATTTCTGGGCAGTTAGCTGTAAAAACAACTGATTCAATTCGGTTTAGTGGCATAATTTTGGCCAACTCACAGACAATAGCTTCTATAACTGACGCTATTTTCTCTGCGCTTTCACGATCAACGGAATCAGGAAAAGAAACTGGGAAGCTAATGCCAGTTTTATCTTGAATATTGGCGCTGGTGACTTTTATTTCACCAGGAATTTCTATCGTTGACTCAAGACATGAGGTTTTACCCAGTTGCTCAACTGAATTACGGGCAATGGACAGGATATTTTGCTTAGATTCTTTACCTATATCGGCTACGTAAGACGCAATTGCCGCTGTATTAATAGGGCTTACGAAAAACTCTGCACTGCAAGCAGCAGCAAACCGATTGAATTTTTCAAATTCCACCCTCCTGTTAAGATCTCGACGGCCAACTAGAAGTTGATTGGTACTTATCGGAAGAAGTACTTGTTCAATATTTTCGACTTCGCTTCCAAGGACATGAGGAATCCACCGATTTTCCGAAACGCCAACAGATATCGCTACGCAATCGGGCAATATTAAATTGGCATCAGGTACTTTAATGACAGTCCAATTTAATTGCGTCAATGTCTCAATTCTTGGTTGTGGGGCGAGACTCTTTTCAAGAGCTTGTATATGGCTACCGCGAGCCAAAGTCGGTATTTTTGAACCAAAAACATTTAAAGCGTCAGGCAACCAGGAAAGACGTTGAGCATATATTGTTTCAAATTCTTCTCTTGAGTAAAAAAGCGCAATTCGTTGAAGTAGTGTCTCCGGAATTTCGCAAGATAGATTTTGACGTAAAATTCTTAAATTCTCACTAAGTTCTTTAAAAAATTCTGAGTTCGATTGATTGTCGTCCAGGCCAATCATAGACCTTAACGACTCCGGTTCCGAGACCAATGTACTTGTTGTAGTAATAATCTCCTGAAACCCTAATCCGAAGACATTTCTTAAAAAGTCTCCACGAATTGTCAGGTGAGTAACAAATTCTGCAGCAAGAACGCAATCTACTGATTCATTTGTTGCCAAATCACGAAACTGCTGTAACACTTTTGCCAAAGACTTTTCGTAATTGGTTATCAAATCATCAAGAGTTATTTCCTGGTCACCAGATGGTAATTCTGAATAGAAGTGTCTTTCGGCAGCAACATTAACTGTATTAGTCAAATAGGGGGCTTGGCCTGCTTTGAAAACCCATACCTGAACTTTGTTACCACGTCGCTCTGCTGAAAAGCCTTTCAGCAAACATTGGGGTATATAATGTTGTTTTCGGCCGGACATAATTTCTTTAAATAAATATAATCAAAAGTGTGCGGCCAAATCACGACCGTTTTGAAAACAGCGAATAGCACGTACGATGCGGTGAACAAAGCGAATCACATCGATCGCGTCATTCTCTCCCCACTATCTTCGACAAATCACGTGGCTCTTGGAGATTGAAAACGGTGCCGTTGCTATTTTGTTCTTTTCTCGATCGATGCGGTTTGCTCCTCACCGCATCTACGGGCACGCAAATGGGTTCAGGTCTTTCAATCAAGCAACACATTAACTTGGCAGAACAACCTTAATTTATAACTTCACCACTAGCGTTAGTTATGCTGGCGTTCATAGTGGGTCCAGCTGTCATGCTTACCTTAGCTGACCGTTTCAAAGACCGTATCGACTTTGCCTGATGTTTGTTGGCTTTCTTCAAGCATGCGTGTCTTGTATCTTTAATATTGCTTGTCTTGACAAACAATATCAAAGGGTTACGAAAGCATGGCTAAAAAATTATCTTGAATAAGCCGGAAGATTATCTTGAAAAACGCCATTGAACAACTTCACGCCGAACCTTTGCCGGGTGCCGTGACGAGGGCCGTAGGGTGGATAAGCGAAGCGCCATCCACCTATTTGCGTTCCTATGGCGGATGGCGCTTCGCTTATCCACCCTACAACTTTTATTATTTGAATGGCTGATTTAAATTTTAAACCGACATCCAAGATAAATACACGAACTTCCGCAGTGGGTCGAAGCCGGCCATATCTAAAAGTAGATAATTCTTTCTGAAATTACAGGTATTTTGCCTGTCGCTCAATTAACAATTCCAGCCCGTAAAACCTCACAACCACCTCGCCTCCCGTTTCAAGCGCTCCGAAATCAAATCCACGAAACTTCTGACCTTGGCCGAGGCGTAGCGGCCTTCGCGATGCAGGACGTGGATCGGGACCGGTGGCGGTTCGTGGCGGTTTAGCACGGTTTGCAGTTGGCCGCTGGCGAGGTAGGGGGCGATTTGGTAGGACAGCAGGCGAGTCAAGCCCAGGCCCAGCACGGCGGCTTCGATGGCGGCGTCTATCGTGGTCGTGACCAGCCGGGGTTGGACCCGCACGCTGAGCGCATCCGCGCCGCTGCCGAAGCGCCAGTCCGGGCCGGCGCTGAGGCCGCCGGCGGCGATTAGGGCGTGGCCGGCCAGTTCGCTCGGGTGGTTGGGGGCTGCGTGGCGCTTTAAATATTCCGGCGCCGCGCACACGACCGGCCGCACTTGGCCGACGCGTAACGCCCGCAAACTGGAGTCCGGCAATTCGCCGATGCGAATGCCGACATCCATGCCTTCTTCCAACAGATTGACCACCCGGTCGACGAACATCGCCGTCACGCTCATCGCCGGGTAGCGTTGCAGATAATCGACGATGCCGGGCATCACGTATAACTTGCCGAACTGCGCCGGCGCAGTCACGGCTAGGTGGCCGGCAGGCTCGGCGTTGATGCCGGCGGCGGCTTCGTCGGCTTCGTCGACGTCGGCCAAGATCCGCTTGGCGTCTTCCAGATAACGCTGGCCGGCATCGGTGACCCGCACCAGCCGGGTGGTGCGCTGCAGCAGCTTGACCTGCAAACGTTCTTCCAAGGCGGTTATCGCCCGCGTCACCGCCGGCGGCGACATCGCCAAACGCCGGGCGGCGCCGGCAAAGCTTTGCGCCTCGGCAACCGCGACGAATACCGTCATCGCTTGCAGTTTGTCCATCTTCTACCTCCTTGAATCGGTCCGAACCGGGGTCGGTAAGCGGCGCTTGAACGCCTATTTTATTCCGATAAACGGAATAGTGAATTGTAATTTGTCCGTATTCTGTTTATTCGAAGTAGCCAATACACTGTCCCCACGGTTGGCAAAGGCCGGCCGCAACCCGATTCCATCATTCCCTACATTACTGAGGTTTTTATGAAAATTTACGAATTCCGCGCCTTCCCCAATCCGCTCCGCGCCCGGATGGCCGCCGCCGAAAAAGGCTTGACCGACCGTATCGAGTTTATTCAGGTCGACGTGCCGAACGGCGAACATAAACGTCCCGAGTTTTTGCAGCTGAATCCGGTCGGCAAGGTGCCGGTGTTGGTGCTGGACGACGGCACGGCGATCGCCGAGTGCACCGCGATTACCGAGTATCTGGACCATAGCGCCGGCACGTCGGTTTTGACCGGCGAAACCGCCCAACAGCGCGCGCAAATCCATATGCTGCAACGCCGCGCCGAGGCCTTGGTGCTGGACGCCGCCAGCGATTATTTCCATCACGCCACGGCCGGTTTGGGCAAGCTGGAGCCGATCCAAATTAAGGAATGGGGCGAATACCAGCGCCAGGTGGCGATCAGGGGCATGCATTATTTCGACAGCGTGCTGCGCGGTAGGCGTTATGTGATGGGCGAACAGTTGACGATGCCGGACATCACGTTGTTTGCCGGTCTGGCCTTGATCGAGCTGCTGCAGATTGGCATTCCGGAAACTTGCACGAACTTGCGCGACTGGCGGGATCGAGTCGGGCAACGGCCGAGCGCGTCGGCTTGATCGGGTTTGATCATGCCGTTTGAGTGGGCCGGAGTCTATTGCTTGGCCGCTTGAGGTTTTAAGTTCCCTTCGGCTCCGCTCAGGGAACGGACTCTTCGGCTCCGCTCAGGGAACGGACTCTTCGGCTCCGCTCAGGGAACGGACTCTTCGGCTCCGCTCAGGGAACGGACTCTTCGGCTCCGCTCAGGGAACGGACTCTTCGGCTCCGCTCAGGGAACGGACTCTTCGGCTCCGCTCAGGGAACGGACTCTTCG
>NZ_MKMC01000018.1:0-50423 GCF_001856095.1 Methylomonas sp. LWB
GTTTGACATTTAGAGGAGTCCATCAGGAAACTCGAGAGCGTGAGCCGCCAAGCAAACGCAAGAGGAGAACCTGATGGACGAGAACGAAAGCTTAAGCCACTCGAAATGGGAGTGCAAATATCACGTTGTGTTTATTCCCAAGTGCCGTCGCCGAACGCTGTATAGGGCGTTGCGCAAGCATTTGGGCGAGGTGTTTCGAAGGTTAGCGAGCCAGAAAGAAAGCCGAATATTGGAAGGGCATTTGATGCCGGATCATGTGCATATGTTGATCTCTATCCCGCCGAAATATGCGGTGTCCCAGGTAATCGGCTATATCAAAGGGAAGAGTGCGATTCACTTGGCCCGTGTTTATGGTGGAAAAAAGCGGAACTTTGTAGGTCAGCATTTCCGGGCGCGGGGGTATTTTGTTTCGACAGTGGGTCGGGATGAAACGATGATACGGGAGTATATCCGTCATCAAGAACAGGAAGACCAACGCATCGAACAAATGAACCTTTGCCAATGAGTCGCCGCCTAAAGTTAAAGGGCCGCGTTAGCGACCCTATTTACCGCTTTGAGCGGTTCACAACATAAAGCCCCCGGCTTTGCCGGGGGATATTTACTAGGCTAAGGCCAACAAAGCCTTCGTTGCCAATGATGGCAAGCTCGCTGGACGCGCCGTCCGCAATCACGTAAATCTTGGAAACGATACATGTCGTGGGAAAGTAGGCGTAACGCAACTCGCTGCCCGACTCGTAAATGACTTGACCGGCAGGCATTTGAATCGGCTCCAGATCTGTCGCCAATCGTTGGTAAGTCTGTGCCGGAAGCGCCCCCAGCAAGAGATTGATTCGCTGCGAATTGAGTGTGGTCACGCGGTGTCTCCATGGTTTCGAATAAGGTCCACGGTCTGCAGAAACGCGGTTAGGCTATGCTTGAAGTCGCAAACAGCCCGTACGCCGATCACCAGTCCGGCTCAGCACGCGGTTTACCCCGGCGGAGTTAAATTCGCGATCAGCATGCCGGCTTGAAGAATGTTGCTTAGTAGCCGGGCTGCTTCGGGCCTTTTCTAATTTTCTCCCTAAAATTACCTAGTCCGGCTTCCAGTTTGCCGGTTTTTCTATGTGGATTACGTTCAAGTTCTGTGTCGTCATCCGCTAAATAGTTGCCGGTATGTTCGAGTTCAACGTCCGTTTGACGGACGCGAGCGGTTAGTTTGTCTTTGTTCATCTGGACTCCGATCAGTTGGAATTGGTATCAAAGCGCTTAGCGCCGGAATCCGGCGCTGAATCAAACCTTACAAATAATCGGAATTTCTATCCGTTCGGTAGCGAACATAGCTTATTCGTTAGCCAGTGGGGCTGCGTGTCGTGATTATTTACCGGTCGTAGCGCTGGTCCAAATGGCGCGTTTCCGCCGAAACGACCGGAACCACCGGTACATTGAAGCCGTAGTGTTCGGCGTTAGCCAGAGATTGGGTCGGCGAGCGTCCGCAGGCTGACGAACTCTTCGGCGGAAGTTGGGTGCACGCCGATAGTCGAGTCGAAAATAGCCTTGGTCGCGCCGGCACGCAGCGCAATAGCCATGCCTTGGATAATTTCCGGCGCATCGGCGCCTATCATGTGCAGGCCGACTACTCTGTCCGTCACGGGTTCCACGATCATTTTCATCAGGGTGTTTTCGTCCTTACCCGACAGCGTATTTTTGATGGGTGTGAACTCGGTTTTATAAATCGCAATGTCAGAATACTTTTGCCGTGCTTGCGCTTCGGTTAAGCCGACGCTGGCGATATTGGGTTGGGAAAATACCGCAGTGGGGATGTTGTTGTAATCCACCGGGCGGGCGTCCTTGAAATACACACTATTCACCAGTGCCTCGCCTTCGGCAATCGCGACCGGCGTCAGATTGATCCGATCGGTGACATCTCCTAGCGCATAGACAGACGGCAGATTGGTTTGATAGTCACCATTGACGATGATCGCGCCGTTGGTATCCAGTGCCACGCCAAGTTCTTCCAAGCCGAAACCCGCCGAATTCGGCGTTCTGCCGGTGGCGTACAGCACCAGATCGGTCGTCATGACGTTGCCGTCCAGCAAGCTGACGGCAAAGGCATCGCCATCCTCGGCAATCGCATGCACATCGCTATTCAACAGAATCTTGACGCCTTGCCGCGCCATGGCCGCCCTCAGAAAGTCGCGAATATCCTCGTCAAACCCTTCCAGCAGCTTTTCGGCGCGCTGGCAAACGGTGGTGTCCACCCCCAGGCCGTTCAGAATACTGGCAAATTCGACCGCGATGTAACCGCCGCCCACGATCACGATGCGTTTGGGCAATTTTTTCAGGGAGAACAGTTCGTTCGAGGTAGCGATATGCTGCTTACCGGGAATATCGGGGACAAACGGCCAACCGCCGGTGGCGATCAAGATGCGTTTGGCCGTGCATCGCGTGCCGGCGACCGCGATCGTATGCGCATCGAGCAATTGGGCCTTACCGTTGAAGATAGTCACTCGGGATTGTTGCAAGTGGCTTTGATAAACCGCATGCAAGCGCTCGATTTCGCGGTTTTTGTTGGCGATCAGGCTGGGCCAGTCGAAGGCGGCATTGTTCAGTGTCCAACCGTAACCGGTGGCGGCGGCGAAGTCGTCTTTAAATTGCGAGGCGTAGACCAACAGTTTTTTCGGTACGCAACCCAGGTTGACGCAGGTGCCGCCAAGGTCGCGGACTTCCGCGATCGCCACGCGCGCGCCCCGGTTGGCCGCGGTATTGGCGGCTCGAACACCGCCGGAGCCGGCGCCCACGACGAACAAGTCGTAATCGTAGTCAATCATCCGAGCTCTCGGTACTCATCGAACCGGCCCGTGGGCGCGTTGCCGTTCTGTTAGGTAAGCCAGCATGGTATCCGCGTCGCTTACGGTAAAAGGATCGTCCGGGCAATTATCGATTTGATCCGGTTCGCTGAAGACTTTCAGAATCTTTTTATCGTCGACCAGCATGGAATAGCGCCAGGAGCGGTAGCCAAAACCCACATTGTGCTTTTTGACCAACATGCCGACTGCTTCGGTAAATTCGCCGTTGCCGTCCGGCAGCATTTTCACGTTGACGATGTTTAGATGCAAACCCCATTGGTACATCACGAAGGCATCGTTGACGCTCAGGCAATACACTTCATCAATGCCTTGCGCCAGCAGTTCCCGGTATTTTGCTTCAAAGCCAGGCAAGTGCCGGTTCGAACAGGTCGGTGTAAACGCGCCCGGTAGCGCCAACACCACGATTTTTTTGCCTTTAAAAAGATCGTCGCTGGAGACGTCTTGCCAGCGAAACGGGTTGTCCCCGGCGACACTGTCGTCGCGAACGCGGGTTTTAAAGATTACATCGGGAACGGTAGTCGGCACGTCGGGAACTCCTGTACTGTCAGAGCACGGCATCGAGACAGACGATGCCAGGGTTGGCTCGTTACAACGGTCTGTTCAGACCGGCGCGGTTCGCTAAGCGACCGTCGCACCGTTCATCCGTTCCAACGTCTGGATATGAGCGCGTTGGGCCGGCACCAGTGTCCGCTCGATCAGTTCGCGCGCTTCGGGGTCCAGCTTCTGATCCAATAGCGCTTTTTCGTAGTCTTCCAGACCGCTTTTCTCGCCTTCCTGCAATACTGTTAACGCGGTTAGTTTACCGAAGGCATTGGCGCCGCCTTGAACCAATTTGGCCCAGGCTCCCCAAACACCGGAGTTCTTGGCCGGCGTGCCCCCCAGATCTCGAATTTGAGTTTGTAAACTGGAGACGGCGGTCCGGTGGTCGTCGAAAATAGCCCGTAGCCCTTCCGAGTCACCGAGAGCGACGTTTTCCCCCAGTTTGTTAAGGACTTGGCTGTAAGTCTCGGTGGCCGCTAGTTCGTCGATCAATAAATGATCTATCGTTTCAATGCCGTGCATTATTAAAATCCCGTGCAGTGGTTATGGATGAGCTGGCAAGGCAGCATCAATTGTTGACCGATACTTCTTCGGATGAAGAAATATCCAGTGCCTCGGCCTGTTGGAAAATCGTGTTCGCGGTATCTCGCGACTCTGAGCTTGCGGTGTTGACGGCGATTAACGTGAGCCCGTCTATGATTTTTTCCCGATAGTGTTCGGCGTGATGCGCGGGAATACCGGCACCTATCAGCGCGGCGTTGATGTCTTCCACACCATCGTTTTCCAACGAACGGCTTAGTTCTATACGAATCGGACCCGCCGTTATGCAGCGGCCCACGCCGGGAATCTCCAAGTTTTCGATGCCGTTTATCCACTGCAGATCCACGCGGTGTTCGTCCGCGGTAGCGGATGTATTACCGACGCTTTGCTGATAACAACATTCTGGGGATAACAAAGAAATGTCGTTGTTGGAGAAACCCGCTACCTTAAGATTATTAACAATCTTCGCGGTTTGGCCGATATCTCGGCTTATACAAAAAATCGGTTTGTACATAATATTCTCTTTGAACTAAACAGCAGCTGGTTATTTTATTGCTGTATAGCTGAGTATTTATCGCGATTTTATTAATGGCGGTGGTTTTCTAAGAAAAACGCCGTGATCAAAAATAATTTATATACTGGCGGGCATCGAAAACCTTTATCCCACACCCTGGGAATTTAAACTCTGATCGGACAGTGATTGGTTAATCACGCAATACTGTTATTCATGTGATTGACAGTAGCTTGAATTCCGCCGCGAATCGGTGCGCTACCGCGCATTGGATAAAGCCATTCCGGTTTGTTGTGCTGCAATGGACCTTATCCCGATTAGTCGGTTCCTATAGGGCAAATCCGCGCCGGTCCCAAGAAATCGATGGTGCGTGGGGCGCCAAAGTCCGGATGGCTGACTAAGCGCGAAGCGTCACTAAGGGGTTTCGTATTGCCGCGGTAGCCCGGCCGGTCGGATGCGTTGTCGAAACGATGTGCGCGTGCCGGACCGCTTGACATCTCGCGGTTTAGGCGCTTAGAAACTCAAGCAAGTCGCCATTTAACTGGTCTTTATGGGTGTCGGCCAGGCCGTGCGGAGCGCCGGGGTAAATTTTCAAGGACGCATTCTTAATCAATTTCGTCGCGGCAATGGCCGAGGCGGCTATCGGCACAATTTGATCATCGTCGCCGTGAATCAGCAGGGTCGGAATATCGAATGCCTTTAAATCGTCGGTAAAGTCGGTTTCGGCAAATGCCTTGATACTGTCCAGTTGGTTTATCAGCCCACCTTGCATGCCTTGAAGCCAAAATGCGTCGCGGATGCCTTGGCTTACTTCGACATCCGGGCGGTTGGCGCCGTAAAAGGGCGCGGTCAGATTCTTGAAAAACTGCGAGCGGTCCGCGCTAACGCCGCTCCGAATATCGTCGAATACCGAGAGCGGCAAACCGATCGGATTATTGTCGGTTTTCAGCATCAGCGGGGTCACAGACCCTACCAGCAAGACCCCCGCGACGCGTTGGCAGCCGTGCCGGCCGATATAGCGCGCCACTTCGCCGCCGCCGGTGGAATGACCAACCAAGGTTATACCGCTTAAGTCCAGGTATCCGATGAGTTCCGCCAAGTCGTCGGCGTAGGTTTCCATATTGTTGCCCAACCACGGCTGGTCGGAACGACCATGGCCGCGCCTATCGTGCGCGATGCAGCGATAGCCGCGCGCCGCCAGATAGACCATCTGATTTTCCCAGGCATCCGCGTTTAACGGCCAGCCGTGACTGAACACCACCGCCGGGCCCGAGCCCCAGTCCTTGTAATAAAGTTTCGTGCCGTCTTTGGTGAGTATCGTGCTCATGGTGGGTGCTCCTTGTGCTACGCGAGGCAATCAGAAAGGTGGTGGGTTTAGCTCAGCAAAAAACCGGATGCAGGCTGGCGCGGCACTGGATTTTGCCGAGCAAGCTTGTGTTGGCGCTGCTGTTGTCGGTCCCCGCGTCTGAAAGTGGGAAGGTGGTTTGCGCAGCCGGCGAACAGGCGGACAAGACCGCCGTGATAATCGCCGCCGACACCGGTAACTTTGGACGCATGACGGGGGTACCGCGTTTAATATTGGGCGCTAAGCATTTGCCTGCAACTGTCGGCACATTGCAGACAGGCCGCGACGCTGTCCTTCATATCGCCGATTTCGGCGCATTCCTTGGCGCAGGCTTCGCAGATTTCGGCACAAAGTTCGTGCAGGCGCAGCAAAAAGTGCGAGCCGGTCAATTGAAAATTCGCGGTGGTCCGACAGATTTCGGCGCAATTCATCATCAGACGGATATGCTTGGCTTTAACGTGCTTGCCGCCGTTTTCCAGGCAATGGTTCATCGCGGTTTGCAGGCAAATCCGGTGACAGAGCTCGCAGGCTTCAAGGCAGGATTGCATCGCTTGTTCGGAATTGGAAGATTGATGCATGGGGTTCTCCAGCGTGATGGAAATACGGATGCGGCTTCGAGGCCGATCGCTTCAATGACCAAGCTCGAACGAGCGGAATGTCGGACCAACATCGGTGTCGGAGAGCAGCTAGCCGGTCGATGCCATCGCCGAGGGGACGGGGACGAAACTCGAACCCACTAGCCGCCGTCACTTACTTGCCTTTTTGTATGTCCTGCTTAAGATCGCCGTAGCCTTTTTGGGCTTTGCCGAGGTTTTTCTGGACATTGCCTTCCACTTCCATCCCTTTGTCGTCAATGATCTTGCCGGTGACTTCCTTGACCGTACCCTTGGTTTCTTCGATCCGGCCTTCTACCTGATCCTTGTTCATCGGCGCGTCGTCTTCATGGCCGGCGGAGAAGGCGCCCAATGAGCAAACCGTGGCGAGTACGCCTATCCATAATTGGTGGCCCTTGATTTTTGGTGATTTCATGATGGTGCCCTCGAGAGTCGAGTTTCGCTTGGTGACGTCATCGCGACCGCGAGTGCTATCAGTCGTCCGCGGCTTTCTCGATGTCGTTCTTCACATCGCCGATTACCGACTGGACCTTCCCGATATTTTTCTGGACATTGCCTTCCAGCTCCATTTCGTCGTCGTTGATTAGTTTGCCGGCGACTTCTTTCACTTTGCCTTTGGCTTCTTCGACACGGCCTGTTACTTGATCTTTGTTCATGATGATTTCCAATGGTGTTTTAGTCGTATGGGAACGAGTACCGATGTTTTTCAGCACTCACGGCAGACCATACTCGCAACGCCCGGCACGGTCGGTACGTCAACGCACATAGATGTCGGGGGGGGCCGATGCATGGAGGGTATCGGCGAATCCGCCGATGGCCGTTACGGTGCCACGCGATAAAACTGACTGAGCGCCTCGCGTTGCTCTTCCCATTTCTCGGAACTTTCCGGCCAATGTCTTTTATCGAAACCGGGTGCCGTTTTTAAGGTCTCCTTATCCAGGTCCAGGATGTAATAATCCCTGGGGCTGGTCCAACGTAGCGCTCGCCAGGGGATGGCAAACAGCTTGTCGCCCATGCCCATCAGGCCGCCGAAGGAAACCACCGCATATACCACTTGACCGTTTTGCGGGTCGATCACCAAGTCCTTGATGTCGCCGAGACTGTCGCCGGTGGTGTTTTTTACCTTGGCGCCGGTAATCTTGCTGGCCCGGCTAATTTGCTGCATCGACTTATTGGCCTCCCGTCCGCGCTCGATCGAGACTTCCTGGTTGGCTTGATTGAGTTCGACCTGTTTTTCATGGACTTCTTCTTGTTTTTTGGTCAGTTCTTGTTGTTTTTCGATGAGGTCTTTTTGTTTGTCTTTAACCTCGTCCGCGTGGACAGGGCCTAGCGCTAGCGCGCTCAGAAACGATAGGGCTACCATGGATAGGACTGTTTTCATAAGATACTCCGGCTTTGAAAATTGATCGGTGCGTTCCAGTTTGGCCGGACGTTTCGTCAGGCTTGCCAAACTCGGCAACGACTTTATTCAATGCGGCGGGCGCTGTCGGTACGCTGTCGAACACATTTGCCGTTCGAGGTGGTAGCCGCCAAACAAGTGGGCTTGGCAATGCGCCGCCATTTAGCGGACTGCCAAGTTCCGCGGATCAGCGGCGACTGGCCCGGCGCGATTTGCCGTAATTGGCATGCCAGCGATAAAAACCTCGTTTGGCTAGCTCGACGACCAATAAATACGCCGCTGCCAGCGCCGCCAGAATGAAATAAAACTGGGCCGGCGGCGGCACGAAGCCGAAATAATGGCCTATCGGCGTAAACGGCAGGACGGCGCCGATCAGCGCAATCGACAGCGAGGTGGCAACCAACACCGGATGCGCCCGGCTTTTGAAAGGATTACCTCGGGTGCGGATGATGAAGATCACCAGGACTTGGGTACACAGAGATTCGACGAACCAACCGGTTTGGAATAAGGCCTCGTCGGCTTTTAATACCGTTAACAGGATGTAAAAGGTCAAAAAATCGAATGCCGAGCTAATCGGACCGATCACCAACATGAAATTGCGGATAAAGTTCATGTCCAGAACCCGAGGTTGGCGCAGTTCTTCGGAATCGACCTGATCCAGCGGAATCGGTACTTCGGACACGTCGTACAGTATGTTGTTGAGCAGAATCTGGGTCGGCAACATCGGCAGGAAAGGTAGGAATAGCGCGGCGCCGGCCATGCTGAACATATTGCCGAAGTTGGAACTGGTGCCCATCATGATGTATTTCAAAATATTGCCGAAGGTGCGCCGGCCTTCGAGTACGCCGTCGTGCAGCACCTGCAAATCCTGATCCAGCAGAATCATATCGGCCGCTTCCTTGGCCACATCCACCGCCGAATCCACCGACAGGCCGACATCCGCCGAATGCAGCGACGGCGCGTCGTTGATGCCGTCGCCCAGATAGCCGACCACATGGCCGCGCGCTTTCAACGCCCGAATCACCCGGTCTTTTTGAGATGGATTCACCCGGCAAAACAGATTGGCTTTTTCGACGCGGATGCGCAAAGCGTGGTCGTCCATTTCGGCGATGTCCTTGCCGGTCAACACGCCGAGCACCGGAATATTTAATTGGGCGCAGACGTGTTGGGTTACCAAATCGCTGTCGCCGGTGACGATCTTTACCGTTACGCCGCTGTCCTTCAATGCCGCCAATGCCGCGCCGGCGCTTTGTTTGGGCGGGTCGAGAAAGCCGGCAAAGCCGGCGAAAATTAGCTCGCTTTCGTCGCTGACCACCGCGTGCGGATGATTTTGCGGCACTTCTCGCCAGGCGATGCCCAACACCCTGAAGCCTTCTCGCTCCAGTGCATTATGCTGTTCGTGGATGCGGGCTCGACTGGCCGGATCGAGCGGCAGTTGCGCGTCGCTGCCTTGTTGTTCGTAATGGGTGCAAAGGGTGATGATTTCCTCGGAGGCGCCTTTCACGACTAGCAAGCGGCCGTTGCCTTTATCCAGCAACACCGACACCCGCCGCCGCTCGAAATCGAACGGCACTTCGTCGATCTTTCGCCAGGCACTGATATCGATGTTTTGATGAGCCAAAATCGCCTCGTCGAGCGGGCTTTTCAAGCCGGTTTCGAAGAAGCTGTTCAGATAAGCCAGCTCCAGCACTCGCTCACTGGGCTGGCCTTGCGGGTCGACATGCTGTTCCAGTCGGATCTTGGCTTCGGTCAAGGTGCCGGTCTTGTCGGTGCACAGCACGTCCATCGAGCCCAGATTCTGAATGGCCGACAGACGTTTGACGATTACTCGTTTTGCCGCCATATGCATCGCGCCGCGTGACAGTGTGACCGATACCACCATCGGCAGCAGTTCCGGCGTCAAGCCCACCGCCAACGCCACCGCAAACAGAAAGGATTCCAACCAGGGTTTGCCCAAAAATGCGTTGACCAACAACACGAATAGCACCAGCAGTACCGTCAAGCGCATGATCAGCAAACCGAAACGGTGGGTGCCCACCTCGAAGGCGGTCGGCGGGGGTTGCCGGGTCAGGCTGTCGGCAATCGCGCCGATCGCGGTGGCGGTGCCGGTTTTGATGACGCGCATCTTGGCGCTACCGCTGATGACGGTGGTGCCCATGAATACGGCGTTGTCGGCGTCCTGCAAGTCTGTGGCGTCGGCCGGCAAATCGCCCGGACGTTTTTCGATCGGGTAGGCTTCCCCGGTCAATAGTGCCTGTTTGACGAACAGATCGCAGGCTTCGATTAGCAAGCCGTCCGCCGGCACCATGTCGCCAGCGCAGAGCAGGGCGACATCGCCCGGCACCACGTCGGTCACCGGTACGTCCACAGGTTTGCCGTCGCGCATCACCCTGGCCTTGACCGAAACCGAATGGCGCAGGCTTTCCGCCGCCTTGCCGGCTCGGTGTTCCTGGACAAAATCCAGGGTCACGCTGAACAGCACCATGACGCTGATAATCACGAAATTGGTGATCTCGCCGGTGAACGCCGAAATCGCGCTGGCAACCAGCAGCAGAATCACCAGCGGATTCTTGAAGCGCGATAGAAACTGCAGTAGCAGGGCTTGGCGCTGGCGATCCCGGAACAGGTTGGGGCCGACTTCGGCCAGCTTGGCGCCGGCTTCGACGGCGGATAAGCCCAAGGGCTTGGCGTCCGAAGGGCTGGGCGTCAGCCACCAAGCGGCTTGCTCGGCCGCGGCTGTGGTTGCGGTATTGGTTTTTTTCATAAATCACTCTCAAATATTTGCGTGGACGCCGCGCTTGCGGGTGGGCGCTTAGCCGGTCGCTACCTTCTATCGCGGCTTCAAACCATCGAACTAATCGTAACCAATAGATGTTCGATCGTGCCGTGCTCGCGCTCGCGGATCAGCGCCGCGCCGGTCAGTATGACGGACAGAGTGGTGATGCGAAACCAAGCGTTGAATTTCGATACCTAACGAGGTGTTGTCGCTATCAATGATTTGATCCTGTGGAATATGCGCGGCGGCTGCGGGCGGAGTAGGTGTTTCAGACGTTGGCGTTGTCGCGTAACGCCGCGCGGCGAGCTCAGGCAAGGCTAACCAGTCGGGTGTATTCGGTCTGCGCGCTAGCGTACCAAGCCGGACCGGCGCTGGCCCGAATCGGCGTACGCTAGCGCACCGACAACCGAGGATTTAAAGGCTAGATTTCAGATTGCGAGTTCGGCGTTGCCGAACAGGGTTTCGCCGGGCGATGTCAGCCTTACGGAACGATAGAAGGGTTTTTAACGACGAGGTAAGCCACCATGAATACCAGCATCACGCACGACAATCCTTCCGAGGACTTTGCCGCACTCAAAAAAATCACCGCTACCGTCTACCTCTGCCAGGTGTTGACGTTCGCACTCGCCGGCTTTCCGTTGCTGGCCGGCGTGGCCATCAACTTTTTCTATCGGAACAACGTCAAGGGAACCTGGTTGGAATCGCATTTCAATTGGCAGATTAAAACCGTATGGGTCACCCTGGCCGGCTTTGCGCTGTCCGGTTTGGTATTGATGATCGATATTCAATTGAGTTTGGTGGTCTTGATTCCGACCTTGCTGCTGCTGATCTATCGAATCGTGATCGGTTGGAGCAATTTGACAGCCGATAAGCCGCTGAAAGAACTCAGCTAAGATTCTCGGATTTGGTTTGGCCGACGCCGATTGGCCGATTGGGTGAGGGCGTTGGTCAAGCCGGGCTTCAAGCACCGCCCAAGAAGCGCCGGTAGGTTTCGGTCTCGATGCGATAGCAGTCGCAAGCGGCGGCCTCCAGGCCGCTTCTATCCAAAATCGTGATGTCGCCGCGCCGATAGCGAATCAAGGCCTGTTCTTGCAGGGACAGCGCGGCCTTGGTGATGCCGACCCGGCGCACGCCCAGTATATAGGCCAGAAAGATGTGGGTGACGTGAAAGGTGTCGGTATGGGCGCGGTCGTGGGTCATCAGCAACCAGCGGGCCAGACGGGCCTCCACTTGGTGAAACCTGTTGCAAGCCGCCGTTTGCGCCAACTGGCTCATCGAGACGTACAAATAGCGTTTCGTGGCTATTTGCAAGGAATGACTGCGCGCCAACTCCGTCAAAAACGCCGTGGCCGGCATGCGCAACGCGGAACCCGCCCCTTGCACCAGCGCTTGAAATGGCGCGATATCGACATCCAACATCAGCGTAATCCCCAACATGCCTTCGTAGCCGATCAAGCCGACTTCCAAACCGCTACCGTCGCCCATCGGCGTAACCAGCGAAACAAAACCGCCGGTCGGAAAATATACATGCGGTATACGCGCGCCGGCCAGATACAGCACCTCGGCAAAGGCCAAATGGACCGGTTCGCAGTGGCGTAGTACCAGATTGCGATCGGTCACGGGTAGGGAATCCAACAGCCGGTTGGGAGCGGTAACCGCGAGTATCGTGGACAAAGCGTGCTCCGGGGGTGATTTGAGGACGCCCGATTTTGGGTTCGGGACCGCGAGGGCGGGTAACGCTGGGAGGCGGCTATCGCGGGCGACGGGCCGACAGCTTGGCGGTCACAATAGCGGTAAGGCCGAGGGCTGTCTGTATGTTAGCGTACGGACCGGCCGATGCGCGGTTTGCGTCGCGAGCAGCCGCCTATGTGCTTTAGCGTACAGACTTCGGCACGGAGCCGCCGTATTCTGGTCCCAGCTGAGGTGAAGCCCAGCGACCGAACGCAGACATCCGGTGACAAGTTTGATCTTCGCGGTTTCAGAGCGCCAGGACGGATTTCGCGAAGGTTCTCATGCCTGACCGATTCGCCGGTGGCGCCAATAACAAACACAACGACACAGGCAAATTTATGAAAATCACACACTATTTAATCGCGTTGCTGCTAACGCTCGCTTCGCTGCAGGCCGCCGCCGCCGGCAGTCCGATGAACGAAAGTTTCACCAAATTGATTGCGCTATCCAACAGCGCGATAGAGGTGGGCAAGACCGGCAATCAACAGGCCTTCGTCGATAGCGCTACGGTCGCCTGGGAAGCCTTGAAGCAACAAAACGAGCAAGGCAGCTCGATTCGGCTGCAACGGGCCAACGCCAAACTGAAAGCCGCGATCAAAGCCGGAAAGGCCGGTAACTTGTCGGAAGGTATCAGCGAACTGGAACAGGGTATCGTGGAAATGCAGTTGGAAAAATAATCTCGCCGACACAGGGCTGCCGAGCGTCGGCATGCCGCTGTATGCAATCAGGGAGCAAAGCCGGTTAACCCCGGCTTTTTTCGGCCCCTCGTGAATGTCGGCCCGGTGGCGGGCTTGGGCGGGCTTAGACCGATCCACGCTTAAGCCGGCCCGCAATCCGCAGCCTGTTGGTGCTGTGGGAGCAATCTGTCCGACTCGGTTTTGACCACCCGGTAGCATTCGCAAACCCGCTCTTCCAGGCCGGGCCTGTCCAACACGGTAATCCGGCCCCGGCTATAGTGAATCAAGCCGGCTTGCTGTAATTTGCCGGCCGCTTCGGTGACGCCTTCGCGGCGCACGCCCAGCATATTGGCGATCAGTTCCTGAGTCATCGTCAATTCGTTGGACGGCAATCGGTCCAGACTCAACAACAACCAGCGGCACAGCTGTTGGTCCACCGAATGATGGCGGTTACAGACCGCGGTTTGCGCCATTTGGGTAATCAAGGCCTGGGTATAGCGCAGCAGCAGATGCAACATCGCATCGTAGCGATTGAATTCCTGCATCAACAAGGTACCGCGCAAGCGGTAGGCGCGCCCGGCACTTTGCACGACCGCTCGATTCGGCATGCTGCCGCCGCCCATGAACATCGCCACGCCGACCATGCCGTCGTTGCCGACCACCGCGATTTCCGCCGAGGCGCCGTTCTCCATCACGTACAGCAAGGAAATGATGCAGTTGGTCGGGAAGTAGACATAACGCAACTCGCCGCCGGACTCGTAAATCACTTCGCCGAGCGGCGTATCGACGAGTTCCAGATGCGGCAACAGCCGTTCGTATTCCTCCGGCGGCAGCGCGTTCAGCAAATGGTTCTGTTGCGGATAGTTAAGAACGGTCATCGGCGGCTTGTTTAATGGGCGGATAAATTAACGGATTCCTGTCATTCGGTTGGTGTAAGCGCCCATCGTACAGGAAAATCGACTTTCCCTACGTGCGTTAAAGAACAGAGCGAGCCAGCGGAGTTCTGTTAGGCGCGGCAAACCCGCGCGCCGCGCTAAGTGCGCTAGCGTACAGACTGCGTTCGGGCCGAACCGTAAACTGCATTTTCCCGATGCGGGCGAAAACGGTTTGGCGGTTTCGCCGGCGGCGTTCGCGATCGGCCGGGTTCAAGAATGTTCGCCGCTCCACGCACTCCGGACCCTTTCCGGATTTGGCGCGGAATGGCGGAAGTTCCGGGGCCGGCGAATGGCGGCGCGCGGGGCGTAATACTCAAAGTGCCTCGAGCCGCGGCAACGCATTTTAGTTGCCGCGGTTTTTTTTGAGGGTCGTCAATCGACCCGAACCTCGCAAACGCCAGCCTCACCAAACCCGAGTATGCAGAGACCGACATCATGCTGACAGAAAACCTGACAACGCCCGATGCGGAACTTCGCGATGGCTGCTCCGACGGCAAGTCGGCGACCTTGGATCGGGCGATCGCCAACGCCAAACGCCGCTTATTGGCCCTGCAAAATCCCGCCGGCTATTGGGTATTCGAGCTGGAAGCCGATTGCACCATACCCGCGGAATACATTCTGATGATGCATTTCATGGCCGAAATCGACCAAGGCCTGGAAGCTAAGATTGCCCGGTTTTTGCGCGCACAGGCCGGCCCGGACGGCAGCTATCCGCTGTTCAAGGGCGGCGCCGGCGACCTGAGTTGCACCGTTAAAGTCTATTACGCGTTAAAACTGGCCGGCGACGCGGCCGATGCGCCGCACATGCGCCGCGCGCGGCATTGGGTGCTGCGCCACGGCGGCGCGGCCAAGTCCAATGTGTTTACCCGTATCATGCTGGCGATGTTCCAGCAAGTTCCGTGGCGCGCGATACCGTTTATTCCGGTGGAAATCATGTTGCTGCCAAAATGGTTTCCGTTTCATCTCGACAAAGTGGCGTATTGGTCGCGGACCGTAATGGTGCCGCTGTCGATACTGTGCAGCTACCGGGTCAAGGCCCGCAATCCGCGCGGAATCGACGTCGCCGAATTGTTCTCGACCCCGCCCAACTTGGAAAGAGACTATTTTTCGCAGGTTAAAACGCCGCTGGGCAAAGCGATTTTGCTGCTGGACCGCTGTGGTCGCTTACTGGAGCCGCTGATTCCCGGATTTGTCCGCCGCAAGGCAACCGCCCAAGCCAGCGATTGGTTTACGGCCCGCTTGAACGGATACGACGGCTTGGGTGCTATCTTTACCGCGATGGTGAATGCCTATGAAGCCATGGACTACCTGGGTATCCCGGCCGACAACGCCGAACGGCGCATCGCCAGGGCGGCGATCGACGGCTTGCTGGTCGTCAAGGCGGATACGGCGTATTGCCAGCCCTGCGTATCGCCGGTCTGGGATACCGGTCTGGCCGTGTTGGCCTTGCAGGAAGTCGATAGGCATGACCACGAGCACTCGAGCCGGCGCGCCACCGATACCGCCTTGCGCTGGCTGGCCGGCAAACAATTGCGCGATCAGCCGGGCGATTGGCAAACCCAGCGCCCCGGCCTGGCCGGCGGCGGTTGGGCCTTTCAGTTCGGCAACAGTTATTATCCGGACGTCGACGATACCGCCGTCGTTGCTTACGCGATGAGCCAAGCCGAGACGCCGGCGTTCGTCGAGCCGATTCGGCGGGCGGCGGACTGGATAGCCGGCATGCAGTCGCGCAACGGCGGTTACGGCGCGTTCGATGCCGACAACGACCATTATTTTTTAAATCAAATTCCGTTTGCCGACCACGGCGCGCTGCTCGATCCGCCCAGCGCCGACGTCAGCGCGCGTTGCATCATGTTGCTGGGTCGGCTCGATGGCGTGCACCCGGAGTATAGCGCCACGATCGCGCGATGCATCGCTTACTTGCGCGCCGAGCAGGAGGCCGATGGTTCCTGGTTCGGGCGCTGGGGTACCAATTATTTGTACGGGACCTGGTCGGTATTGCTCGGTTTCGCGGAAGCGGACGTCTCCGCCAACGACGCTAGCGTGCGCCGGGCGGTGGCTTGGCTGAAATCCAAGCAGCGCGCCGACGGCGGTTGGGGCGAAAGCAATATCAGCTATCATGCTCCGAACAGCCGCGGCGAATTCGATACCAGCACCGCGTTTCATACCGCTCTGGCGGTACTGGCCTTACTGGCCGCCGACGAAACCGGCGCTCCGGAAGTCGCGGCCGGCGTCGGCTATTTGCTGAACGCTCAGCTAGCGGACGGCGGATGGCAAGACGACTGTTTTAACGCGCCGGGCTTTCCCAAGTTCTTCTACCTGAAATACCACGGCTACGACAAATTCTTCCCGCTATGGGCCTTGGGGCGCTATCGTAATCGACAAAAAGACTTGGCTCGCTTCCGCCGAACTCTTTAAAACAATACCGCTTCCCAATTTCGCTGTGAATGGAATCCGGAAGCTTCGGTTGGCTGCTGTCTTTCGACATCAGCGCGGGCCGGACGGCTAGCCGTTCAGCCCGGCCCGACTTCGGCCAATAAAACAAACAGCTTGGGCGGCGTGTCCGGACGATCGTGGCGCAGACAATCGAGATGGGCCGCGAAGGGCGTGCCGTCGGATCGGATCATCGAAATATCGAAGGCCAGTCGTTTCGCCTTCGGAGAATCCATCAGATAGCGAAAATGCCGGTACCAGTCGTCGCGTTGATCGTCGGCGACCAACTTCGAGAAACGCAAGCCGGTCAACCGGCTCTCCACCGCTCCGAACAGATCGGCGCCGGTCAGATTGATGTCGCCGATTTGATCATTGGCGTCGACCACCACATAGGCGCTTGGGGCAAACTCGAACAACGCCTGATAATGATCGTGCAATTCCGCCAGCGCCCGATAGGTTCGCTGCAACTCGTCGTTCTGCATCTCGAGCTCGATTTTATGCACCAGCAGTTCGTGCATCAGCACGTCGGCCGGTTTGGAATCGGCTTTCTCCGGCGACAAACTCACCACCAGGGCTTCGGCCCTGGCTCTGAGCGACTGCCGCCGCTCGACTCCATCCCAAACTTGGTCCATGCCTTACCGACTCCCGCTATTCGCATCGGCGCTTCGCGCCATGTACGCGATTGGGCTTATGTACGTTAGCGAACTGTGTTGAATCGCACAAAGGCGTTTAATCAAGTCCGACGCTTTCCCGAATCGCTCCCATCACCATCCTACCATCCGCGTTAGTACCGAGCGTAAAAATCTCCCAGGCCGACGCGGAGTTCGAAGCAACGGTAGCGCCGGGAAAGCCGGGCAGCGATGCCATTCGATATTTCATTCACCGGACAAAAGTCATGACACCCATAAAAAACCCCGGAACCGCCGTCGCGCTGGCGAGCCTCGCCATGGCAATGGCAACCTTGATTGCCGGATGCGCCAGCGTGCCGCCGCCGACCGAACAATTGGCCGTGTCCAAGGCGGCGCTCAATAGCGCCACTAGTGCCGGCGGCAATGAATACGCGCCGATCGCGCTGAGATCGGCCGTGTTGAAAATGGACGCCGCCGAGCGGGCGATGACGCAGCAGGAATATTTACAGGCCCGCCAACTCGCCGAACAGGCTCAGGTCGATGCCCAATTGGCCGCCGCCACCGCCCGCGCCGCCAAGGCTCAAAAAGCCGCGAGCGAATTGGGGGAAAGCAATCGCGTGCTGCGCGAAGAAATCGACCGTAAAGCCCAGTAATTCCAATGGAGAGAATGATGCAAACCTACCGAATGTTTCCACTGCCGCTGATCACCGCCGCGATCCTGTCCGGCTGCGGCACGGTGCCCAACCCGGCATTGACCGATGCTCATAACGCTTACAACAACGCCCGCGTCAATACCCAAGTCGGCACGCTGGCCGAACTGGAAATGAAGCAAGCCGACGATAGCTTGAAAAAAGCCGATCTGGCCTACGCCGAAGACGACGAGGATGAAGCCGTCAATCACTTTGCTTATGTCGCGACGCAACAGGTGGCCATCGCCCAAGCTACCGCGATCCGCAAAGTCGCCGAAACCGCGGTCAATAACGCCGAAGGTAAACGCAACCAAGTGCGCTTGGACGCCAGAACCGCCGAAGCCGATGCCGCCAAGCGCCAAGCGGCGCTCAGTCAGCAAACCGTGGATAGACAAAACACCGAATTGGCGGTGGCCGGCGCCAACAGCGAGCGCGATCAGGCGCTGCTGGCTCAACAGGACATCTTGATCAACCAATTGAACGCCAAGAAAACCGCGCGCGGCTTGGTGATCACGCTGGGCGACGTGCTGTTTCGCAGCAATAAAGCGCGCTTGCAGAGCGGCGGACTGCGCAACGTCGATAAACTGGCCGATTTTTTGAAACAGTATTCCGGCTACAAGGTATTGATCGAGGGTTACACCGACAGCAAGGGCAGCGCCGAATTTAACGAAGAACTTTCCGACCGGCGCGCCTACGCGGTGCGCACCGCGTTAGTCGACGGCGGCGTGAATAGCGAGCGGATCATGACCCGAGGTTACGGCGAAGAATATCCGGTGGCGGACAACGACACGGCTGCCAACCGGCAATTGAATCGGCGGGTGGAAATCATTTTGTCGGACGAAAACGGCAATCTAGCCAGCCGCTGACCGGTCGAAATGGCCGTCAAATTGCCTCAAGCGAAGACCGGCCAGCACCCGGTCGGCTTCGGTTGGTCGGAGCGCGTTCCAACTCTAATCGCACCGCTACTCGGAGTCTTGATCATGAACAGACCTTATCCGGCCTTAATGTTAGCGTGCTTGCTGTACGCCGTTTCCGCCCACGCCGAGTTGATCGAGGAACGCAGTCAAGGTCAGGTCAGCTTTATCAGCGGCGGTATCGGCGAGGACGAGCGAGCGGCCTTGAAAAAGGTCCGCACCGATTACAACCTGGGCCTGCTGTTTTCAACGCGAGGCAGCGGCGAGTATTTGAGCGATGTCACGGTCAGGATCAGCGACGGCAACGGCGCAATCGTGCTGGATACCGTTTCCGAAGGCCCGATGCTGTTCGCCAAACTGAAGCCGGGTCGCTATCAGGTCAGTGCCGAGCATGCCGGCCAAGCGCTTCGCAAACCGGTCACGGTCGACGTCAAACACCGTTCACCGTTGTCGTTTACGTGGTCGAACCCCTAAATCGAACGGCGAACGGGCCAAGGGCCAGGCCATTCGATATCGCAGCCGTTGAATTGTCGTTCAAACTCCCATCATCAGCGAGACATCCATGAAAACCAAAAACGAATACATCGAAATATTGGCGACTCAGCTCAGAGAGTGGAGCGCGGATATCGATCAGTTATCCGAAAAAACCGAGAAAGCCGCAGCACTGGTAAAACTGAATTACATCGATGAACTCAATGCGCTGCGCGCCAAGCAACTGGCCGCCGAAGCAAAAATGACCGAACTGGAGGCTTCCGGACATGAGGGTTGGGACACAATGAAACTGACGGCCGACCGGGTGTGGGATGATTTAAGAAGCAGTTTGGCCGATGTCGCCGCCAAACTAAAATAGCGGCGGCAAATTGGCGGCGACCCCGCGAACCGTGGCTGCCCGGCGTCGGCCGCTGAAAGCGCCGCACGTATGTGCGACAGCGTACAGACTCCCGCCGGGGCCGAGCGTTAAGCTGCAAGCTCGACTTTACGCGGAGATAAACGATGCATCCGGCAATTGAACCTGTATTGGCGCTGGTGATTGGCCTATTGATTTTGATGGTGCCCCGGTTTCTGAATTATTTCGTGGCGGTGTATTTGATTGTCGTCGGCGTATTGGGGCTGATACACCGTTGAATGGGCAAAGCGTTTCCGGTTGGCAAGGCTAGATCGTCGGCCGCGCCGGTCTTGGCGAGGATTTACCGAGCCACTTAGCGCCCTGGGAAATCCGCTGGGTAACGGTTAACGCCGCTTGGTTGCCGCGAAAGGTTTTGCCGCGTTATTCCTATCTCAGCCTCGCCTCAATTGGAGAACCATCATGTCGCTCGGCACCATTCTGCTCGTCCTGTTAATCCTGATGTTGTTGGGCGTTATTCCGGTCTGGCCGCACAGCCGATCATGGGGATACGGACCCGGTGGCGGCTTAGGCTTGATATTAGTCATCATCCTGATTTTGGTGGTGCTCGGCAGGATTTAGCCTGCCGGTTTTGGTAAACCTTGGGCCCACCGGTATTTGGGTCCAAGCCGTTCTTCGTCTCAATCGTCTGGCGAGAACCCTATCGACCTCGCCGGCCCGGTCGCGCGACCACACTATCCCACTCGGAGCGATCATCCATGGCCAAACGGCGAGAACAACGGCGGCATGTCAGAAGCGAACATCCCGGCGGCGAGGAAGCGCCGATTCGTTTCGAATTGTTCAACACGGAACGGCTGGAACAGCATGCGGTCAGTCTGGCGCACGCCCAAAAAGTCACGCATTTAAAGAAAGGCCGCAAGCTGATTCCGCGCGTTCGCGAGAATGCCTTGGTATTGTTGGAGGCCTATAAAGCCGTGGCGCGCGCGGTCAGGCAACAGCATGCCATCACGCCGGCGGCGGAATGGTTGCTGGACAATTTTCACGTCATCGAAGAGCAGATCAGCGACATTCACGTCGATTTGCCGGAAAGCTATTCGCGGGAATTGCCCAAACTGGCCGAAGGCGTGTTGGCCGGCTATCCGCGGGTATACGGTATCGCCTGGGCCTTGGTGGCCCACACCGACAGCCGGTTTTCGCCGGAATTACTGTCTCTGTTCGTGAATGCTTACCAAAGCGTCGAGCCGCTGACGCTCGGCGAATTGTGGGCCATTCCGATCACGTTGCGGGTGTTGCTGGTCGAGAATCTGCGCCGGCTGGCCGTGAACATTATGCGTTCGCAAAACGGCCGGCGCTTGGCCGACCAGTTTGTCGATGAAGTCGAACAAATCGTCGCGCGTAGCGACAGTCCGGAGCCGGCGATTCCGGCCGGCGTGCTGCCGTCCGAGCCGTTGCGGCAAGCGTACGCGGTCCAAATCCTGCAGCGCTCGCACGACCCGCATCCGGCGGTGGCGCTATCCCTGGCATTTCTGACCGACTGGCTCGCCGAACAGGGGCTGAGTCTGGACGACATCGTGTATCAGGAACATGCCGCGCAAATCGCCGACAATCTGACGGTGCGCAACATCATTACCAGCATGCGGGCGATTTCCGCATTCGAATGGCCGCAATTCGTCGAAGACGTTAGTCTGGTGGACGCTTGTTTGCGCGGACACGCAGGCTATCTGGCGATGGACTTTCTGACCCGCGACCGCTATCGCCATGCGATAGAGGACTTGGCCAAGCGCTCGCCAGCCTCGGAAGTCGAGATTGCCAGACTGGCGATCGCCGAAGTGCAAATTGCAGTTGCCCAGGATAGTGACGACGAACGTCAAACCGAACCGGGTTATTACTTAATCGGTGCCGGCCGTTACCGGTTCGAAACCAAGGTCGGTTATCGGCCGGGCCTGAAACAACGCCTGTTACGCTGTTACGTTAGCCACGCCGGTACCGCCTATGTGGTCAGTTTGGCGGTATTGACCTTGCTGCTGTTGCTGTTGCCGTTGAGCGCATCGGCGAGTGCCGGCTTGCCCGGCTGGCAGTTATGCGCGTTGGCGTTGGCGTTCGCGTTTCCGGCTTCGGACATCGCCATCGGCTGGATGAATCATTTTATCGTGGCCGGCTTGCCGCCCAATCACCTGCCGCGCCTGGAACTCAAGGACGGCGTGCCCGAGGCCTTAAGTACCTTCGTGGTGGTGCCGACGTTGTTCGTCAACGCCGCCGGGGTGCTGCAACAAATAGAGCAAATGGAAATTCGCTATCTCGCCAATCCGGACGGCGCGGTGCGCTTTGCGTTGTTGTCGGACTGGGCGGATGCCGAACAGGAAAGTCGGCCGGACGACGCGGCACTGCTGGCGGTGGCGGTCGAGGCCATCGCCGCGTTGAATCTGAAATACGCTCGGCAACGGTTTTATGTGTTTCACCGCAAGCGGCTCTGGAATCCCAGCGAAGGCAAGTGGATGGGTTGGGAACGCAAGCGCGGCAAGCTTCAAGAATTCAATCGCCTGCTGCGCGGCGCGACCGACACCTCGTTTCTGCCGATGGACGGCGTGCCGGCCAGCGCGCCGCCGGGCGTGTGTTACGTCATCACGTTGGATGCCGACACCAAGCTGCCGATGGGCGTGGTCGCGCAACTGGTGGGTGTGGCTGCCCATCCGTTGAATCGGCCGGTATTCGATGCGACCAGCCAAACCGTCGTCGACGGCTACGGCATTCTGCAACCGCGCGTCACGCCGACCCTGCCGCAACGTCAGGAGCGCTCGATGTTTCACCAGATCTTCGCCGGCGCTTCCGGTACCGATGCCTATGCCAGTTCGGTCTCCGAGCTGTATCAGGATCTGTTCGGCCTGGGTACCTACAGCGGCAAGGGTCTTTACCACGTGGACAGCTTCGTGGCGGCATTGGCCGGGCGGGTGCCCGACAATACCCAGCTCAGCCACGATTTGTTCGAGAGCGTCTACGTGCGTTGCGGTTTGGTCAGCGATATCGAGTTTTTCGAGGAGTTTCCGTCGCATACCGAGGTGGCGGCTTCCCGCGAACACCGCTGGGTGCGCGGCGATTGGCAGCTGTTGCCCTGGATCTTCGGCGCGCGGGGCAAGGGCATGCCGATGATAGGCCGTTGGAAAATGCTGGACAATCTCCGGCGTTCGCTGTCTGCACCGGCGGCGTTCTCGGCGCTAGTGCTCGGCTGGAGTTTGCCGAACGCGCCGCTGCTGGCCTTGACCGCCTTCGTACTGATCGCGCTGGCCTTTCCGGCGGTGTTGGCGGTAACCGCCGGTTTTAGCGCGCCCCGGCGCGGCATTTCGATCGCCACTCATCTGCGCGGCACCGGCGAAAACGTCGCGTGGGCATTGTGCAACAGCCTAGTGGCGCTGACCTTATTGGCTCAGCAAGCTTGGCTGATGGCCGACGCCATCTCGACCACGCTGGTCAGGCTATTCATTACCCGCCGCAAACTGTTGAAGTGGGTGACGGCCTTGCAGGCCAAGGCCGGCGCCGGGCACGCCTTGAAAAATCTGATCCGGCCGTTGAGTCATTCCTCGTCGGTGGTGTTTGGCGCCGGCGCGCTGGTGGTGGTGTTCAATCCGGACGCAATCGTCGCGGCCGCGCCGTTTTTATTGTTGTGGTGGTTGGCGCCGGTGGTGGCGCGGGCCTTGAGTTTGCCGCCCAAGATCGATAGCGCGGAAGTGCTGTTGCCGGCCGACAGTGCCAGATTGCGTTGCCACGGCCGGCGCATCTGGCGGTTTTTCACCACCTTCGTGACCGCCGAGGAACACTTTTTGCCGCCGGACAATTTTCAGGAAGACCCTTGGCCGGTGATCGCCCATCGCAGTTCGCCGACCAATTTCGGTTTGTATTTGTTGTCGATCGTGGCGGCGCGGGATTTTGGCTGGCTGGGTTTGACCGATGCCATCGAACGGTTGGAGGCCACGGTGGCGACGCTGGCCGGGTTGCCGCGCCTGCACGGCCATTTCTACAACTGGTACGACACCCGCGATTTACAGACGCTGGAGCCGCGTTACGTGTCCACGGTCGATAGCGGCAATCTGGCCGGCCACCTGTTGACGCTGGCTCAGGCCTGTCGGGAAATGGCGAATCGGCCGCTGGACTTGTCCAACGCCTTGATCGGCTTGGCCGATACCCACGCTTTATTGAGCGACGCGTTAGCCAAATTCAGCGACGATCGGCGCACGCTGACCGTGAGCTTGGCGGAGTTGCGCCACAAAGTCGCCGATCTGGGCGAATTGCTCGGCGCGCGCCCCGCCGATGCCGAGGAATGGAGTCGATTGTGGCGGCGCCTGACCGATTGCGTCGGCGCCTTGCACGATCTGGCCAACGCCCATGCCGTCGAGCGCGGCGATAGCCAGGGCAACGAGGTGCTGGTGTGGGCCGGTTTGCTGCGAGACGACATTCGCTCGCATGCGCGTGACGTGGCGACTTTGATGCCGTGGATTCATTTTCCGGCGCGCTACCACCCCGCAGACCCGCCAAGCCATCGATTCGATCTGGACACGCCGCTGTGCCATCTGCCGGAGCGCTACGCGCTGTGGGCGAATCGTCAGGCGTGCGACCAGCCGGCGTCGGCGAGTTCCGAGAATACCGCAATGCGGGTGTTGCTGTGCCGGGCCGGCGAACAGGCCGATACCTTGCGTCAGCGCCTCGATCTGCTCGCCGAGCAGTTGGAAAGCTGGTTCCGCGAGATGGACTTTCGATTCTTGTACAACGCCAGTCGCCACATGTTCGCGATCGGCTACCGGGTCGCCGAAGGTGTCATCGATTCCAGTTACTACGATCTATTGGCCTCGGAGGCCCGCTTGGCAAGCATTATCGCGATCGCCAAACGCGACGTGCCGAGCAGTCATTGGTTTCATCTGGGCCGGCGGGTGACGCGGGTCGCTCACGGCACGGTGTTGCTGTCCTGGTCCGGCTCGATGTTCGAATATTTGATGCCGTCGCTGGTGACCTTTACCCCGCGCTACAGCCTGCTGGATCAGACCTGCCGGTTGGTTGTAAAGCGGCAGATCGCCTACGGCCGGGAGCGCGGCGTACCCTGGGGCGTGTCCGAATCGGCGTTTAACGGCCGAGACGTGTATTTGACCTATCAATACTCGGCGTTCGGCGTGCCCGGCTTGGGCATGAAGCGCGGCTTGGGCGAGGAACTGGTGATCGCGCCTTACGCGACGGCCTTGGCGGCGATGTATTTGCCGCACGCCGCCGCGGAAAACTTCGCGCGTCTGGAGCAAGAAGGCGGCATGGGACGCTACGGTTTCTACGAAGCCTTGGACTACACACCGATCCGGCTGGCGGAAGGCCAACGGGTGGCTCTGGTACGTTGCTATATGGCGCATCATCAAGGCATGTCGCTGGTGGCCTTCGCCAACGTGGTACACGACGGGACGATGCGCCACCGCTTCCACCGCGCGGCGTTGATTCAGTCCGCGCATTTGCTGCTGCAGGAACGCATTCCGCACGGCGCCGACACCAGCGTGCCGCCGCTGTTGCAAGAGCTGTCCGATGTCAAGGAAACCGTGCAGCCGCCGGTGCGGCGCTTGTGTTCGCCGATGTCGGCGGTGCCGTCGACTCAGCTGTTGTCCAACGGCCGTTACGCGGTCATGATCACCGCCGCCGGCTCCGGCTACAGCCTGTGGCGCAACCAGGCCGTAACCCGTTGGCGGGAAGATCCCACCCGCGACGCCTGGGGTAGTTATCTGTATTTGCGCGATGTCGAAACCGGCAAGGTCTGGTCGGCTGGCTATCAGCCGACGGCGGCCTGCCCCGACCATTACGAGGTGGTGTTTGTCGAGGACAGGGCGCGGATCACCCGCACCGACGGTTTGATCGTCGCCACGCTGGAAATCGTGGTGTCGCCGGAAGACGATGCCGAAATTCGCCGGTTGAGCTTGACCAACAACAGCGCATACTCGCGCGAAATCGAGGTCACCTCGTATGCGGAAATCGTGTTGACCACCCCGGCCGCGGACATTGCCCATCCGGCCTTTTCCAATCTGTTCGTGCAAACCGAATACTGGCCGCAGACCCGTGCCTTACTGGCGCATCGGCGTCCGCGCGCGCCGGACGACGCGCCGGTTTGGGCCGCGCACGTATTGGCCGATCGGCAAAGCGGCGACGGGCTGCAATACGAGACCGACCGGGCCCGTTTTATCGGCCGGGGCCAAACGGCGCGCGCGCCGCTGGCGGTGATGGACGGCAGGCCGTTGAGCAATACGGTGGGCTGCGTATTGGACCCGATATTCAGTCTGCGTACCCGTGTGAAAGTGGCGGCCGGCGCGACCGAGCATCTGACCTTTACCACGCTGGTGGCGGCCTCGCGCCAAGCGGCGGCGGATTTGGCCGATAAATACCACAATCCGGTGGCTTGGGAGCGGGTCTCGGCCTTGGCCTGGACGCACGCGCACGTGCAATTGCACCATTTGCGCACCAAGCCCGATGAAGCGCAATTGTTTCAAATGCTGGCTAACCGCTTGATTTACGCCGATCTGTCGCTGCGACCGGTCGGTAAGCTGTCGCAGACGAATACGCTGAACGTCGGCGGACTTTGGCGACACGGGATTTCCGGCGACCGGCCCATCGTGTTGTTGCGGGTCGGCGAACCGGAAGAGCGCGGCATCGTCGAGCAATTGTTGCGCGCGCACGAATATTGGCGCATCAAGGGATTGGCCGTGGATTTGCTGATCTTGAACGAGAAGGAAGTGTCCTACGTCGAGGACTTGCAGGCCTTGCTGGAAAATCTGGTGCGGGAGAATCAGGCCCGCGCCGCCGCCGATCAGGGCCAACAGGGCGCGATTTTCGCGTTGCAAGCCAGCGTGCTGTCTCTGGAAGAGCGGCGCTTGTTGCAAACGGCGGCTCGGGCGGTGTTGGTCGGCCATCGCGGCACCTTGGCCGAACAGTTGCTGCGTCATCCGCGGCCGGCCTCCCCGTTCATTGTCCATAGAGCGGCGCGGGCGGCGGAAGTCGCCCCGGTCCTGGCGGTGCCGGACCTGGAGTTCTTCAACGGCCTCGGCGGCTTCGCCGAAGAAGGCCGCGAATATGTGATCGTGCTGGATAAAGGCCAGTGGACGCCGGCGCCTTGGATTAACGTGATTGCCAATCCGGGGTTTGGTTTTACCGTTTCGGAGCTGGGTAGCGGTTGCACCTGGGCCGGCAATAGCCGGGAAAACCAACTGACGCCCTGGTCCAACGATCCGGTCGGCGATGCGCCCGGCGAAGTGTTTTATTTGCGCGACGACGAAACGCAGGAATTATGGACCCCGACCGTGTTGCCGATTCGGGTCGAGAATGCCGGCTATCTGATCAGGCACGGCCAGGGTTACAGCCGCTTCGAGCACGTCTCGCACGGCATCCGTGCCGAACTGCTGCAATTCGTCGATCCGGACGATCCGATCAAGCTGTCGTCGTTGATTCTGACCAACCAGTCCGGCCGCCACCGTCGCCTGACCGTGACGGCCTACCTGGAATGGGTGCTGGGTGCCTCGCGCAGCGTGACGGCACCGCATATCGTCACCGAACTGGACTCGGATACCGGCGCTTTGTTGGCCTATAACCCCTGGGATCCGGAATTCGGCCAACGCGTCGCGTTCGCCGATCTGGCCGGTCGGCAGACGGCTTGGACCGCGAATCGCGGCGAATTCCTCGGTCGTAACGGCAGTCTGGACGCACCGGCCGGCTTGTCGAGTCGCAAACCGCTGAAGAACCGGGTCGGCGCCGGCTTGGACCCGTGCGCGGCCTTGCAAACGACGCTGGAAATGGCGCCCAAGCAACGCATCGAGATCGTGTTTTTGCTGGGACAGGGTCGCGACAAAACCCATGCCGTCGAGTTGATCCGCCGCCATCGGGCTTTCGACGTGGCAAGCCGCTTCGCCGTGGTGAAGCAAGCTTGGCAAGGCGTTACGCACCAGGTCCAAGTCGAAACGCCGGACCGCGAGCTGGACATTCTATTAAACGGCTGGTTGCTGTATCAGACCCTGAGTTGCCGGATGTGGGCGAGGGCGGCGTTTTATCAGGTGGGCGGCGCCTTCGGTTTCCGCGATCAATTACAGGACGGCATGGCCTTGGCGGTGAGCCGGCCGGATTTGACGCGGGAACATCTGTTGCGCGCCGCCGGCCGCCAGTTCGAGCCGGGCGACGTGCAGCATTGGTGGCATCCGCCCACCGGTCGCGGCGTGCGTACCCGGTTTTCCGACGACCGGGTCTGGTTGCCGTTTGCGGTGCGGCATTATTTGCAGGTCAGTGGCGATACGCCGGTGCTGGATGAATTAATCCCGTTTTTGGAAGGACCGCTGTTGGCGGCCGACCAGGACGACGCGTATTTTCAACCGGGTCAAACCCAGGGTTCGGCCAGTTTGTTCGAGCATTGCGCCCGAGCGTTGGACTTGAGTTTGACGACCGGCGCGCACGGCTTGCCGTTGATCGGCAGCGGCGACTGGAACGACGGCATGAATCGGGTCGGCAATCGGGGCCAGGGCGAGAGCGTCTGGCTGGCCTGGTTCCTGATCGCGTCGCTGTCGGCCTTCGCCGAGATTGCCGAGGCGCGCGGTGAATCCGAACGGGCAGGCCGCTGGCGCGAGCACGCCGAGCGGCTGCAAGTCGCGCTGGAAGCGGAAGCTTGGGACGGCGCCTGGTACCGGCGCGCGT
Source organism: Methylomonas sp. LWB (assembly GCF_001856095.1). NCBI lineage: Bacteria > Pseudomonadati > Pseudomonadota > Gammaproteobacteria > Methylococcales > Methylococcaceae > Methylomonas > Methylomonas sp. LWB. The sequence continues at coordinate 28,112 of NZ_MKMC01000018.1, forward strand.
ATTTCGACGACGGTTCGCCGCTGGGTTCGGCGACCAACGCCGAATGTCGCATCGATGCCATTGCCCAGAGCTGGGCCGTCATCTCCGGCGCCGCCGAGCCGGAACGGGCGCGGCGGGCGATGGCGTCGGTGCGCGAATATTTGGTGCGCTACGGCGACGACCTGGTGCTGTTGTTCACGCCGCCGTTCGACAAGACCGAACGCGATCCCGGTTATATCAAAAGCTATCCGCCCGGCATTCGCGAGAACGGCGGGCAATATACTCACGCGGCGATTTGGTCGGTGATTGCCTATGCGCTGCTCGGCGACGGCGACCAAGCCGGCGAATTGCTGCGCATGCTTAACCCGATCAAGCGCACCGCCAGCCGCACCGGCGTGTATGCCTATAAGGTCGAGCCCTATGTGCTGGCCGCGGACATTTATTCCGAGGCTCCCCACGCCCGGCGCGGCGGCTGGACCTGGTACACCGGCGCCGCCGGCTGGTTTCACCGGGCTGGATTGGAAACCGTGCTGGGTTTGCAACGGCGCGGCAACCGGTTGCTGTTCGCGCCCTGTATTCCGAAAGGTTGGCCCGCTTACCGGATGGAGTATCGGCATAGCGGCAGTATTTACGACATCCGAGTGGACAATCCGGACGGCGTTTCGCGCGGCGTGGTCGGTCTGGAGCTGGACGGGGTTGCGCAATCAATTGCCGACGGGATTGCGTTGCTCGACGACGGGCAACGGCATCAAGTGTCGGTCGTATTGGGCAACCTATAGCGCTAGCAGAGCTCAGTGGCGCGAGCCATCTGTGCGGCGCCGTACCGACCGGCGCGGGAGAAACCGCTATCTTGATGACTGAGCGTGGAAACTGAATATTCTCCGCTTTGACCCTGGCCAATTCGGCTTGGGTCGGCCATTCAGGAGTTCGACATGAATAAAGTTCCCAACCAACACCCGGCGCAAGCCGACGAAATCATGGTCGTCGAGATTAGCGGTAATCGCCGTCACGACATCGCCGAGGATTACGAAGACGATATGCAGATGACTGCCGGCCGAGACCGGGGCGGGTTTATCCCGGTCAGGCGCAACGCGAAAAAAGCCGAAAAAAGCGACCGATATTGAGATCGCCGATGTTGATGCCGGAATCGGCGCCGGGCAATGTCTAAACTCACTTACCAGGAAATCCTTATGAAGATTGTTTCGAACCCATTGATCGGACTCGGCGGCGCCATGCTGTTGAGCGTTTACACTTGCAACGTCCAAGCGGCCGATAGTCACTTCGCGTTGGCGCTGGAGCATGCCAACGCAGCCGGCAGTGCCGGCGACGTCAAAAGCATCGTGGATCATGCCGATGAAGCCAAGGTGCATATCATCGTCATAGAGGAGCATATGAAAGCCAGTCTCAAGAGTCTGGATGCGGCGATCGGGCATGCAAAACAAGGCCATGCGGACTTGGCGAAAAAATCCTCGGAAGACGCGGTGTCGCATTTGAACTCCGCTAAGTAAGGCCGGACGGTTTTCGATGCCGATGACAACGGCGGGCTAATTCCCCGCCGTTTTTTGTGCCTGGCGGATCGTGAGTCGCTGACCTTACCCCGGTATACCAGCATATAGCTTTCGCGCTTCAAATTTCGGCACATCCGCTCCCTGTCGCCCGTCGGGTGATGGATAGGGCGAGGGGATAAAAAACGAAATTTTAAGTGCGATGGCTATAGCGCGCGGTTAGAGGCTTCAGCCGCAAACCAGGTAGTTGCGAGGATAGACGCTTGGGGGAGGCAAGGGAATGGAATGGCGCGATGAGCTCAGCTTATGAGTCAGCGGCGCCGGAAGAGCCGGCCAAAAAAAGGCCGGCGCGAGCATCAAGCTCGCGCCGGCTATCCCTAACTAGAATTTAGGAAACCTTCGTTTTAGCTCGGCCGGTGTACAACAAGCCCAGCAAGGCGCTGGTCATCATCCACACCGAAGCGGGTAGCGGCACGGCGGCGGGGCCGTCGTCGGTGGCTTGCGAAGGACTAATGTCGAACGCGTACAGAAAGTGCAAATTATCGAATGCCTCCGCATCGGCGAAAGCCAACATCACCGCATCCGAACCCAAATTGGCGTTGCCGAATGCGGCGCTCCAAACGCCGCCGGACAACATGCCGACTTGGAAATTGCTGGAGCCCAGCAAGGTGCCGGAAGCGGTCGCGGTGCCGATATGGTAATTGGCTCCGCTGGCAACGAACGATACCGCGCCGACACCGGTAAAGGAGAGGACGGGCGCGGCCGCGCCGATCATCGCCGTGTCTTCGAAAATTCCGAAGGTATCGGTCAGCGAAGGGAACGGAAACGATGACGTGCTAAACGACATAAAGTTAACGTCGCCGTCGTTCGGTGCCCAAACGCTAGCGGAACTAGCGCCGGAAACCGCCAATAGGCACGCGGCGAGCGAGGTCTTTAAATAGGGGATCTTTTTCATAGGTATTTCTCGATAGGTTTAAGTGAACAAATGGCCATCCAATGGCGCTTACCCCTCGGCCGGTTTTGCCTGGCAAGACCGGCTTTGACAGAGTTCTTGCGACCATGCATTTCGCGGAGCCTAGCCCCGCTCGGTCTTTGTGTCGGGCGCGCGCCACGGGCAGCCAAGGCAATAGCAACGCGCTGGTTGGATCGTGGACGTTAAGAAAAAGGGCGCCGGTGCGCGTGGGCAAGTAAACCTGCGCTTCGACGAAGGTGTGGTGGAACTAAGGGTGGGGCGACAGCGGTTTGCTTGCCGCTGATTAGCAATACTTGGGAGCGTTGAACCCGCTGTCCGGCAAATCGGAAACATGCAATCCAATGATCGTGATCCGTGCCAAGGATGTGAATTTAATCGGGTCGGGTATTGATTTCGGTAAAGTCATGTTGCCAGTTTAAGCACTTGTAGTGGCTGCGTCGGTACGTTATCCAACATTGCGATCAGCGCGATTCGCCGGCGCGGTCATGTGCCAATTGATGTTTGAGGTTCTGGTGTCGACCGTGAATCAGTTGCTGAGGTTGGTCACTTAAAATCGCTTTGAGCCATTTTTAGTTGTCAATCTAGTCGGTTGTCGGGATCGCCTTGTCTGATTGTCGAGAACAACGATGACATAACGCAGTAACCCTACCCCTGCGGGGCTACTTCAGCCGCCAGCGGCGGATGGTACGGCCAGTTTTTCGAACGGACGGTAATTTTTCAAGTGGCTCGGTACTATGATTAAGTAAACCGAATTTTGGAAAATACGCGAAAAGAAATAAAGTAGGGGCGGTTTGAAACTACCCATTTATTGGGTATTGCGAAGTACTCGATCGCACTGAATGATCGGAAGCATGGGCAAGGTAGATTGCGCATTTTTCAGTAGCGGCAATCGCTTGTGCGCGTCAGGGGGCATGATGAAAAGTTTGATCGTATCTCTTGTGATCGCCGCGCCATTATTGATTTGGGCGACGGTCTCGCTGGCCGCATCTTCTAGCGAGGAAGAAGACTTGGCGCAGGTTTACGGCGGCGAAGAAATGGTCAGCATCGCCACTGGCACCAAGCAACCGGTCGGCAAGGCGCCGGCGGTGGCGTCCGTGCTCACCGCGGCGGACATCAAGGCCATGGGCGCGACGGACATCGACGAGGTGTTGGAAACCGCACGTGGCACGCAGCTATCTCGGATACAACCCGATTTATACGTTTCTCGGTGTTTATTCCGGCTTCAACCCGCAGGTGCTGATGTTGATCAACGGCGTCCCCATCACCTCCTACACGGGTGACAGGAACTTGAGTTGGGGCGGCATGCCGGTGCAGGCCATCTCCCGCATCGAAGTGGTACGCGGACCGGGCTCGGCCGTATATGGTGCCGATGCTTTCGATGGTGTGATCAACATCATCACCAAGACCAAGGACGAGATCAACGGCACGGAGGTAGGCGGGCGGGTCGGCAGTTTCGATACCTATGACGGTTGGGCCTTGCACGGTGCCGAATGGGCCGGCTTCGACGTGGCCGCAAGCGTGGAATACCACACCTCCGCCGGGCAGAAATCCATTATCGAAACCGATTGGCAGAGCCAGTTGGACCACGCACTCGGCACTCATGCCTCGCTGGCTCCGGGCCCGGTCAATCTGTCGCGAGACAATATGGATGCACGATTGGATCTTTCCCGCGGACACTGGCGCTTCCGTGGCGGCCTGCAGCATCGCGACAATTACGGCAGCGGGGCCGGCGTGATACAGACCCTGGATCCGGTGACCATGATAGGCAGCGATCGCTGGAATGCCGATCTCACCTGCCAGAACGCTGACTTCGCCGAGAATTGGGAGATGATGGCGCAACTCAGTTATTTGGATGGCGACCAGCATAATACCGGGGCTTTTCCTCCAGGCGCTCGCTTACCCATAGGTGCCAACGGTATGATCGATTTCGCCAATCCGGTGCAATACGTCACGTTTGCCAACGGTTTCAGAGGCGTTCCGGAAAACTGGGAACGTCACGCTTGCGCAAACCTTGCCGCCGTTTATCGAGGCTTTTCGGCGCATACCTTGCGTCTGGGTGCCGGATTCAACTACGACAGCATTTACAAGGTACGGGAGCAGAAAAATTTCGGTCTGGATCCGGTCACGGGAACCCCAATTCCCTTGCTGCCGGGCACCCCGCTGGTGGATGTCTCGAACACACCGCTAGTTTATCTGCCGACCAAGGATCGCACGGACGCGTTTTTCCTGATCCAGGACGAATGGGCATTCGCTAGAGACCGGCAGTTGACTGCCGGTATGCGTTACGACCGCTACTCGGACTTTGGCGAGACGGTCAATCCACGAGCGGCCCTGGTTTGGGAGACCCGTTACGATCTGACCACTAAGCTGATGTACGGGTAGTGCCTTCCGCGCACCGGCCTTCATTGAGCTCTATAACGTCAACAATCCCGGAGCCAACGGTAATCCGCGCCTGAAACCGGAAACCATGGATAGTCTCGAGCTGGCCTTCGACTGTCGCCCCTTGGACAAACTGCGCTTGGGCGTCAATTTCTTCCATTATTGGTGGAAGGATATTATTCGTTTCGTGCCGGACATCGGCTCAACCAGCATAACGGCCCAAAATACCGGCAGCCAAAACGGCTATGGCGGCGAACTGGAGGCCGAATGGAAAGCCCTAGACACCCTCAAACTGGCGGGAAACTATTCCTACCAAAAGTCCACGGACAGTACTACCCATCAAGATGCCGGCTACGCGCCTCATCATCAGGTTTATCTACGCGCTCAATGGGAATTTTTGCCCGACTGGCAATTCACCCCCCAGATTTAATGGATCATCGACCGCGATCGGGCCGCCGGCGACAATCGCCCGGCCATGGACGATTACGCCTGGGTCGATTTGACTCTCCGCCGCAAGAATATCCACGATCATTTCGAAGTGGCCTTCTCGGTGTGCAATCTGTTTGATGTGAATGCCCGCGAGCCTAGTCCGGGAGCGGCCATCCCCAACGACCTGCCCTTGGCGGGGCGGGGAAATCAGAGTTAATTTTTAGCCATAACTATAATTAAACCCAATTTTAGACGTGACACTAAATGAAACATGGCATGGAAGAGTTCAGGGCTAACTACTTAAAACCGGCAATGTGTCAAATTTGATCGGCCAAAAAGGTCGGGTAAAGGCAACGAGGGCACGATCGTTATTTTCCAATTGCGGCACAAATGATTGCTCAAAAGGAGGCGTCATGAAAAATACGGTCGCAAGTCTCGCCGCCACGGTGCCGACATTGCTTTGGGTCACGGTCTCGCTGGCCGCGCCGAATGCCGAGGAAGAAGACTTGGCGCTGGTTTACGGCGACAAAAACACCGTCAGTATCGCCACCGGCAGTCCGCAAGCCTTAAGCCGTGCGCCCTCGACCGCGACGGTGATCACCGCCGAGGACATCGCGGCGATGGGTGCCAAGGATCTGGACGAAGTACTAGAAACCGTGCCGGGCGTGCATGTCGAGCGCTCCTATATCGATTACACGCCCATGTATCAATTTCGCGGCATCGTCGGCAACCCCACCAATCCTCAGGTTTTGGTGCTGCAGAACGGCATTTCGATAAATACCCTGTTTCGTGGCGACAGGGGGCAAGCCTGGGGGGGGCTGCCGCTGGACAACATCGCCCGCATCGAGGTGATTCGCGGTCCCGGCTCGGCCCTATATGGCGCCGATGCTTACGCCGGGGTCATCAACATCATCACCAAAACCGCCAAGGACATCGACGGCACCAAAATCGGGGCGCGCGGCGGCTCGTTCGATACCTGGAACACCTGGGCGCAACACGGCGGCAAATGGGGTGAGGTGGAGGTCGCGGCCTACGTCAATGTCGGCGCCACCGACGGTTTCAAGAAAACCATCATCGAGGATTCCCAAACGTCGCGCGACCAGTTTTTCGGCACTCATGTCTCCGAAGCGCCGGGGCCGGTCAACACCGGCTACGATAGCGTAGACGCCAACCTCGATCTGGCTTACGACAAATGGCGCTTACGCTCCGGCTATAAGCTGCGAGACAATCTCGGCATGGGGGTCGGTCAGACGGCGACGCTCGATCCCATCGGCACCGAAACCAGCGAACGCATCAACGCCGATTTGTCCTGGAACGACGCGCAATTCGCCAAAAACTGGGGGCTGGGCTTCATGGCCAGTTTCCTGCACTACAAGGAAGATGCCAGCAACTATCACATGTTCCCTGCCGGGACCCGACTCGGCCCGTTTAATTATCCGGACGGCATGATCGGCTCGCCGGGACGCTGGGAGCGGCAAATCCGGATTTCGGCCTTCGCCAACTATACCGGCTTTACCGACCACAACCTGCGCATAGGCTGGGGCCACGACGACCTGAACCTTTATAAAACCCGGACCTTGAAGAATTTCTTTTTATTGCCTAACGGCTTACCCATGCCGACGGGTGCCGTTACCGACTATGGCAGCATCCAACCGCATATTTTGCCCCATACCCGCATCGACGATTATTTTTACCTGCAGGACGAATGGAGTTTCGCCCCGGATTGGACCTTGACCGCAGGGGTGCGCTACGACAGTTATTCCGATTTCGGCGCTACCGTCAATCCGCGACTGGCGATGGTCTGGAACGTCGATCTGGACCTGACTGCCAAATTCCTCTGGGGCCGGGCCTTTCGCGCGCCGTCTTTCAACGAGCAGTACGGCATCAATCCGTCCGGGGGAGGCAATCCCGGTCTGCAACCCGAAACCATGGACACCTACGAGGTCGATATCAGTTGGCAGGCACGCCGCGATACCGAAGTAAACCTGAGCTTTTTTCAATACGATTTGGCTCAGATCATTTCTGCCGTCGCCAATCCAGCGCCGGCGCCAGGACTCGCTTTTCAAAACACCGGCAAACAATATGGTCGCGGCCTGGAACTGGAAACCACCTGGGATGCCACGTCTTCACTGAGACTGACCGGCAATTATTCCTTTCAAACCTCGATCGACGAAACCCATCATCAGGACGCCGGTTACATGCCTCATCACCATGTCTATGCGCGTAGCGACTGGCGTTTCATGCAGCCCTGGTTGGCCAGCGTTCAAGTCAACTGGGTGGGTGACCGCAAGCGTGCCTACGGCGATACCCGGCCGCCGATACGCGATTACACCACCTTCGACCTGACGCTACGCACCGATAATAGTAAAAAGGGCTGGGTTGTTGCGGCTTCAATCCGCAATCTGTTCGATGCCGCAGTACTGGAGCCCAGTCTGGCGCCGGGCACGGCTATTCCCTACGATTTGCCGATGCCGGGGCGGTCGTTTTATCTGCAAGCGACTTTTTCGTTTTGAAGCCGATGACCAGATTCCTCTATAGCCGACGGCGGCACAACGGCTTAATAGTGGCGCTGATGAGTCTTATACTGCTGACCCCTATCCCAACGGCCGTCGCCTTTCAGACGGGGAAAACAGCCGTTGCGATCATTTATCCCGACATCGCCGAGCCCTACCGCACCGTGTTCGAACAGATTATTAGCGGTATCGATTCCACAACCCAGACTGTCAAATATGCCGTAGCGCCGGACGTGAACATCAATGACCTGAAAAACGGTTTACGCCAACAAAATATCAAGGTGGTCATCGCGCTTGGGCGACAGGGCATGGGCATCGCCGCCAGCCTGGATCGAGACATCGGCGTGGTTATGGGCGGCGTCATCACTGCGCCGGACAATGGCATCCGCGATTTGCCGTTACACAGCCTGTCGCCGGACCCGGCCTTGTTGTTTGAGTTGCTCAAAAAACTGTTGCCAGCCACGCGTCGCGTGTTCGCGGTTTACAACCCAAAGCAAAATGCCTGGCTGATACGCCAGGCAAAAATGTCGGCGCGCAGTCTAGGCTTGGAACTGGTGACGTACGAAGCGCAGGATTTGCATAGCGCGGTGCAAGGTTATCAGGACTTTTTCAACAACGCCGACAGTCGCCAAGATGCGTTGTGGCTACTTCAGGATTCCACCACGGTAGAGGAAAGTTCGGCACTGCCCTTGGTGTTGCAGGAGTCCTGGAACCGGAACCTGGCGGTTTTTTCCAGCAATTTCGGCCATGTCCGGCGCGGGGTGTTGTTCTCGCTTTATCCCGATAATGGCAAAATGGGCGGTCATCTGGCCGATATGGCGTTAAGGTTTCTGGCGTCCGGCGACTACGGAGAGCACGGCGTGATTTTGCTACGGGAGGTGCTGACGGCCATCAACCTACGCACCGCCAAACACCTTGATATCAATACCAGTCGACAGCAAGATTTCGATGTGGCATTTCCCGATGAATAATCTTCCCGGACCATGAAACCACAGTTCGCTTCTTTCCTGGACAAATACACATTCCAACGCCAGCTTGGCGTTACGATTGCTGTCGGTATTTTTTTGCTGGCATTGTTCGCTTCCGTTGTCGGATCGTGGCTCGGCAATCAACGGGTGCGCGGCAACTTGCTGGATCAGGGGCGGGGTATCACCGCCAGCCTTGCGCGTCAAAGTGCGCTGGCTCTGGTTTACGCTTCCGCCGATAACGCGACGGAAGCCGTCAACACCACCTTGGCGTTTCCCGGTGTCGTCGGCTTGGAAATCCGCGATGCCAACCGGCAAGTATTGTTAAAACGCGGAACGACCGATTCCAGCGAGCTTTTCCAAGCGCCTGCCGCGGCCGGTATCGGCAAGGCCGACCCGGCGCAAGCCGTGTTTCTCGACGCCGAAAGCCCAAATTCATGGCGCTTTATCGCGCCGGTGTATTCTCAACCTGCCAGTTCGCCCTTCAATGAAATCGTCGCGCCGGAGTTGCTCGGCGAAGTAATCGTCGTGGTAAGTAAGGCGGCACTGATGCAGACGACCGCCAGCATTTTCGTCGCCAATTTGACGACATCCTTTTCTTTTGCGCTGCTGTTTCTGGCCCTGATCCGCATGTTGACCAAGCGGATGACGCAACCGCTGATTCGGCTATCGGCGGTCATGAGACGCGCCGAAGCCGGCAAATCGTTGGTACGGGCGGCGCTGACCGGGCCGAAGGATATTGTCGACATGGCTCAAGCGTTCAACGGCATGATGTCGGTACTGGAGGCACATGCCGCGGAAAATGCCCAAATCTACGCAGAGTTACAGCAAAGCGAAGCCCAATACCGTCGGATCGTGGACACGGCGAACGAGGGCATATGGGTTCTGGGGCCGAACGCCAGAACCAGCTTCGCCAATCCTAGAATGGCCGATATGCTCGGCTACACTTGTGAAGAAATGCATGGCCGGCCAATCACAGACTTCATGTTCGAGAAGGATGCGCCGGATCACTTGATAAAAATGGAGAACCGGCGACTAGGTCTTGCGGAGCATTACGAACGCCGCTTCCGCCGTAAAAACGGGCAGGCGGTGTGGACGGTTGTTTCTGCCGCTCCCATTCTTGACGACGAACAGCGCTTTCAGGGTTCTTTTGCGATGTTCACCGACATTACCCAACGCAAACAAGCGGAAGACGAACTGAGACAATACAAGGACCAACTGGAGGAGACAGTACGGCAACGCACGGCGGAGCTGTTGCTGGCGCGCGATGCCGCCGATGCGGCCAACAAGGCCAAGAGTATGTTCCTGGCCAATATGAGCCATGAATTGCGCACCCCCATGAACGCCATTCTCGGCTTTTCCAGCATGATGCGCCGCGACCCGCAACTCAGCAGCCAGCAAGCCGAAAACTTGGAAATCATCAACCGTAGCGGCGAACATCTGTTGAACCTGATCAACGACGTGCTGGAAATGGCCAAGATCGAATCGGGCCGCCTGCAACTGGAAATAGGCCCGTTCGACCTCGGTGCTATGGTGCGGGACGTCGTCGAAATGATGCAAATCCGCGCCAGGGAGAAAGCCTTGCAGCTGCTGCTCGACCAGTCGTCCGAGTTCCCACGCTATATCCGTAGCGACGAAGCGAGGATACGGCAAATTCTCATCAATCTGATCAACAATGCGGTGAAATTCACCGAACACGGCGGCGTGACGATGCGTCTGGGCGCCAAGAACAATGCCCGGTATCATCTGCTGATCGAGGTCGAGGATACAGGTCCCGGTATCGCGCCGGAAGACCGAAGCCGTTTGTTCGAGCCCTTTGTACAACTGGGCGAGGCGGACGCGCAGCACGGTACCGGCCTGGGTTTGGCTATCACCCGCCAACTCGTGCAGATGATGGGCGGCAGTATCAGCGTCGAGAGCAGCGTGGGTAAGGGATCTCTGTTCCGTGTCGATCTACCGGTGGAAACGGCGAGCGGCACCGACATTTTGGGCGCGGAACCCCGGAAACCGGGCGAAGTGGTAGGACTTGCCCCAGGCCAACCCCGATATCGGATCATGATCGTCGAGGATCAGCACGAAAATCGGCTATTGCTCAGCCGGCTGATGACGGGCCTAGGACTGGAAGTCAAAATTGCCGGTAACGGTGCCCAATGTCTGGAACTGTTCCAGTCTTGGCAACCCGATTTGATCTGGATGGATAGGCGCATGCCGGTAATGGACGGTATCGAAACAACGCAGCGACTTCGCCAGTTACCGGACGGCCAGACGGTCAAAATTGTCGCCGTCACCGCCTCGGCGTTCAAGGAACAGCAGCAGGAAATGCTGAACGCCGGCATGGACGACTTCGTGCGTAAACCTTACCGCTTCGAGGAAATCTACGACTGTCTGGCGCGGCAACTGGACATAAAATTCATGTACCACGAGAGTGCGGCCGAAGAGCAGCCCGAGCCAGTCGCTTTAACCGCTATGATGCTGAAGGTTTTGCCGGCTGAATTGTGTAACGATCTGAGAGAGGCGCTGGTGAGCCTGAACATCGAACGCATCTCAGCCATCATCCAACAAATCGGCGAGATCGACCCAAAACTAGGTCTTGCCCTATCCCGGCTTGCGAATGTTTTCGATTACCCGAGCATACTGTCGGCGTTGAACGGGTTAGGGGAGGCTGGCGACCGTAATTGACTGGAATCCTTACTCTCATTGGCGCACCTTTGGGGGGCCGTCGATAAGGCTTTCGCTTGATTTTTATAACTATTCAGCGCGAAGTAAAAACGCCCTCTCCCAACGGAGCGGGGGGATGAGCACCTCAATGTCAGCTATGCCGTTCGCTGAGCGGCGTCGAAGCGAAATGGCTTCGGCTCCGCTCAGCCACCGCCTTATTTCGGTTCCGTTCATCCAGTGGCTTACATTGACTGTAACCGGTTAACTTAACGCCACGGGTAACGACCCTCCCCCAAAACGCCCTCTGAATGGTTACGAATTTTTCAGGCTACAGCATTGGATTCGTTGGTCAAGATTGCGGTTACCACCTCAAAAGATCTGCCGCTCGTGACGGGTGGTAACGTCGGTTTTTTCGAACGGATGGTAATTTTGCAAGAGGCTCTAACGTAAAAATTTATGTGGCTTGACGATTTTCTGATGCGGGTTTGTTGGAAACCCTAGCGGATAGGATGCTATCGATTGCGACTAGGGACGGGGCGGGGTTGGATCGCTGCTACCAGAGCTTGCGAGCTTATCGGGTGCGGTCGGCGGCATCGAACGCCGAGCTCGGCGCAATGCGGCGCTTGTCCGGATTCGGGATGAGTGCAGGTGCTTTGCCAGCCAAGCGATCGGTAAGGCCTTGTACACGGCATGGGCCGAGAGTAACAGGCTCAGCGCGGCACTCAAATAGCTTCTGGTCGGGACTTCGCTTCGATCAGCGCGAACGGACGTTGGAGCGGACCGCGCCCGCGCCGGGCAGTGACTCAGTTCGCCGGCGACAAAGCCGATGCCGCCGGCCAACAACAAGCTGGCGGGGGCGGTCATTTGTTTGCGCAGGCTGCTGAGTAGCACTGCGCCGTCCGTTTTGATGGAGCGACGCCGCTCGGCCAGTTGCCGTTCGGCATGGCTGATTTGCGCATCCAAAGAGAGGCCGGCGGGTTTGGATAGTAACCGGAACCGCATCAGCGTTTGTCCCGATCGGCAGGGCGGTCGGTCAGGGGCTTGAGACTGCGTTGCGTGGCAGGGAATTGCAAAAAGCGGGCGCGGCGACGGATGATGCCGAACAGGCTCAACGCCAGTACTAAATTGCAGGCGACCGCCAACAAGATGGCGCTGCTGGCCCGCAACTCATGTTCGATTAGCCATTGCACGCCGGCTGCCAGCGAACCCAGCCAAGCCGCGCTGAGCAGCAAGCCCAGCATGACCGCGGCAATCAACATCGTCACCAGACTTTGGCCGGCCCGCCGCGTTTCCAGCGCGGCGAGCCGAAAGCGATCGTGATTCAAATCCTGGTATTCAGCCCACAGCGAGCCTATCTGAGCCAGCAAGCCGGCGTCGGCCGGCGATTCGGCGGGCATCGCCGAAAAAGCGCCGGAGTCGCCGCCCGAGTTGGCGGAAGCTTTCGGGGCCATGCCGGGCAACGCGGTTTAGCGGCTGCTCAACAGACGGCTGAGCAAAAAGCCGCCCGCCACCGCGATGCCCAATGCCGTTACCGGATTGTCGCGAATATAAACCTGGCAGTTTTTTACGATGCGCTGCTCGGCCGTTTTCAGCTGTTCGCCTTTTTGGTCCAGCGTTTCAGCCGCTTGGTTGGAGGCGTTGGCGATCATATCGACCGCTTCGTGGGCGTAATTGGATGCTTTATCGATGGTTTCCATAATGGTTTTCCTGTTTATTTAAGGCGCATGTCGTTCTTGACCGATTCCACGCCCTTGACGCTGCGGGCAATCGATACGGCTTTGTCGATGTCGGACCGCGTGCCGACGAAACCACTCAATTGCACGATGCCCTTGAAGGTTTCCACGTTGATTTGACCCGAACGGAGGTTGGGTTCGTCGAACAGCTGCGCTTTAACCTTGGTCGTGATCACGCTGTCGTCGATGTATTCGCCGGTTCCTTCGTGTTTATTGGTGGACGCGCACCCGGCGCTTAAAAGTAGTGTCAGTGCCACCAGCAGGGCGGAAGCGGATTTAGTCAGTGTTTTCATTGGTATGCACCTAAGAGGAAATGAATCGGGCCGCTTCGAATCGGTTCCGGATGATTCCAACGCCTGGGGTCTGGGTTGGATAGAACGAGTGAAGCCGTGGAGTCACTGTAACCGGGGCGCGTCGGATAGTCGGTGTGCTAGCGAACATAGTTTGCAAGGCGATTGAATGATCGAATGCGTAGGGCGCCGGCCGCCCATGGTTCGGCAAATCCGGCGCTATCTGGCTATGTGCGATACCGCACCGACAGCCGCTCTCTGTTGCGAATAAGCTACTTAACAGCTTTTTTACAACACGGCGCCGTACGCTTCTGTCCGCTCGTGGCAATACCGGACACAGAGCAGCTCGGAGGCCACACCGGTCAGTTCGGCCGGGCGGCGCGGCGAGTTTTGAATCCCCATTTTTACTCAAAGGAACGATTATGCTGAAAAAACACTTACTGCCGTTCGCGCCCTTGGTCGGTTTCGCGATCCTGCCTAGCGCTCACGCGGTGGAGCCCTATCAAGACAACCGCTGGTACGTCGCGCCGTTCGCGACCTTCATCAATAGCGGCGGCGATCGGCGGGCCGCCGACGGTTGGGGCGGTGGGGTCGGTGTCGGTAAAATCATCGATCAGCACTTTAACGTCGAGTTAAAAGGTTTTTATCAAGGCTTTGGCGGGTCGAACGGACCTTGGGATTTGGTCGGCGGCAGCGCCGACCTGCAATATTATTTGTTCCGCGACAAATTCTCGCCTTACGCGGTAGTTGGCTTAGGCGGCATGAACACCTGCGCGTCCGCCAACTGCGGTATCGGATTCATCGGCGAAGCCGGCGTCGGCGCCAGTTACGAGGTCAACGACCATTTGCTGATACGCAGCGACGTACGTTATCGCTACAACAACAATTTTAATGCTCAGGTGCAACCCGGCACCGACGAATTCCACGACATGACCGTCAATTTAGGCGTGGTGATTCCGTTCGGCGACAAACCCAAATACGCGGCGAAGACCGACACGCGCGCCGCGCCGGCGCCGTTTGCGGTGGCGCCCAAACCCGATTGCAGCACCTTGGATTCCGACGGCGACGGCGTGAACGATTGCCTGGATAAATGTCCCGGCACCATCAAGGGCGCTATCGTCGATGCCAAGGGCTGCGCGGTTCGGCTGATATTGAAAGGTCAGCATTTCAAATACGACTCGGCCGAGCTGAGCTTGAATGCCAAGGAACTGTTGGACGGCGTTGCCAAGGACTTGATCGCGTTTCCGCAGAAAAACGACATCCAGGTGCAAGGCCACGCCAGCAGCGAAGGCAGCGATTCCTACAACATGAAACTGTCGCAACGCCGGGCCCATGCGGTCGTCGACTATTTGAAAATGAAAGGCGTGACCAACAAACTATCCGCGCAAGGTTACGGCGAAACTCAACCGATCGCCGACAACGAGACCGAAGCCGGCAAGGCCGAGAATCGCCGGGTCGAGCTGATCTGGATCGAATAGCGGCGATACCGGTAGTCGCCGGTCCGTGGGGTTCGGGCAATCCGAGCGCTGCGGACCGGCGAGCGCGTGTTGCAACGACCGACGCTAACGGCTTGGGCAAGACCGTCGTGCGGTCTCTAAGCCGAGTCGTTGCCTGGGTGTTGATCTTCAATGCGCGATGGGCGCCTAGCCTCCCGCCGCGTGAACATCCGTCCGTCGCCGACTGGGGCTTAGGCATCGAATCGGTGCCTTGTTTCCCGCTCGAGGCTCGCTTCGTGTATCCTTGTCGCCGCCCTGCCGCTACCTAGTCGAAATTTCCTCGGTCCGGCGCCGCACACAAACCTCGGCGTAGACCAAACGGAACGAAGTCCCCAACTCGACTGTCCATCTTCCTGCGGCGCGTTACTTCTCGGTACGCGCGCGGACCTCGCCACGCCAAATTCGAATTCATCAAACCCAAGGAACCTAAAACGTGTTGGACCCGCAAAACCGAATGTCCAGCCGCCATCGGAGTGATCCGGTCGGGTACGGACTGGAGAATGTCTTAAGACAGGCGGGTGGTGCGCGCTTCGGAAGGCATGTTCCGAATGGCGCCGCATGCTTCGTTGGGCTCGGTTCGCTACCCGCGTCAAGCGGTCAGTTTCACGATACAGACTTTAAACCGGCGATGTTCCGCTCATTGCCACCCCCTCAATCAGGAGAATCATCCCATGGGCTCATCAAGCCAATACCGTTCCGTCTTTTCCGCCGCGACCAGGCAGGAACGGCTGGATAACTTTGAAAATTACTGGACGTTTACCCAACAACACGGTGGGGAGTTATTGGAAGCGGAGCGCGATTTAGCTAAAAAACGCGCACGCTTGCAGTATTTTCAAGAGCACCCGGTGCGCTTGCGCAAACCCTTGTCCGATCCGGACGCGTTTTACCGTAACTATGTAACGATGCAAGACGATCCCCGCGCCTTGGATAGACTCACGTTGATGCTGACGAGTATTTACAAATTTGCCCGGCATGAATGGGTCGGCATCAAGGCGGCCTGGGAAGTGGTGCCGACGATGGCGGATTCGCACAGTGTCGAGGATAAAATCAGCCGGGTGCATTTGGCCGAAGAGTTTTGCCATTGGCGCTTGTTCGACGAAATGCTCAAGACCTGCGGCCTGGACCGCGTGGAATGGGCGCCGTTGAGCCCCAGCAAGGAATGGTTTTATCGCCAGTTTCCGAAATTACCCGGCTATTTAATGGATACCCCGGCCTTCGTTACCGAACTGATGGGTGTGACTTACTATTGTCACTTACACCGTCTGTTCGACGACGTGCTGGCCGAAGAGCCGGAAGTGCGAGACCGTTTAAAGGCTTTACTCGACGAAATCACGATAGACGAGATCGCCCACGTTGGGCAGCGCCGAAACTTTATCGGTCCGATCGGAATTCGGATTTCCCGAATTTTGGTGAAACCGTTTTACAAACTGTTTTTCAACGATATTCCGGAAGTGGCGTTGTTATTCGACGTCGAGCAAATGATAAAACACGGCGAAAGCTTTGATTACAACGATTTGCCGGAGTATATGAGGGCCCGCAGTTGGATACCGTCTTACTGCAAAGCCTAGGGAAGCGCAGAGCAAATCCTTAGTTAGGCCGAATCACCCGCGAAAATGAACCTGCCGGTGTCTTGTAAAGTACACCGGCATTTTGCGCATCAGCCCGAGAATATCCCACGTCGTAAGCCCGCATCGGAAAATCCGCGGACGTTTGCCGGTGAAACGCTACTGGCGATGAGCGGTTTTGATCGGCCGAATACCGGCGCATTCCATACACCCCCTAAAAACCGTTCTGTTTGTGTTACAAATAAGCGCCCGGTATGGTCACCGGTTTTGGTGGGCAAGTCGTTTATATCGTCCTCTTGGTCTTAGGAGAAATGTATGAAAACTCTGTTTGCGGGTTCTTTGTTGCTCGGATTACTGGCCGGTATCGGTTCCGCCCGTGCCGACGTGGTGTTAACCAGCTCGATCGCGCTACCCAGCTTTTTGGGTAGCGGTTTGAGCGGCAGTTATTATGCTTTTAATTCTTGGCCGGGAAATCTGGCGACTACCGAAACGTTGATTGGCCAGAGCAGTGGTCCGACCGCGACCTTTACCGCGACTTCGATTTGCTTCCCCACTTGCAATACGACCATCGGCGACGATTCGACACTGGCGCAATATCTTGGCGGGAATGCGGTGAACCTGTCGCCGAATAGTGTGAGCAATCTGTCCGATCACGGACTGGTGTTAACCGGTTATTTAGCCGTTACGGCCCCAGGGACTTATCAATTCAGTCTGGCTTCGGACGACGGCGCGAGATTGCAGATCGGCGGCACCACCGTCATCGATGCCGATGGCGACCACAGCCTGAGCGGCGGTTCCGCCAACGTCGAATTCACCAACAGCGGCCTGTATGCCTTCAAGGTTCTGGCGTTCGAAGACGGCGGCGCGACCGGACTGACGGTATTGCAAGACGGTAACAGTCTGTCCGCCAGCCAGCTCTACGCCTCGGCGGTACCGATCCCCGGCGCCGTTTGGCTGTTTGTTTCGGCGATCGGCGGCATCGGTTTAGCTTCGCGCTGTGGGCGCACCAATATCTGAAGCATCGATCATTTGAAACAGGGATGACTCTGCAACTCTGTGTATGTGGAAAATGGATTCACGGTTGCCGGTCCTTGGTGGTGCATGAGGCCGGCTCAAGCTTATGCCGGGCCTGCTTTTTGCGGCCTTTGGCGCGGCTTATCCGGCGGCGTCTAGCACGACCTGATACGGCTGTCGAGCACCAGCCTCGGAGCGCCAACTCGTTTAATCGCTGCAATACCTCGGGCTTGCCAATGTTGCCGGCGTCGATAATCTGGTCGCGCCTTGCAAAACTGCCAGCACTTCCGGTCGCAGCAGACCGTGGGTGTCGGAGATGATGCCGAGGCGGTGTGACATTGTGAGAAGACTGCATCCCTTATTTTGGTTTTTATAGGCGGTTCAAGGGCGATCGAATCACTTTACAAAGTAAAGGGGTGGATTGCTTGGTTAATATTATCCGACAGCTGTCGGCCATGTTGCGACATTCAACGATTTGAGCGTAGTGGCAATTCCGAGATGGAAAGCTGTCATTCGGCGCTCACTCTCACACTGAAAGACGGCAGTTCGATAAGTGGATGTCATCACCAAAAATAACCAGTTGTCCCAATTAGCAACTACTGCCTCAATAGAGTCTCTTCGATAATATCAAATACTGAAGAGAAACTTCGAAAATCATCCGCTGTTGCATTAGCACAAATCCAGTTGCACATATTTCCCTTTTCATCTTTATTAACTGTTTTTTTTGCAGGCGTAATAACTTCTTGACCGCGTACTCTTTTAGTAGTTACCTCAGTCAAATCGATAAATTGCGGATGGCTTGTCTCTAGTTGACTTATTAATTCTGAAGTTATAAGGTTTTCTATGCCGATATTTATTGGAGAGCTAGTGTTGGTTGGAATGACCCGCTTTATTAAATTTCCCTTTTCCGCCGCCGCTTTGTTTGTGTCGCAGTCATAAAGTAAAAGAATCTTTGATGGTAGCAATTCCGCCAACTGAATTTCGTAAGAGCGCCATATTTTATCCAGGTTACCAAAACCTGTCCCATCTCTAAGCTGGATGGCGTCAAGGATATAGGGCTTTTTAAGGAGTTCCGCCGCCTTGGTGATGTATCTAATGTCGTAATCCCCCTCGACGAAGACAATTGGTCGAGAGTTTGCCTTCAGGGCTTCCGCGATTTCTTGTCTGTGTTGGTTGGTTTGTTTGAATGCCTCGTAAGCCGCCGTGAATTCAGAAAAATCAGATGCAGAAACAGTTTCACCATGAGGCATATTTACGATTTTGATGCCATTTGAGCCAAACTTTTCTTCCATGCCTAGAAGGAAAAGCGGTGAGTGAGTTGTTATTATGAATTGAACATTGGGGAACGATGCAATAAGGTCGGGTAAGACCTCCTTTTGATGGCTGGTGTGCAGGTGCGCATCAATTTCATCAATGACAACGACCCCTTTGATGTCGCTTAGATTTTCTAATGCGCCGCCACTTAGATCGTAATCTCGTATTATTGAAAGGAATAGATTTAGAAGTAGCACTTCACCTGTCGAAAGTTGAAATATATTTGGGATCCAGGGAGCCTCATTTTTTAGGATTGATATTAGGCGATTGTGTCTAGTACCAGCCCCAAGTCGAATTTCTCCGTCGACACGGAGTGTCGCACGAAGCAGTTGAAGTACGGCTTCGTATATAGTTGAACTCTGACCTTGAAAGCCTGCGAATACATTGACATCTATGTTCTCTTGATTTGGGCCTACTGGAAATAGGACGTTTTTAGTGGTTAATTCAAAAGCTTGGCGATCAAATATCAGATCTAATAGCCAGTTTCTGTTCGCCTTGAGAGGAGATGTAGAGATTAGACTTCTGTTGGAGTGACGTCTGATATGCTTTAGTTCAGTATAAGTTGCACGCTCTTTTAGATTTTCTGTGTTTAACCATGCGGGTTCCTCAAACCTATTAACTGGAAAATATAAGCAGCACTTCTGCTCAAACAGTTTTTTGGCGACTTGTTCGTTTTGAGCTATAGAGCTATCAAAATGGGAGCTTGCATCGTGTTGGATGGATATCCAGGATTGCCGTGTAGGGATAAATGAGTGACTTTTCTGGAATTTTGATTTTATTGTATCGAGCTGCCATTCTTCGACATACTGTCCTGCGCCTAGCTCGACACGCGCATATGAGTAGTGTTTACCAGCTTTGATATATTGAGGACTTCTGTATTTGTAAACTTTCCCGTGCTCTACCTCTACATCATCAAAGGCCGTTTGTTTAGTCGTGATAAGGGTGTTGACGAGATGGGAAAGTAGGATTGTCTTTCCTGATCCATTTTCTCCAACAATAATTAACGGATTTGGAGTTCCTAATTCGGTCAATGGAAAATCAATTGATAATTCCTCGATTGGTCCAATATTCTCAATTTCAATCTTCTTGAGATACATGCTTACCTTAAAGTGATAATTATATAATTTCAGCCCGCGTAGGAGGAACGTTGACTTCGAAATGTGCGATTACGCAAGCTAATCGCACCTACATCTTGAATGACAGCTTATTTGTCTTTTCCTGTCACAGCAAATTAAATCATATCTGTCAGCAAGGGGGCGATAGCATTAATTGCGAGATTAGCTAGGCTTAATTTTAGATGCTTAATTTCGTAAGCTATCGCTTCCAGCACAGACTGTAAAGGCGGGTGGTGAGTAAAAGGAACTAACTCACCCAATTCTCAACCCGCAACCCCGGTACCCCGAGAAATTCGCGTTCATTGTTAGTCACCAGTATCCAGTCTTGCGATCGGGCATGAGCGGCCAGCCACAAGTCGTTGTTGCCTATCGGCTGGCCGGTTTTGAGGTCGGCGCGGATTTGCCGTAGTGATCGCCGGCTGGTTCGACCAAGTCGTAGACCAGAATCAGGCCGGTCAATTCTTCAATGGCCGCAATCGCGCGCTTCCGCGCCTGGCTTTTCTCGGCGCGGAAGCGCAATTCGGCCAGGGTAATCACCGACATAGCCAGTTCGCTGGCGGAGTGGCGGGCGAATCGCTCGCGCACGGCGGGTGGGCGATATTTGGCGATATAGATGCAGATGTTGGTATCGAGCAGGTAATGAGGGTCCATCAAAACGCTTCGCGCTATTGGGGTTGGCTGTCGTCGCGGCCTTCGGCCATGAAGTCTTCGGGTAAGGTCGAATATCGCTGCCGCGTTGATGGGGGGCGCGCAACACGACTTCGGCGCCGCGACGAAAGATTTCCACGCGGTCGGCGTTAAACCTAAAAAGAGCAGTTTGGCGATGAAAAATCCCGTTCGTCCTGAGCTTGTCGAAGGGCGCGCGGGATTTTTCATTCACCCGTTTGGTGAGTGTATTGCGAGCCGTCCATGCTTCGACGTTGCTCAGCACGAACGGCCCGCAATACACGCCAACTGCCCTTTTTAGGTTAAAGCGAAATTCCTTGGGTAAGCGCACGGCCTGGCTGTTGCCGGATTGAAAAATACGGGCGTAGGTCATCGTCGTAGTCCGTGAATGTCGTTACGGCGAGTGTATACGTATTACGCAAATCAAATCCAGTAACCGGTGAATTTGCCTGCTTTACGGTCCGAGATAGCGATGCGTTTGCCGTGGTTTTTAAACACTGCCGGCATGCTGGCGCAGTTTGGCGGCTTTTGGCAATAACGCATTTGTGCCGGTACAAACGTACTGGGTCGGCATGATCGATGCGTTGCCGGATTCGCAAGCGTCAGAGCCTTGCGCACAAGCAAATTAGAGTCGTGCGCAAGCTTATTTGGCTTGCGGGCAAGGTTTTTTTCGTTGCGCGCAAGCCAAATAAGCGTGTGGTTGGAGTTTAATGCCTTGCGCTCAAGGCTTTTAGGCTTACGCCCAGAGAAAATTGCCTTGCCCGCAAAGTCATTTACCTTGCGGGCAAGGCTTGGAACCTTGCGAGTGCTGCGAATAAGCTTGCGGGGTTAGCGGCAAAGCTTGCGAGCCTTGCCTTTATCTATTCCGCTATGGACTTGAGCTTAGTTGGTGTGCCGGAAGGCCGAGCCGGGCGGCTGACCTACTTATCTTGTTTAGCCGACAGGCTGGCCGGTTTAGGTTTTTGGCTTGGCGCCGCGGTTAAATCGAACCGACATCGCCTGCCGCAGCGTTTCCAATCCCGCGCCTTTACCGGCGATTTTCAACGAAGCGTAAGCATCCAGACTAAAACTATAAATATCGCTGCCCAGTGCCATGTCGGTATCTTCGGCTCTGCTCAATAAATCGCGCAGCCGATGCAGGCGAGGGCGGAGTCTATCGAGCGTCGCCAGATCGGCTTCCGCCGAGGCGGTATCCAGACCGGGCGGAATGGCGGACGTATTTTGGCTGGACACCGTCAGCGTCTGACGGCAAAACGCTTCGGTTTTATCGCCCATCTTGGGGATGGCGCGACGCTCTTCCGGGGTTAAGACCAGAAAGCCGGCGAAGCGGTCTTCCAATATTTTCAGGGCGGCATCTATATCGTTCAGATCATTATCGGAAAGGCTTAAAGAAATCAGATGCTGGTTCATGTCGGGCTCCTTTGGGCGTGGCTGATACGGCGGACGATGGGGCAGTCCGCAGATGAAAAGCGTAGGCTAAATTCAGAAACACGCGCTACATTGTTTACTAGAACGCTAACAGGCGTTGGATGGCATCCGAGTGCCAAGCGCTGGCTGGCAACTGGCGTTATTCGAACAGGACTATAGGCAAGGGATGCGAGCTAACCGGCGTTCTTTGTTACGGAGCCTGCGATTGGTGAAATCCGGCGGCGGTGCCGACTAAAATGGGCTTATAAACCGTTGAATTAGACCGCCGATGACCGGCGAAGCTCGACCAT
>NZ_MKMC01000019.1:0-46854 GCF_001856095.1 Methylomonas sp. LWB
AATATATATCTTTAGGCGCCAGTGGTGATTTTGTAGTTGGAATCCCTGGCCGACATTGGATTGAAACCGGTGGCGGTTTTCAATCGGAATCGGTGGCTGGTTTGGGGTGGAATATGCCGAGACGCTGTTCCGTCGCGGGAACGAAAATCGGGACTAAGTCCCCTCCTACACCCAGGCTTTGGATAATCCAGAGAATAGGGCTTCCGTGCGTGGGAACCGCTCAAACCGTGGCCGGTCCGAATCGGGCCGCCAACGTTCGCGATTTTGTAGCCGCCGATGCCGCGCTAGCGACAAGCCGGACTTGCCAAATTCCGGCGAATTTGCGGAAATGGCTGGCTTTTGACAGCGTCCGATTCCGACCCATGAATAAAACTCCGTTAGATGCTCTTCCTCGCCGCGCCATTCCGGCCTTTCCCGGTTGGTGGGCCGCGTTGGGACCCGGCGTGGTCTGGATGGCGCTGGCGCAAGGCAGCGGCGAGCTGATCTGGTGGCCGTACATGATCGCCAAGTACGGTTTGACCTTTCTTTGGCTGCTGGTACCCGCTTGCTTGTTGCAATATCCGTTAAATCTGGAGATTGGCCGCTACACCCTACTGACCGGCGAAAGCATCTTTCACGGCTTCATTCGCTTGAACCGCCGGCTAGGCATCTTTCTGTGGCTGTTGATGTCGGTGTCGTTTTTTTGGTTTGGCGCCTTCGCGTCGGCCGGCGGCACCGCGATGGCCGAATTAACGCATTGGCCGGCCGGCTGGAGTCAACGCGAGCAAAGTCTGTTTTGGGGCTATTTATCCATCGCGGTGTTTCTGGCGGCGATCCTGGCCAGCGGCGTCGTTTACACGTTGATCGAACGCTTCATGAAGTTGGTCGCGGTGGTCACCGTGGTCGGTTTATTGTCGGCCTGCCTGCAAAGCGACGTGACGGCCATGCTGCCGGAATTCGCGCGCGGCTTGCTGGGACCGACGGCGGCGATGACGCGGCCTTGGGAAGCCGGCGACGCCAGCAAATTATTGACGGCCATCACTTTTGCCGGCCTGGGCGGCTTCTGGATTTTGTTTTATTCGTATTGGCTGCGCGACAAAGGCGCGGGGATGGCCGGCTGGGTCGGCCGGATTACCGGTTTGGGCGGCAGCGAGGAAGCGGTACTCAGCGACGGTTTTCTGCCGCGAGACGAGCCCGAAAGCGCCGCGCGCTGGCAAACCTGGCGGCGTTTTCTAAGTACCGATATTTTGGTCGGAATTCTCGGAAACCTGCTGACAACCTTGATGACCTGCCTACTGGCTTACGCCTTACTGTTCCCCAAGGGCTTGCTACCCCAAGAATACGAACTGGCCGTCGTGCAAAGCCAGTTCTTCGCGGTCAGTTGGGGCGAAATCGGCAGACTGTTGTTTCTGGTGGTCGCGGCGGCGTTTTTGACCGACACTTGGCTGGCTACCGCCGACGCGGTCAGCCGCATTCAGGCCGACATCGTGTTGACGCTGTTTCCGGCCGCGCAACGCTGGCCGGCGCGGCGCTGGTATTATCTGTTTCTGGGTTTGCTAACGCTGATTACCTGCTTCACGATGCAGTTGGACGCGCCCGGCCCGCTAATATTGACCAGCGCCGTGATAGGCTTCGCCGGCACCATCCTGTTTCCACCGCTACTGTATTGGCTGAATCACCGCCTGCTGCCGCCGCATTTGCCGGCTTGGGCAAGACCGCGCCGCCGGCCTTGGTTGCTGGCGGTCAGCTTTGCGGTTTATTTGACCTTGGCCTTTCTGTATTTACGAAGCGTACTGGGGTTTTGAGACTCTACGGCGGCGGCTCAATGGGCTTTGCATAACACGCCGGCATCGACCTCGGCGCTGTGGGCGATTTTCTCCAGATTGCTGAGCACATCCAAACTGGCCTGTTCCATCCGTCCCACCGAGGCCAGCATGGTTTGATCGTCGCCGGCGGTATGAGCCGTCAAGGCTTTCAGCGCCGCCTGATGCACGGTCATGTGCGGTTGCTCGATTTCCGAATAACCTGGGAGTTTGGAAAAGCAGGCCCGACCTTCGCCCTGATAGTACCATTTGCCCAAACGGCATTCGGTGTGTTCGGCAAAGTCCCGAATCGTCTTCGACGACAAGCGGAACAACACTTTGTAGACTTCGAACTTGTAAATCAAATGGTCCAATTTGGCCAATTCGCAGAAACTGCGCAACGACGAAGCCGCCACCACTTTTTCCATCGTCACCGAAAAGTCCAACAGCTCGCGCATCGTGCCGGTCGCGCGTTGACCTTCCTCGCTATACGTTCTGGCGTGGTCCGCCAACTGGCTCATTTGCTCGCGGGTACCGCCGCTGGCGTTGCGGATGGATTCGGCCAGCGCCGATATTTTATTGGTCGCCTCGGCGGTACGTTGCGCCAGCGTGCGCACTTCGTCCGCCACCACAGCGAAGCCGCGCCCTTGCTCGCCAGCCCGAGCAGACTCGATCGACGCATTCAGCGCCAATAAATTGGTTTGATCGGCGATGTCGCGAATTAATTTGACCACGCCGATGATTTCCCGCGAACTTTGATCCAGCGAGCCGGCTTGTTCGGCGGCGTGGCTGGAACCGTCGGCCAATTCGACCAAGTTGTGGGAAATCCGCTTAATGGCCTCGCTGCTGGTAATCGAGATGCCCTGGGCTTCGATGGCATTGTCTTTTTCGTCGCGCAGCCGGTTGGCCAAGGTTAGCAGACTGGTCTGCATATTCAGCAAGGATTGGCCGAAGTTCTGCAAATGGGAAATAGTGCCTAAATCGCGCTGGTGCGCCGCTTGCAGTGCCATGTTGCCGGCGTGCGCCTGCTGTAACGCAAGACGCGACTGCTCCAACTCATCGGTCTGCTGTTGAATTTGCCGGTTAGCATCCGCCAATTGCAGCTTGAGTTCTTCCAATTCGCGATTTTTCCAAAGAAAAGAGAGCATTACCCCAACCCATTTTTGTCATTTATTAATTACAGCGATTTAAAATCCATCCGTTCGCCGCGCGTGTAGTTTAGTCGATATACCTTAACGGATGGCTTGATAAATCGAGTGATTAAGCCTAGAAATACTTCCATCCTTTTTGTAAGCATATTCTTACGTTTTGATTTTCTCAATCGGCCACAGGTGCAGCGCCGCCCAGAAATTGTAAACGGTCGCGACTTTAAGGTTGTCCGGCATGCCGACGCCGATCCGCTAACAATGCCACCGCGACCGCCGGCGCGCAATCGGCGGCATCCAAGCGCGAACACTCGCCGTTTGGCTTCGCCAGCAACTCCGAAAAATCTCGGTACGCGTATCCCAAGTCATCGGCAATCTCCCTGATCAAAAACCGGCCGACGCCGGCGCCAACCCAAACCGGCAGTCGGGTGGCGCGTTGCATTTGCGCGAGCGAAGCGCGAGTCACCTTTTGCTTTTGCACGTCTTTCAAGCGGGCGGCGAACGCCTGCCACAGCGGCCAATCGGCTTCGACAAAATCGTAGCCGGTCAACCTGGACAAGCGTCTGGCGCTGGCTTGCGGCGTTTTTTCGGCACCGTCGGCGCTCTCGGTTTGATCGTGGTGCTCCTGCAAATCGCCGGTTACCCGGTATATATCGGCGGTTGTCGCAAAATGCTCGGCCATCAGACCTTGTTGCCGCCCGTTGAATTCGGCCGTGTCGGCAAGCGCCATCACCGAGGTACGAACGACACCGGTATAGAGCAATTCGCCGGAAATCAAACGCTGATAATCGGTATAGCCTTCGATTCGCGGACAACCGTTTTCAATCAGCAACAGGTCGGTCGTGGTACTGCCGATATCGACGAACAAAGCATCCGGCAACTGCTCCGCCAGCCAAAATACGCTGGCCAGCCAGTTGGCAGAGGCAATGGCCAGCGTATCGGCCGGCGCGACGTCCGATCCGCCGATAAAGCCGGCCCGTCCTGCAAACACCTCGATACGATCGTAACCAAAGCGCTGGCCGACGGTAGCGACGATGGCTCGCACGCCTTGTTCGCGACTGGCGAATCCGTCCGCCAATTCGCCGGTCATCGTCACCGCGTGGCGATAATCGGCCAAACCGTAGGCCTGGTCCAGTTCAGCCAGTACCGCGGCCAGGTAATCGCAGCCCTTCCAGAGCGGGCATGGGCGTTGATCGACCTTGTTCAATCCGCCGTATTCGTCCAATAACGCCAATTTGACGTGAGCGCCGCCAATGTCCCATCCCGCGATACGTTGAGCCATGAATCCGTTTAATGATTGAAAATAATATCGACAGTTTGGCTATCGGTTTGAAAACTTTCCGGCACGCCGTCGAGGCAACGCAACACCTGTTCGGCGACATTGATACCAATGGCTTGACCGACGCCGGCATAGGAACTGGTCAAACGCGGATTGATTTCCAACAATTGACCGCCGCCGTCGGCGGTTTCCAGCCAATCCACCCCAACGTAGCCGAACAAACCCGGCAAACCGACCACCAATTGATCCAGCCATCCCTGGTACAGGGACCGCGACGCAACCGCGACATTCACCCGACAACCGCGCAACGCGAAGCCGCCATCGACGACCTCGATCAGTTGGCGATTGACGCTCAGCAACCACGCTCGCCCGCCGGCGAACAACGCCGACAAGCTGGAAGGCCTACCTTCGCAATAGGGCTGGACCACATAACGCATCGGATCGGAGCAGCGATTGCGCCAATCGGAAAATTGCTCGGCAGTCAGTAACCGAGCGCCCTCGCAACCAACGCCATCGACGGGCTTGACCACCAAGCGTCCGCGCCAATCGGCGAAATCGTCGACGAGGCTTCGGGTCGGCACGGCCGGTAAGCCTCGCGTGCAAAACACTCGGTAACTAGCCAGCTTGTCCGCGCAAACCGCCAGCGTGGCGGGGTCGGACAACAGGGTCGGAGTCCGGTTGGCGGCGGCGATCTCGGCGAGGGTATGCAGAATGCCGTCGGTCTCCGGCGCGATCGGCCAAAAGCAATCCGTGGCAGTCAACAGCTTGGGCAGGATGGTGCGGATGTCCGGATGGTTAACGCGCACGACCTCCGCTTCGGTCAATACATTGGGGCGTTGGCAGCGGCTATCGAGCATCACCGTCAACTCAATACCGGGCAAGGCCTTCAGTTCGTGCAGTAATGCCTGTAACATCTGCCCGCCCTCGGCCGCCAAGCCGGTCGGTAAGGATTGACCGGCAAAACCGCCGCCGGTGATATATTCGAACACCAAAATTTTCATGGTCGGTGCGATGCAGGTTATTCCGGTAATCGATTTAAAGGACGGCGAAGTCGTGTTGGCTGCCGGCGGCGACCGTAGCCGCTATCGGCCTGTACATCCGCAATCGTCGATCTGCGAAGCCAGCGAGCCGATCGCCGTGGTCGAGGCATTTCTAAATCTGCATGCCTTTACGACCTTTTACATCGCGGACCTAGACGCCATCGAGGCTCGCGGCAGCCACCGCCGCGAGATTCTAAAGCTAGCCGAAACCTTCCCGGATCTGACGTTCTGGATCGACGACGGCGGCCCGGCCGTCGCCATTCCGTCTCGCGGAAATCTGCGGCCGGTGGTCGGTACCGAATCGCAACGCCAAGCCTTCGATTTGTCCGGCGGCTCGGCCATTCTATCCTTGGATTTCAAACACCAGCGCGCGCTGGGCGACCCTGGCTGGCAGAGGTTTACGAACTACTGGCCGGAAACCGTCATAGCGATGACCTTGGATAAGGTCGGTGGTCATGGCGGTCCCGACTGCGCTTTGTTAAGCGAATTGCAGATCCGCCATCCGAACCGGTGCTTCGTGGCCGCCGGCGGCGTGCGTAACCGCGACGATTTGCGCCGGCTGGCCGAAATCGGCGTGCGCGCCGCATTGGTAGCCAGCGCCTTACATAGCGGTGCGCTCACCGGCAAGGACCTGGAAAACCTTTAGACAAAAAAATACCCCGGCAAGCCGGGGTATTTTTAACAACCTTCGCGTCTTAAACTTAAACGTTGTTAGCAGCAAATGGGTGTTTTGCACCAGATTTGGCAGCAACGACTTCTTTTGCAGTCGGAGTGCCGGCAACAGCGCGCTCAATCGCTTCTTTAGTCGCTTTGTAGTTGAATTCTTCGATTTTTGCGTCGTCTTCAGCCAACCAGTGGATGAATACGCCAACAGAAATGAACAAGTCATCAGCTTCGTCAGCAGGGATAGTACCGTCTTCAACAGAGTCGGCAACAGCCATTGCAACAGCGCGTTGAGCAGGTCCGAACATTTGAACGGCTTGTTTAGAACCTTTGATGGTCACTTTGTTGAACAAGATAGTCGCTGGTTTAACCATCAGGTTAGGAGCGACAACCGCCAACAGAGTAGAGAAACCGTCTTTGTTGTTGGTCAGAGCGTTTGCAAAAGCAGTTTCAGCCGCGGAACCGCGTGGGCCGATGATCAAGTCGATGTGGGCAATTTCGTTGCCTTCGCCAACCAAAGATTCACCAACGCGTAAGTTATTGATTTTAGCCATTTTAAATTTATCCCCTTAAGATAAGATTGAACCAAAAAATAGACACTGTTATGTCCTTAAATTGTCGTTTCGGTCTAGGTCCGTCTATCAACGGTTAGCCGCTTGTACCGCTAACCAATTGTTCCAGAAGCACCACGAGCACGGTTGCGACCGTCAGGTCCGCGGTTGTGCCTGGGTTGATTTTTTTTGCCTTGAAAGTTTTATCCAATTCATATAGAACAGGCATCAACTTGTCAGGCGCGAAGGCTGCCTGCAAAGCTCTTTCGAGCTCGACCATTTCCCCCTTAATCCACTCTGTGTATTGCTGTCCATACTTTCGCTCGACATGACTATCGGGAAACCGGGCCAATATCGCAGCATACACCGCCAACGCCGACCAGCCGAAATCGCCAGACAAAACGAAAGCACGATTATATCGTAAAACCGAAAAATCAAAAACGTCTTTAAACCGATTAACGTATTGGGCGGCGATTAAATCGCGCTCGGCGGCGTAGTCCATTGCTTCCAACAGGGTCACATTCGGCGTCTCGCGAACGTCATGGGCGTCCGATTCCCCCAATCCGCCCGGTGCAGCCAGCTCGATGGCCCGAAACACCCACTCCGCATCGGATTGCGTGGTTGTTTCCAACACCCGCGCCAGCGCTGCATGCAACGAGTCGCCGGCCGCCAAGCCGGCCGCGGCCTGCAAAACCGGCGCGCATAGCAAAATAATCCCCAAATTGGTGTTGCAATTGACAGCCTGACGGGTCGCGGCGACCGCGTGATAGATTTTTTCACCCAAGCTGAAGTCTGGATTCGTGATCGGCGCCCGGCTGACTTGAGCGCTGATCCGAAAGTCGTCGACCGTCATATCGTGGGCGGAACTGTAAATACTGACGTTACCCGGCTTGAATGCCTGCAATTCGATCTCGCAGGCTTGGCTATAAGCCTCCATCAAAGACTGGCGATCGATAACGGCCATCTCAATGCAAATAACGTTCAACCAAATCGCTGGCCAAACAAGCGGCGACGTCGATATCGCAGACGCTTTGTAAACCCTTCCAGGCCGGTACGCTATTGACTTCTATCACTCGGTAACACCCCTCGGCGTCGTGAATGATATCGACGCCGGCATAGTCCATGCGGAGGGTTTCGGTTGCCGCGACCGCCAAGGCCGCCAAAGCCTCATCCAATTCGATGCATTCGCAGGTAGCGCCCCGCGCCACGTTGTTCAACCAGGAAATCCCGCGCCGCCGCATGCCGGCTACCGCACGACCGTTGACGACAAACACCCGAATATCCGAGTAACCGTCGCCGTCGCACTCGATAAAACGTTGCAGATAATAAATGCCGCGACTGCCGGTCAACCACAACAAGTCGGTAGACTTTTCGATGCGGCGAATGCCCTCGCCTTGCGAACCGAACAAGGGCTTGCTGATCAGAAAATGCCCTTCGCGCAACTCCTGTTCCGCAACCGCCAGCGCCTGTTCGCGGTCGCGGGTCACCCAGGTGGTAGCGGTCGGCAGCCCGGCCTGTTGTAGTAAAAAGCTGGTCATGCCTTTGTCGACGCTACGTTCGACCGCCCCGGCGTCGTTGTACACCGGCACGCCGGCCATTTTCAACGCGTGCAAGATGTCCAGATAAAACACCACCTCTTCCAGCGAACCGCCCGGCACGCCGCGCACGAATACCGCGCGTGGCAATCGATCGGGGTAGCCGGGCAACACGATCGGCAAGCCTGCGCCGGTCAATTGGAAACTGCATGCCGTGAGCGACACAAAGTCGGCGGAATAGCCCAGTCCGGCGAAAGCGTGGGTCAATTGCTTGCCATGCCAGCCTGGGTCGTCGGTGATAATCGCGATTCGATGCAAGATAATTTAAAGGCGTTAAAAACGGAAACGCGGCTAGAAGCCGCGTTGTTAGAACGAAAGGAAAAGCGCTTAGAAGCCGAAAGACAGGTCCAACAGCGCGTTATCCAACTGCCCGGCCCGGAAACTTTTGCCGGATTCGACCGCCGTGACGATCACGCTGGCCGGACTGAACAACATCGCGTCGATTTTGAAGAAATCGTATTCGTAAGCCTTGAAAATCTCTGCAAACGGTTTGCCGTAGTCTTTCGACGTGGAACTGGGCAACTCTTTAGCCAGTTTTTCGGCGGCTTCGTCACTGCCTTTGACGAACAAATGGACTTGACCGGCGAACAAAATCGCATCGTTGGTACGTCCCATCGCCTTGACGAAATTCGGATGCGGCGGGCAAATCGGCGCGCTACCAGAACCGTCGACTATATTCTCCAGCGGAAAGTGCAAGGCATGCGCCTTGTGCATCGCCACTTCCAAGACCCGGCCGACGACTTGCACACCGCCGGCCAGACTACTGGTCGGCGTGACGATGATGGTCAAGGCTGACGGCGCCAGACCGCAGGCGGATGCGACCTTTTCGACGATTTCGAGCGGCGGGACCGCATCGTTTTCGATTACCAGAACCGCGCGCTCGGCGACATCCCGATATTCCAGCTCTTTGTACAGTTCTTCGACCGGTTCGATCACGCCGTCCTTGATCTTGGTGGCCAGCGCCCGCGCCGGGCCGGAGCCCAAAGCATAATATTTGCCGTGCGACAAACTCCACCCGGCATACTGGCTACCCAAACAGGACAATACCGGATTGGTTGCATGGACATTGATCGTCAGCGGCCAATGCGCGGTGTAGGAACTCTGCGAAATCGTCGCGGTACCCATGCCGCCCATGCAAATCTCGGTGATGATTCGCCCGGCTTCCAAACCGCCTGGCACATTGATTCCGGCGTCGATAATTGTGCAACCGTTTTCCAAGCGCTCGACACCCAAGCGCAGCTTGTCGGCGTTATCCAACAATGTTTGAACCAAGGGCTGGGTAAGTTTATTGACGCTTGCCTGATATTGCATGAGATTAACGACCTGTTTCCAATAATGTTCCGAGAATGTGTAACCGGCGGCGTAACTGCAGCATCGCCAGGCCCGAATTTTTACCGGCCGCAATAATACTGCATATCGGCTGGCCCGCGCCAAAAAAAGCGCCGCCTGGCGGCCTATCCGCGACCCAGTCCGGCCAAGAAAAATCGTCGGCGACACGGAGGTTCCGATCAGCGAACACGGTACGCACCGCCTTGGACACCGGTGCCGATGCGACATTATCCAGCGACAATCCAAGACTTCCGCGCAGATGCGATACCAGCAAATCGTCGCCGTAAAGCTGAGCGCTAGCCGACACGCGGGGATTAAGCTCCAACACCCGAAAACCGTCGGGTACCAACATAAAATCCAGACTGTTCAGGCCGCGCAAACCGTATTCAGCCGTTAATTGGATCACGACTGTTCGCAAGACTTGCGACACCTCACTCGGTATCGGTACCGAGCCGACGGCACCGGCAAACACAAACGCGAAGTCCGGACCTAAATTCGCGCGCCATTGCCGATTCCATCCCACCACCCGCGCCGACTCGCCATTGGCGACGAACAACGCCGACATCGCGATGCCGTCGACGTAACGTTGCCAATACCCCTCGCCGCTCGCATCCCGCCGCTCCAACTCCATCGATCTGGCGATGCCCAAACCGCCCTCGCCTCGCCAAGGCTTGCGCAACCATTCGCCCGCCTCGGTCGGCGCCTGGAAAACAACCTGAGGATAAGGTATCGCCAGTCGCGTCAGCAACGCAAAAAAATCCCGTTTATCCTGCAACCGGCAAAAAGTATCGGCCTGGTTGCCAAGCAATCGCCAATCCCGCGCCAGCTTCATCAAACTATCCGGATGCGTTTCAAAGCCGCTCCCGTACAAGACGTCGGCAATCCGGAAGCGCCCGAGGGCGCTAATTACCGCGAGCTTGATGTCGTCCCAGGCCAACGAACGCACCCGATAAGTTTGATTTGCGATTTGCCGGGTATCGGCATCGGCAAAGCAGTCGACGGCGATCACCTCGAAGCCGGCACGGACCGCCAAAGCCGCCAACATCCGCGCCGATTTTGCAATCACCAACAAACACTTAGAAAATTCCGCCACCGCGATTCGAGTCCGTATCGTCATCAAGCCGCAAAAAATACTAGATTTCAAAAAAAACTTCTGGTTAAATACGCGGCTCATGGAGAGCTGGCTGAGCGGTCGAAAGCGGCGGTCTTGAAAACCGTTGAGGGCTTATACCCCTCCTGGGGTTCGAATCCCTAGCTCTCCGCCATAATTCAATGGCTTGCGCTATACTAAACCGGCTTCACGGCCGGTTTTTTTATGCCTGAATGGGGAAACGTTTCCCTATTGATAGCCTTAGTATCCAATTTCCAGCGACTAAAAACGCCTTCCCCAGCGACCACGATGCCGGCATTGCGGCGTAACCTTTCCCGCACGCCGCGAAAATAAGCTTGGCGCCGCGTTCACGATATAGCGCCAAATCCGTTGGATAGCAGACTGTATTTGTCAATTTGCGTTGGCTACACCGGTCTAGGGGTCGGCACCCCGTCAACGATGAACTCCGTTGCCCTGTTTCTCGGTGCCGGCATGGCACGGCGTTAATAAGTCAGCTCGGCACCATTCGCCATTCTCAGGCATTTTTTGGCATTGCGGAACAGACTCGTGCATCTCTGGCAATCTCAATGATGGACAACTGGTCGCGGAAAACCATCCGCCTGATTTTGGCGTAAAAGATCATGGTTGCCACCCTCTAAGCACCTGTCTGATGTTTGGACAGGACAGGCTAATAGCCTGTGGCCCATTTTCAGCCGGAATTTACCGATCTACATAGTCAATTTTCAACCGGTATCAACATATGTTTCCAATTAAAACAAACGAAGTCGAATCGCCGCTCGATAAGATTAACGAAGCGGCAGCTCGCGAGAAATCGATTCGGCATGGGCATCTTAGTAACCCTTACCGGCAGCTAAAAGTAACGCCATTGATTTGAACAGAAAATCGACGATTTAAAGTGAAACCCCGGTTATGGTTCAGACGGCTAACTAGAGTTGGCAATCCGTCGTTATATGCCTGACGCCGAGTTTTTAGTTTCAGTCGGGAATGCGGCCGTTCGTGGTTGCTCTATCGATATATTCCATGATTGAAGCGCCGACTTGGGCGACGGAATCTAGGCGTGCAGCCAAACCCGCTCGTATTTGACCGATCGTCAAAGACTGTCGCGCGGAGTCCCAGCACTCTTTCGACTCGTCAGCTGATTCCATCGACAAAATCGGCCGAACCCAAACCGTTAAGCCCGGCGCGGCCGCGCGCTGAAACCAACCAGCGGCGCCAGTAAAAATGCGGTGGTGATGCCGACCGCCAGGGTCAGGCCAAAGGCGTGGACGATGGCGGTCGAGCTGAGCGCCAGGAGTCCGTAGGCCAGCAAGGTGCTGAAGGCGGACAGCGTGACGGCGAGTCCGGTCGAGTCGCGCC
Organism: Methylomonas sp. LWB; assembly: GCF_001856095.1. Classification (NCBI taxonomy): domain Bacteria; kingdom Pseudomonadati; phylum Pseudomonadota; class Gammaproteobacteria; order Methylococcales; family Methylococcaceae; genus Methylomonas; species Methylomonas sp. LWB. Next base: position 11,851 of record NZ_MKMC01000019.1, read on the forward strand.
GTTCGCTGCCGGCCAGATGAAAGAACACCGCATAATCGACGCCGACTTCCAGCACCAACATCAGCGCGAACAGGTTGAACAAGGTAAACAATTCGCCGCGCCAACCCAATATCGCCAAGGCCATCGCCATTGCGACGGCCGGCACAGCCATGACCTGCAAACCGCTGCGCCAGCCCAATTTAAAGACCAGCGCGGCCAGCAACAGGCCGCACACGCCCAACAACAAGCCGGTGACCATCGCGCGGTAGCGGGCGAATAGCGCCGACATTTGCCCGGCCTGATCCACCCAGGCCACCCCTGGCAGGTTTTGCAGCGCGGCGAGGCCGGCCAGATCGGCAACGCCGCTCAATGCCACCACGCTACGGCAGGCACCAACATCGCAACCCAGCCACAGGCCGCGCTGACCGGGATCGGCGGCGGCCAGCCAATCTGCCAGCGGCAAGACCCTTGCCTCGGCGGCGACGAATTGGCGGGCTTCCTCGGCGGCGGCTTGGGTGCTGAAGCCCAAGCCCGTCATATAGGTTTTCAATCTGACGGTGTCGTACAGCGTGGTTTGCAGCAAGCGGTAATCGGCGCGCTGCCGCTCCGGATCGGGCCAAGCCGCGCTCAGTGCGTCGTAGCCCGCCAATCCGCCCTGCCCGCGAATGCCGTTTAAACCGGCCAGCAGCCGACGTTCGTTGGCGAGCCATTCTGTTTGATCGGCGCCACTGACCAGAAAAAACTGACTGTCGTGGCCGATCGCCAGCACTTGCTTGAGTTTGGCGTCGGCGGCCAGCAAACTGGTCGGAGCCGATTGCAACAGGCGCACGTCGTCCTTGGGCTGTAATTGGGACAAGCCGCCGACCAGCAAGATCGCCAGGCCTAGCGCCAGCGCGACTCGATGGCGGTTAAGCCAACCCGGCCAGATTTGCTGCCAATAACGGGTCAACCGTAACACGGCCGGCCGATGCGGCATGCGAAAGCCACCCAGCAAGCACGGAAACACCGCGACGACAGTCAGCCACGACACGATCAAACCGATCGCCGAAAACGCGGCGATTTCTCGCAAGCCCGGAAACGGCGACCAGCCCAAACCGGCGTAGCCCAGCAAGCTGGTCAACAGGCCGAAGCCGATGCCGGGCAGCACATAGGCCAAGCCCTGGCGCGGCGTCCAATCCGGCAAGCCCATGCCGTCGCAAAAAAAATGCAGCGCATAATCGACAACGACCCCGACCAGGCTGGAACCGAACACCAGCGTCAGAATATGCAGCTTGCCGAACAGTTGCAGGCTCAATACCCAGGCCGCGAACAAGCCGGCGGCGACCGCCAGGCAAGACAGCAGCAAGGGCCGTAGTCCGCGGAATGCGGCCCAGAGCAAGATCACTAAGCCTAACGTCGATCCGCCGCCGATCAGCGACATCTCCTGCTGAGCGCTATGCGAGCCATGGGCGGTAAACAACGGCATGCCGGTCGCCAGCAACTCCCCGCCCTGCTCGGCGACTTGCCCGGTCAGACGCTGGTTGAGAGCCAACAAGGTGTCCAGTTTATCCAGTTTCAGGTCGCTGTCGGGCCATTCGCCCATCAGCAGGGCCCAGTAGCGGCCGTCGCGCTTGATCAGCGGTACGCCTTGGTGCAGGCTGGCCGCCAACGGCTGCCGGGCTCGCAGATAGCGGTTGAACAGTAGCCAGGGATCGCGTTCCAAGCCGGCGGTCTGCAATTGGCCGACCGGACTGTACAGCCAGGACAGATTTTCGGCGGCGATTTTGGCAGGATCTTGGCTGAGGGTTTGCCGGGTGGCGTCGTCCAATAACTGATAGCGATAGTCAAACCAACGCCGATAGGCCGGCGCCGCGACGTCCGCCGTGCGTTCCAACGGCAGACTAGCGAATAAGCCGCTGGTCGTCAGCTCGCCGTGGACTTGCCGGATCGCGGCGACGGCTTGATCGGCGCTGGTCGCGCCGACCAGCCAAATCAGCTTGCCTTGGATTTGCCGATTCCGCGCGGCAATGGCCTCGGCCACGTCCGGGCGTTGTTCCGCGACCGGCAGCAAGGCCATGAAACCGGTTTCCAGCCAATCCCGCGACCAGTCGCGCGCCGCCTGCCAAGCCAGCGCGCTCATCGCCAGACACCAAATCAGCGCATACAGCCTAGGGCGATAAACGTTCAAATTCGGCCGCCTGTGCCTGGGTCAGTTGGGCCGGATGGCTGATGTGTTCGAAGACGGTACTGGAGCGGTTGCCGCCGCTTTCCAGTATATCGAAGCCGCGCAAGTCGCTATCGCCGGACAGTACCAGTTCGGCGACGATCTTGGCGAGCAGCGGGTCCTTGGGTAGGAACTGCAAGCGCCAACTCCGGGCCTGGACGCTGCCTTGAATCTCGAAGTCCGCCCGCAATCGAGCGAAGTCGCCGCCCAACAGTGCCGGTATCAATTGGCCGAAACTGGGCGGCAGGGCTTGCTCGCCCTGCTCGGAAATCATCCGGTCTCCGCCGATCAATACCGTCGAGGCGACCGGGCTGACGGTATTCCAGATCACGCCGCCGCTTTGGGCGTAAACGAATTCGCCTTCCGACACCAAAGGTTGTTGCAGGAAGGCCAGTTGCTTGGTTTGCCGAAAATGGCCGACCGCGATCGGCTCGGGTTGCAGTATCGCTCGGACTTGGTCCAACACGTCGTCGGCCCATGCCGGCGGCACGAGCAACATCAGCATTACCAGGCTCAGTCGGAACACGGCGACACCAAGCCCAATTTGGCGAGCAGCACCGGCGGCGATTGCCAGCACAACTCACCGCTGTTTAAATCGACGGCAACCTGAACGCTATAGCCCTTGGTCAAGCGAGTCCGTTCGATCGGATCGCTGATCAGATAGTCGATTTTCAAACGATACTCCCATTCGCGTAGACTGGCTTTTACCAGCCCCCTCTGACCAAAGCGGGCCGGTTTGACGTAGCGGATGCGTATATCCACCAGCGGCCAGGCGAAGCCGGAGTCCCGCATTTGCGGATAGTTGTAGGCTATCTTGTCCAACAGCGCGCAACGCGCCACTTCGAAATATTTGCAATAGTGGCCGTGCCAGGCCACGGCCATCATGTCGACATCGTGAAACGGGATCTCGATGGCGACTTCGGCTTCCAGCACGGACTTAGTCATATAAAGACCAGCGTTGGCTGCGTATCGCGTCGAGACAGGCGCGCAATTCGCCGTCCAAGGCCCGATCCTCGGTCAGCGGCGCGACCAGGCGACGCACATCGGCGTAAGTGTCGCTCAAGGGCTCGGACAACAGCGCGCCGCCGCGCAATTCCACGGCCTGCACGCTGGCCAGCAAGGCCGCCGCCGCCACCTGCTCGGTCAATTCCAGGATGCGCAAGCAGTCGCGCGCGGCAATCGTACCCATGCTGACCTTGTCCTGGTTGTGGCATTCGGTGGACCTGGAGAACACGCTGGCCGGCATCGTCAATTTCAAGGCTTCGGCGGTCCAGGCCGAGGCGGCGATTTGCACGGCCTTGAAACCGTGATTGAGCGGCGCCCGTTCACCGGCCTCGCCCGCCAGATTGGCCGGCAGGCCGTGATTGAATTTGGGATCGACCAGTTGCGCCAATTGCCTGTCCAGCAAATCGGCGATGTTGGCGACGGCGGTTTTCAAGGTGTCCATCGCCAACGCGATATGGCCGCCGTAAAAATGCCCGCCGTGCAACACGTGCTCGTCGTCGGCATCAATCAGCGGATTATCGTTGGCGCTGTTCAGCTCGGTTTCTATCATTTGCCGCAACCAAGGCAAGGCGTCTTCCAACACCCCAATCACATGCGGCGCACAGCGTAGCGAATAGCGATCCTGCAAGCGGCTGTCGTTGCGCGGCATTTCGGCATGCCATTGCAAATCGGTGCGAATCCGCGCCGCGACCTTGGCCTGACCGGGATGCGGCTTGAGTTGGAACAATTTGGCGTCGAAATGGTAGGCGTTGCCTTGTATTGCGGTGACCGCCAGGCTGGTGATGCGCGCGGCCAGCCGGGACAGATATTCGGCGCGGCCGAAGGCCAGACAGGCCAGACCGGTCATCGCCGCCGTGCCGTTCATGATCGCCAAGGCTTCCTTGGGCTGGAAGGTCAGCGGTGCAATGCCTAGCTCCGCGTAGACCTCGGCAACCGGCCGGCGCCGATGTTGGTACAGCACGTCGCGCTCGCCGGCCAGCACGGCGGCCAGATAGGACAGCGGCGTCAGATCGCCGCTGGCGCCGACCGAACCTTCTTGCGGGATCAACGGCAGAATGTCGCGGCGCAGCAATAAAGTCAGGTGTTGCAATAACCGATAGCGAACGCCGGAGTAGCCCCGCGCCAAACTGGTCAGGCGGGCGACCAAAATGGCGCGGGTTTGTTCCGGATCGAAGTCCTCGCCCAAACCGCAACCGTGAAAGCGATACAAACGCACCGGCAATTGCCCGACCAATTCGACCGGCACCGCGACGGTACACGAATCGCCGTAGCCGGTGGTGACGCCGTAGACGCAACCTTCCTCGGCCAGCAAGGTATCGACGAAACCGGCGCCGCGATCGATGCGGGCGATAAATTCCGCCGCCTCGCTCAACACCGCGGCGGCCGTGCCGCGCGAGATACCGATCACGGCCTCGATACTCAGCGGCGTGCCGTCGAAAATCACCGCCGCCGGTTTAGTCATCGCCAAGCACCGTCAAAAAACAGGAGTTAGTGTCGTCAGCCATTACATCAACGGCAATATCTGATCGAGAATTTTGCCGTTCGTGGCCAATATCTGCTTGGGAAACACGCCGGGATTGCCCTGAAAATCGGTCAGCGTGCCGCCGGCTTCTAGAACGACCAATGCCCCGCCAGCCACGTCGTACAAATTCAATTCCTGTTCCCAGAACGCATCGACCTGACCGTCGGCCACCGTGCATAAATCCAATGCCGCCGAACCCATTCGACGCTGGCCGGTGGTCGCCTGGGCGATGCGGCAGAAGCGAGGCAGGTTGTTGTCCGGCAAATACTGGCGCAAACAGGCGAAGCCGGTCGACACCATACTGGCGGCCAGACTGGTCTCGTCGGACACCCGGATCGGCTTGCCGTTTTTCCAGGCACCTTGGCCTTTAGCCGCGCAGTAGTAGTCGTCCAGAGCCGGGCCGTACACCGCGCCGACCACCAATTCGCCGGCAATTTCCAAGGCCACGCTGACGCCCCAAAAATACTGGCCTTTCGAAAACGAATGGGTACCGTCGATCGGATCGACGATCCAGCGCTGGTTTTGGTTGGCGGTTTGGCCGCTCTCCTCGCCCCAGAAGCCGTATTCCGGCCATTTTTCGGTCAAGGCCTGTTTCAGATAATGTTCGACCGCGACATCGGCGTCGGTGACCAGATCGCGTGCGCTTTTTTTGCTGACGGCCAATTGGTCCAGATCGTTGAAATAAGTCATCGCAATCGCGCCGGCGGCGCGCACGATGGTTTCCAGTTCGGAAAGTGGGATAGGCATGAATTTCCACTGAGGTTGATGAAAACGGGCGGAGTCGGTCTCCGCCCGCTCGAGCCGGCAAACGCTGGCGTAGTTATAGATTGTGGTAACCGGTTTCTTCGTGCAGCGCGATGTCGAGACCTTCGACTTCTTCGTCTTCGCTGACCCGCAAACCGATGGTTTTGTCGAGCAGCTTCAAGACCAGATAGCTGAACGCGGCGCTCCAAACGATGGTCACCAACACCGCCAGCACTTGCACGCCGACTTGTTCGGCGATGCTGACACCGTTCAGCCCCAAGCCGCCGAAACTTTCCGCCGCGAACACACCGGTCAAAATGGAGCCGACGCAGCCGCCGACGCCATGCACCGGAAACACGTCCAGCGAATCGTCGATTTTCAGGCCGCGCTTCACGTATTGCGTCGCATAAAAGCAAACGATACCGGCAACAATGCCAATAACCAGGCCGCCGATCGGACCAACAAAACCCGAAGCCGGCGTAATGGTGCCTAAACCGGCCACCATGCCGGTGACGATGCCCAACACACTGGGTTTGCCGAAGCGGCGCCATTCGATGGTCATCCAGGTCAGCGAACCGGCGGCGGCGGCAATGTGAGTCACCGCGATCGCCATGCCGGCGCTACCGTCGGCCTTCAGGGCGCTGCCGCCGTTGAAGCCGAACCAGCCGAACCACAGCATGCCGGCGCCGGTGACGACCATGGTCATGTTATGCGGCGGCATGGCCACGGTCGGAAAACCTTTCCGGTTGCCGATGACCAAGGCCGAGACCAGGGACGCCACTCCGGCATTGACGTGAATCACGATCCCGCCGGCGAAGTCCTTGGCACCCAGCGCGGCCAGCCAGCCGTTACCCCACATCCAATGGCAAATCGGCATATAGACGACGATCAGCCATAAAGCGCTGAACCAGAGCATCGCCGAAAACTTCATCCGTTCGGCGAACGCGCCGACGATCAAGGCCGGCGTGATAATCGCGAAGGTCATTTGAAACATGAAATACACGGTTTCCGGAATATCGCCGATCAAATTAGCGATACCCATGTCCGGCAGGAACAATTTGCTCGTGCCACCCAGCCAGGGTTGCCAGGCGCCGCCGTCGGCGAATATCAGACTGTACACGCCTGCCAACCATAACAACGACACCAGACAAGTAATTGCAAAACACTGCATCAAAACCGATAGCACGTTTTTGCTACGGACCAAGCCGCCGTAAAACAGCGACAAGCCGGGTATCGTCATGAACAACACCAGAGCGGTGGATGTAAGCACCCAGGCGGTGTTGGCTTGATTGATGCCCTCCGCGCACGCGGCGGCGGGCCAGATGAACAACGGTGCTGTGAGTACGAAGACTCTTTTTGTTATTGTCATTTTTGTTGAATTTTTGCTAGGTCAATTTTTGGAGAACCAGAAACGACAAAATCGCCCTGGCCCGCGAATCGTCTTCGCGAACCAGGGCGATTGAAATGTTCGCCCAGCAATAAAACCCGCTGGGGAAATCTAAATCGCGTCTTCCCCGGTTTCTCCGGTTCTGATTCGGATAATTTGTTCGAGACTGCTGACGAAGATCTTGCCGTCGCCGATTTTCCCGGTATTGGCGGCTTTGACGATCGCCTCGACGGCCCGGTCGACCACATTGTCGGCCACGGCTATCTCCAGCTTCACTTTGGGCAAGAAATCAACCACATATTCGGCACCCCGATAAAGCTCGGTGTGGCCTTTTTGCCGTCCAAAACCTTTGACCTCGGTGGCGGTCACGCCGGCCACGCCGATCTCGGACAAGGCTTCCCTGACGTCGTCCAGTTTGAACGGTTTGATAATCGCTGTAATGAGTTTCATGCTATCCCCAAATTCGAATGAATAATTTGCTGTGTCGGAAGGCTACCGCCAATCATAAATAATTCCAGGCTAACCTACAATTTACCGGCTCAAGCACCGGAAAGGTGCTTTTAATGATAGCAAAAACGGACCGCCCTGACCGACGGTCCGTTTTTTCCTTGTTAATCAGCAATCTCGATAGCTTAAATGTGATAAGCCGTTTCGCCGTGCTCGGTCACGTCCAAACCTTCGCGCTCGGTCGCTTCGTTGACGCGCAGACCCACCGCCACGTCGGCGATTTTGAATGCCACGAACGATGCAATGCCGGACCAGACAATCGCGACACCCACGCCCCAGGCTTGGCTGGTGACTTGCGTCAACATGTCGTATTCCGCTACCGCGTTGGCGACATAATCCCACACGCCGGTACCGCCCAGTGCCGGGCTGGCGACAATGCCGGTCCCCAAGGCGCCGACGATGCCGCCAACACCGTGTACGCCGAAGGCGTCCAACGAGTCGTCATAGTTCAGCGCATGTTTCAAGCGAGTCACCGACCAGAAGCACACCGCACCGACGACGAAGCCCAGCGCGATGGAGCCCATCGGCCCCGCCCAACCGCAAGCCGGGGTAATGGCAACCAGACCGGCCACGGCGCCGGAAGTCGCACCCAACATGCTGGGCTTGCCCCGCACCAGCCATTCCATGACCATCCAGGACAAGGTCGCGGCCGCGGCGGCCAACAGCGTGTTAACGAAAACCAATGCAGCCAGACCGTTGGCTTCCAAGTTGGAACCGGCGTTGAAACCGAACCAACCGATCCACAGCAAGGAAGCGCCGATCATGTTCATCGTTACGCTATGCGGCGCGATGAATTCCTTACCGTAGCCAATGCGTTTGCCGATCAGCAGACAGCCGACCAAACCGGCCATGCCGGCGTTGATATGCACAACGGTGCCGCCGGCGAAGTCCAGCGCGCCTTTTTGGAACAAGAAACCGGCCGTGGCTCCCGCTGCTTCGGCTGCGGTCGCGTCTGTATATGCGTCCGGACCGGCCCAGTACCAAACCATGTGCGCCATCGGTAAATAACAAATGCTGAACCAGATTACCGTAAACAACAGCACCGCCGAGAACTTCACGCGCTCGGCGAAGGCGCCGATGATCAACGCCGGAGTAATCGCCGAAAAGGTCAGCTGAAAAGCGACATAAATGTATTCCGGCACGTACACGCCCTTGCTAAAGGTCGCCGCCATCGAATCCGGCGTGATACCGGACAGAAAGGCCTTGCTGAAACCGCCAAAAAACGCGTTGCCTTCGGTAAACGCCACGCTATACCCGTAAACCGCCCACAAAATGGCCGATAACGAAAAGATCACGAACACTTGCATCAGAATCGACAACATGTTTTTGGCTCGCACCATGCCGCCGTAAAACAATGCCAAACCGGGAATGACCATCAACGCGACCAATACCGTGGCAACAATCATCCAGGCAGTATCGCCCTTGTTCACGGTGGCTTGAACGGCCGGTGCCGCCGCTTCTTCCGCGCCGGCGATCCCCGAGAAGCCCAACAGCGCCAACAGCGCCATGCCTGCTACATATCTCATTTGCTTAGTCCCCATGGTCTAGGTTTAAAGTGCTTCTTCGCCGGATTCGCCGGTTCTGATCCGGACGACCTGCTCCAAATTAGTCACGAAAATCTTGCCGTCGCCGATCTTTCCGGTATTGGCGACTTTTACGATGGCTTCCACCGCCTGATCCAGCAACGCGTCGGCCACTGCCACCTCGATTTTGGCCTTGGGCAGAAAATCCACGACGTATTCAGCGCCGCGATACAGTTCGGTGTGGCCTTTTTGCCTGCCGAATCCCTTAACCTCGGTTACCGTCACACCGGAAACGCCGATATCCGATAACGCTTCCCGCACGTCATCGAGCTTGAACGGTTTTACAACCGCTGTTATCAGTTTCATAGTTCAACACCTCGTTGCTTGAGTTAGTAAATTCCCAACTCAGCCAAAGCAGAATACATGCCAGTATTTATATCCATGTTTTTTAAGCATAATTTGCTTAAAACATTAAAATCCCTCAGAGAATCGCACCCAGATGGTGCGAAGGTTCATGTAGCGCACCATTTCCAAACAAATGCTCACTAAAAATGTTAAGCAAACACGCTAAGTGGCGCTAAACTAAGCATTAGCTTGCAGGACCGCTATCGCGACCACCCAAGCACCACGACAGTGCAAACAACGATTTTTGCACCAAATCCACTCAAAAATACCTAGCCAACGCCCGCTATCTCCTTGATTTCCAAAGCATGAGACTTGGCCTAAAAACTGCTTAATAAACTTTCGAGTACCAACTAGAAAAGGGGAATACCATCATGAAACACCACTTCCAATCTCGCCGAACTTACGTTGCTGGCATTTTGGCGCTATGCAGCGCTTCGGCCGGCGCCGAGAGCTGGACGGAAGCCTCCGGCCTGCTCGGAGCCGCGGGCATAGACCCGAATGAAGCTAAATTCATGAAAGATCACAATCTGAAAATCGGCGGATGGCTGGAGACCAGTGTCGGCGCCAACATGAACGGCAGCCATAGCGACGGCTTCAACGGTCCGGTCACGTTTAACGACCGTACCGGCGAAGTTCAACTGAATCAACTGTATCTTTATCTGCAAAAAGCAGTCACCGTAAGCGGCGACAGCTTCGATATCGGCGGCAGAGTGGACTTCATGTACGGCACCGATGCCATTTTTACGCAAGCGTACGGCACTGCCGCCGCGGACAACCGCGGCAATTGGGACCTGTATCTCACCGAACGCGGCGAGCGCTTTTATAGCATTGCCCTGCCGCAAGCCTATGCGGAATTGAACCTGCCATTCGGTAACGGCGTTGATGTAAAAATCGGTCACTTTTACACCATCATCGGTTATGAAGTGGTCACATCACCGGACAACTTTTTCGTCACCAAGCCTTACACGATGCAATATGGCGAACCGTTCACCCACACCGGCGTGTTGGCTAGCTATGCCATCAACAGTAATTGGAGCGTATCCGGTGGCGCGGTCACCGGCAGCCAGACCGGTGGCTGGGACGGTAATTTCGATAGAGGACTCGGCAACTGGGCTTGGCTGGGCGGCGCAACCTGGACCAGCGACGATGCGGGCACCTCGCTAGCCGTGACTTCGACTGCCGGCCATCAAGCTGAAAACAATAGCTCGGCTTGGTCCATGTATAGTGTTGTCGGCAAGCACAACTTCACCGACAAACTGCATTACATCATCCAGCATGATCACGGCTTTACCGAAAACCTGCCAGCCCAAAACGTAACCGGTGAGTGGTACGGTATAAACCAGTATTTGATCTACGACATTAATGACAAACTATCCGGCGGCCTGCGCGCGGAATGGTTCCGCGATCACAATGGACTCCGTGTCAATGGCCCCGGCCGTTGCTTCGCGGCATCAGGTAACTTGGGAGCCACAAACTTTGCATGTCCAAACAACCCCACTTACGCTGCGGGCGGGAGCAGCTATTACGCGGTGACCGCCGGTCTTAGTTATAAACCAGCCAAATGGCTGAATCTCAAGCCTAACGTCCGTTACGACTTCACCGACGATATTAAAGCCTTCGACAACGGCCAGGGCCGCAATCAACTGCTTTTCACGGCTGACGTAGTGGTAACTTTTTAATTTATATTAATAACTTACCAAAACAGCTTCCAAGGCCGCGCTCCTTGGAAGCTTTGATTTTTTATAGCTCTTGTTACCATTTGATGCTATCGTAGCTAGCCTTTTACAACCCAAACAAAATAACTATCCACTAGGAGAATTTGGCCGATGTCAGTAGATCACGTACTCAAATTAATCCAAGAAAACGACGTTAAATTCGTCGATTTCCGTTTTTGCGACACTCGCGGAAAAGAGCAGCACGTCACCTTCCCTGCGCACACCATCGACGAAGACACTTTCGAAGAAGGCAATATGTTTGACGGTTCGTCAATCGCAGGCTGGAAACACATCAACGAATCGGACATGATTCTGATGCCGGACGCCAGCACTGCTAAAATCGACCCCTTCTTCGACGACAAAACCCTGATCTTGCGTTGCGACATTATCGAACCTAAGGACATGCAAGGTTACGCGCGCGATCCGCGCTCGATTGCAAAACGCGCCGAAGCCTATATGCAGTCCACCGGCATCGCAGACACCGCGCTGTTTGGTCCTGAAAACGAATTCTTCATTTTCGACGACGTCCGTTGGAGCACCGGCATGGGCGGCTGCTCTTATCAAATCGACTCCGAGGAAGCCGGCTGGAACTCGGCGAAAGTCTACGAAAACGGCAACATTGGCCATCGCCCTGGTATCAAAGGCGGCTACTTCCCGGTTCCGCCGGTCGACTCTTTCCAAGACATGCGTTCGGCTATGTGTTTGGTTCTGGAAGAAATGGGCCAAACCGTCGAAGTCCACCACCACGAAGTAGCGACTGCGGGTCAGTGCGAAATCGGCGCTAAATTCAACACGCTGGTTAAAAAAGCCGACGAAGTGTTGGAACTGAAATACGTGGTCGCCAATATCGCCCACGCTTACGGCAAAACCGCGACCTTCATGCCGAAACCGCTGGTCGGGGACAACGGTAGCGGCATGCACGTTCACCAATCGCTGGCGAAAGGCGGCGTCAACCTGTTCACCGGCAATCTGTACGGCGGCCTGTCCGAAACCGCGCTGTATTATATCGGCGGCATCATCAAACACGCTAAAGCCTTGAACGCGATCACCAACGCTTCAACCAACAGTTACAAACGTCTGGTTCCAGGATTCGAAGCGCCGGTTATGTTGGCTTATTCCGCTCGCAACCGTTCGGCTTCGATCCGTATTCCGTACGTTAACAACCCTAAAGGTCGTCGTATCGAAGTACGTTTCCCGGACTCAACCGCTAACCCTTACTTGGCATTCTCCGCCATGTTGATGGCCGGTCTTGACGGTATCCAAAACAAAATTCACCCAGGTGAAGCGATGGATAAAGACTTGTACGACTTGCCGCCGGAAGAGGAAAAAGCCATTCCGCAAGTCTCGTTCTCTCTGGACGAAGCATTAGCCGCACTGGATGCCGACCGCGAGTTCCTGACCCGGGGCGGCGTTTTCACCGACGACGTCATCGACGGCTACATCGAGCTGAAAAAACAAGACGTTACCCGTCTGCGCATGAGCACTCACCCTGTTGAGCTGGACATGTACTACAGCTTATAAGAGGTAGGACTGTTTCTGACAGTCCCGCACCTTCCCGGAACCCCGCAAGTTGCAAAGCTTCGCGGGGTTTTTTATTTCGACAGACCCTTCAACTATTTGAACGTCTTATGCGGATCATTTCGATCAACCTTAACGGCATTCGCTCCGCCGACCGCAAAGGCTTTTATGATTGGCTATGCGCGCAAAATGCCGACTTTGTATGCTTGCAGGAGTTAAAGGCTCAAGCCGTCGACCTAACAGCAACCATGGCGAATCCGACCGGATATCACGGTTATTTTCATTACGCGGAGAAAAAAGGTTACAGCGGCGTTGGCATCTACAGCAAACTTCCCGCTGAAACGATCATCACCGGCCTTGGCTACGCCGATATTGACAGCGAAGGCCGTTATCTGGAAATCCGAGTCAAAAACCTGTCCGTGATTTCACTCTATTTGCCCTCGGGATCGAGCGGCGAACAACGCCAAGCGATCAAATTCAGCGTTATGGACCGCTTATACCCCCATTTGGCGCAACTTCGGGCCAGCGGGCGACACGTTATCGTCTGTGGCGACTGGAATATCGCTCATCAGGCCATCGATTTGAAAAACTGGAGAGGCAATCAAAAGAACTCCGGCTTCCTTCCCGAAGAAAGGGCCTGGATCGGAAAGGTTCTTGGCGAGCAAGGTTGGGTCGACGTCCACCGATACTTGGAACCCGACGCTACCGAGTCCTGCTATACATGGTGGAGCAATCGCGGCCAAGCTTGGACTAAAAACGTAGGTTGGCGCATCGATTACCAGATTGCCACTCCAACGCTGGCAAATACCGCCAGTAAGGTCTCGGTCTACAAACTCGAACGCTTCAGCGATCACGCACCCCTGATTGTCGATTACGCACTCACGCTTTGAAGCCGCGCGGACATCCGGCTGACACCTGCTTTGTTAGACCGGGCGGCCCACAATTAAAACGATCGCCAGAACGAACCACATTGGTGCATTGCTCAACCTATTACGCACTAAACAAGCTCGGCCGATACCAGGCGTTCGTCTCTAAAGGTAGCTAGTGGGACGACTGTTTGTTTAACTTTAGTAGGGAGATACCCGGACCGATAGTGGCTTACCGCATTTTCGCGTCGACCGCGGCCATTTAGTGTTATAACCCAAACCAACGCACCAAAATTGTGCTTTTTGGCTAATTCGGAATTTCCGTTCGCGCTTCGCCGCAACGAACTCGGCAACATTAGCATTGCCCTTGAGCTTCAGCACCATGTCGACAAGACTGACGAAACTCGTTGAATTTAGCGGGCCCTAATCACCAACAATGTAGAGACCGGCGAAGACAGCAGTTGTTAAGGATTCACCCTGATTTCAAGCCATCGAAGATCCCGCGATTTGCAAAAAAACAGCGCTAAATTGCATATCGTCCCTGAGTTTTGGTTAGCAAATCACCGCAACAAATGGTTGGGTACAAGTTATTTAGGGATTTGACCTTGAACTTCTCAACTGCTCGAGCTTAGCGGTCTTTGCCTATCCGTTGCAAAGTCGATTTCGATCCCAGACACCCGAGAGCAAAAAACGCTGGTATTTGGTGCGCAAGCGACGCCGGTATTTAATGAATATCGACCACATTAACGGGCCGATAAACTCCTCAAACGCAATACTTGGAACCCATGCACCACTTGGCCACTCACCTGATCATTACCCTCACATTCTTGATCCGGATATGGCTCGTATATTGCTGTATAAACGTAGCCGACAGGAGAATCCAATAACACCGTGTACAAAAAAATCCTCGATCACCTGAACGAAGCCATCCTGATGTTCGACAGGGATTTACTGCTGACCTACATTAATCCGGCCGGCGAAATGCTGTTCGCCGACAGCGCCAAGCATTTGCTCGGCAATCCGGCCCAGAAGCTTTTTAAAATCGGACATCACGGCTTGTTTACCGATTTGATGCAGCGCCTACATCAGCACGAACCGTTGGTAGACAGAGAATTGATACTGGAGCGGATGAGCCAATCCATCACCGTCAATCTTAGCGCCACGCCGTTACTGGAAGACGGTCAGTTGAACGAAATCCTGATCGAGCTTCAGCAAGTCGACAGGCATTTACGTATTACCAAAGAGGAGCAACTGCTGGCGCAGCAAAATACCAGCCGGATGTTGGTGCGCGGACTGGCGCACGAAATCAAGAACCCGCTGGGCGGACTTCGCGGCGCGGCTCAACTGCTGGATTTGGAATTGCACGACCCGGAACTGAAGGAATATACCCAGATCATCATTGCCGAATCGGACCGTTTGCAAGAGCTTATGGACAAGATGCTGGGACCCAATAAACCGGCCCATAAAAGTTTGTTGAACATCCACGAAATATTGGAGCGTGTTCGTCAGCTGGTCGCCGTGGAAGCAGGTAATAACATCAGCCTGGAAACCGATTACGACCCCAGCATTCCCGAACTGTTCGCCGACAAAAACCAGTTGATCCAGGCCCTGCTGAACATCGTCCGTAACGCCATTCAAGCGATTCAGACCTCGGGCCGAATCACATTGAAAACCCGAATTCGCCGCCACATGACGATAGGCCGTAAACGCTACCGGCTGGCGGTGAAGATCGACGTCATTGATAACGGCCCGGGCATCAAACCCGAGTTAATGGGACAGATTTTTTACCCGATGATTACCGGACGGGCCGAAGGTACCGGCTTGGGCCTGTCCATCGCCCAATCGTTGATTAACCAACACAGCGGCTTAATTGAATGCGAAAGCGAGCCGGGCAATACCGTATTCTCTATTTATTTACCGTTAGCCGATAATCTTGGCAAAAAAGCATCGAATCGATAATTGATGCCATCATCTTAATATTGAGTTTTGGAGAAATCTCATGCCACTGCCAGATAAGGTCTGGATTGTCGATGACGACAAATCGATACGTTGGGTGTTGGAAAAAGCCCTGCAAAAGGCCAGCATCGTCACGCGCTGCTTCGCCAACGCCGCCGATTTGTTGAAAGAGCTATCCAAGGAATTGCCGCATGTTTTGATTACCGATATCCGCATGCCGGGCATGGACGGCTTCGAACTGTTGCGCAAGGTACAGCACGACCATCCTAATCTGCCGGTCATCATCATGACGGCGCATTCGGATTTGGAAAGCGCGGTATCGGCCTTTCACGGCGGTGCATTCGAGTATTTACCCAAGCCGTTCGATGTCAACGAAGTGGTCGAGACAGTACAACGCGCTTGCATTCACAGCAAGCAGTTGCAAAACGACGTCGCTCAAGAGCCTCCAGTCAACGAAGAGACCCCTGAGATCATCGGTGAAGCGCCTGCGATGCAGGAAGTGTTCCGAGCCATAGGCAGACTCGCGCGCTCGCACATCACCGTCTTGATCAACGGCGAATCCGGCACGGGCAAGGAACTGGTCGCTCGGGCTTTACACCGGCACAGTCCACGCGCCGAGCAGCCTTTCATCGCGCTGAATATGGCGGCGATTCCGAAAGACCTGATGGAATCGGAGCTGTTCGGCCACGAAAAAGGCGCGTTTACCGGGGCCCAGGCCCGGCGCATCGGCCGTTTCGAGCAAGCCAATCACGGCACGTTGTTTCTCGATGAAATCGGCGACATGCCCGCCGATATGCAAACCCGTTTGCTACGGGTATTGGCGGACAACGAATTTTACCCGGTCGGCGCGCATTCGCCGGTTAAGGTCAATGTCCGTATCATTGCCGCCACCCACCAAAATTTGGAGTTATTGGTTGCCCAGGGACGCTTTCGCGAGGATTTATTTCACCGGCTGAACGTTATCCGCATCCACATCCCACCACTGCGTGAACGTCGGCAGGACATCGGCTTGTTGATGCGGCATTTTCTATACCAAAGCGCCAAGGAGCTGGGTACCGAGGTCAAATCCTTGAAACCCGAGGCAGAGGCCTTCCTGAGTAATTTGAAGTGGCCCGGCAATGTCCGTCAACTGGAAAACACCTGCCGCTGGTTGACGGTCATGGCATCGGGCCGCGAAATTCATATCGAAGATTTGCCGCCAGAACTGACGCAAACCGCTACCGAGACCGCCGGCGAAGTCGAGCGAGGTGACTGGGAAAGCCAGTTTCGTTCCTGGGTCAAGCAACAACTCAACGCCGGCAAGGTCGACATCGCCAAGCAAGCCATTCCTTCGGTTGAAACCCTGCTGATCGAATCGGCGCTGACTCACACCCACGGCCGCAAACACGAAGCGGCTCAATTGCTAGGATACGGCCGCAATACGCTGACCCGAAAAATCAAGGAATTGGACATCAAGGAATAATTCGCTTCCCGCGTCCGGGCGCCCCGTTTACAGGGTCGCCCACCCTTCCCTACCAGGAATTTTTATCCGTTTAAATGTCGTCGGTGTATACTCCGCCCGATCGATCAACCTCTAGCCACTTATAAAAAAGGTTCACAGCACATGGCGGACAAAACGGCAAGTAAATACCTGATAAACCTAGAAAAACAATTCGCGGCAGCCGACCCGGTCCTGCAAAAAACCGCAAGATTGTTCCAGGAATTGGACCAAATCGAATTCGACATGGGGCTGATCGACTCCGAGGAAAGCACCGCCCGCAAAACCACTTGGTGGCCGGTTATCAGTACGCTGGGCGGTTACTCACCGGCCAAATCGGACTTCCTGGCCCGATACCTCAACTCGCCGCTGCACACCGTTCGCCACAAATTCACAGTCTTGCAATACACGCCGCAAGCCGCCGGCGCCACGCTGCCAGGTACCGCGCTGGACGCCGATCACCGCCTGCCCTTTTACAGAATCGGCCAAGCCATGGAACAAGTCCTGCCCGGCGAGGGCGGCAAACTCAATGGCCATCTGGAGCTGGTGACGGTCAATAGCTCTAAATTGAAAGGCAAGCTGGTTATCGACACGCCGGTGCTGAGCAATACCACCGAAAATGCCGTCACCGCGATGCTGCGCAAATACGTACTGGATATTTCCGATCTGGTACTGGTGTTCACCGATTTGTTCGAAGCCGATGCCGAGCTGAACAAGGCCGCTCTGACCGAAATCGTTGCTCAGCAAGATTCCAATAAATTCGTATTCGTGATCGATCACTCCGAAATCGGCCTGGACCCCGCCAAAAGCCAGGATATCGCCAATGCTTGGCAACGCCGCTTGGCCGAACTGGGCATACACACCGGCCAGTTCGTGGTGTTGAGCCAAAACAGCGACGGCGCCGCGCTCGACCAGCGTATCGCCAACTTGGCAAGCGACCGTTCCTACCGGGTATTGGCCACCCTGCAGGATAGCATCCGAGCCATCGACGATGTGATTCTGCCGGAAGTCGAAGCCTCGCTGACCACTTGGAAAGAACGCTGCAACGCGACGACGCTGATCGTGCTCGGCTTCATCATCATGCTGGCGCTGTTCGCCGAAATCGCCGTCGGCATTCTGGAACTGATCTTCGACCCCATTATCGGCCCGGCTATCGCCGTCGCGCTGATCGCGCTGCTGACTCCGATGCATCTGATCGTCAGCCGAGTACACGCCAAGTTCATCGTTAAACAATTGCACAAACGCCAAAAACAATTGAATCTGACCGAAGATCTGGCGGCACTATTCGAAAAGAGCCAAAGCTTCTGGCGCATGCTGTTACCGATCACCGATCCGGTCGGCAAAAACAAAAAAAACCGCAAGAAGCTGGCCGGTTTGATCGAGCAAAGCAAGGATCTGGTACAGGCGCTGAACGACCAATTTAGCCATACCCAGCAGGAGTATCGGCACGACTTGGACGCCTACGCCTTCGAGGAACGCTAAACCCGCCACGGTCCCGCCGCCATGGAACTGATCAGATACTATCTCCCGCTGTGCTGGCTCAATGTTTCCGCGCTGGAACTGCCCAGTTCGACACGCTTTTTCAAGTACAACATTTATTTCTATTTCGGCATGGTGTTTTTCATCAAATTCAACATGTCGGACGACTTGGAAACTGTCTTCGAAGTCCTGATCGAAACCGGGCTGACCTTGGGATTTATCGCGTTAGTCCTGGGTTTGAACGGTACTTTTCGCACTTACGTTCAGGTAGCCAGCGCCATCTTGTTCTGCGAAAACCTGGTAGGCATTTTTCTGGTACCCATCGTATTTTGGGTCACCGTCGCCGAGGACGCGCTGAGCTATTCGGCGTTGGCGGTATTTTTCCTCTGGGATATGCTGATGATCGCCCAAATCTTTAAGGACGTGTTGCTGATCAACCGGCCGGCGTCGCTGGTGATGTCGCTGTTCTATTTTCTGTCCAGTTACGGCGGCGCTTACGGGATTTACAGTCTTATAGCCGGCTGACTCAAGGCTTCACGCCGTAATAATTGGAAAGCACGTCGTAAGCCCCCTGGGCGGCGGCTACCGCCGTCGCTTTCAACGGCTGACAAGGACTGTTCCACTGTTTGATCTTGCCATCGAAATAAAACGCCCACTCGCCCTGCCAGCATTCGCCTTTTTCGACGATGCGCCCCGCCATGACCGATGTCACTTCATAACGAGCCGAAACCGCCAACAAACCGCGCGAGTCGGCGCTCAACACTTGACTGACCGTGATTCTTTGTTGTTCCTCCAGGTCCAGCATCGGAAAAATCATCGGAATGCCTTTGACCTTCGCCGCGAACGCCAGCGCACTCTCCAGCTCCGGCATGGTATCCGCGTTGTAAAACTGACGATTGCCGCCCTGATCGACGACTAGCCACACCAACGTTTCCGGGCGGATCTCGCTCCAGATGCCGACATGACTATCGCGCATCACTTGCATCACCTGATCCTCATCGAACTCGATCCGCGCCAAACGGGCTTCGGTATCCGGCGATTCGTCCGCCGAAATCAGCGAAAACTGGAATTGCTTGACATAGTTTTGCGCACCAGTCAGGGCCTGTTGCACCGCCGGAATCTTGGAAATGTCTTCGGACACCAGCACGCGGCTCAATACGGCGTACAAGCCTTGCTTGATCACCTGTGTCCTATCCTCGGCGGATTGACCACGCGCCACCAACTCGATCTCGTACAAGCCCTTAACCTCGACCGCTTCGGCAAACGGCACAGCCAGTAGACCCGTTAAAACCATGGCCACCGCGGCCCGTCCGGCCTTCTTAAATGCTTCGCTCACTAGCCCACCCTGACAATGTCACATTTCGAATATAGTACAATATCGGTCGATTCCATCTTAACTTTAAAGAGGCCAACCTTGAGCGAACAACCCACTGACCGCCTGGATTACAAAAGCGCCGGCGTCGATATCGAAGCCGGAAACGCCTTGGTCGATCGCATCAAACCCATCGCCGCCAAAACCCGCAACGCCGGCGTGATGGCGGGACTGGGCGGCTTCGGTTCGCTGTTCGAACTGCCGCTGGACCGCTATCAACAGCCGGTGCTGGTTTCCGGCACCGACGGCGTCGGCACCAAATTGAAATTGGCGCTGGACACCGGCATTCACCACACGGTCGGCATCGATCTGGTCGCGATGTGCGTCAACGACATTATCGTGCAAGGCGCCGAACCGCTGTTTTTCCTGGATTATTTCGCGACCGGCAAACTCGACGTCGATACCGCCGCCAGCGTGATCGAAGGCATAGGCCTGGGTTGCGAGCAGGCCGGCGCGGCGCTGGTCGGCGGCGAAACCGCCGAAATGCCCGGCATGTACGCTGACGGCGATTACGATTTAGCCGGCTTCTGCGTCGGCATCGTCGAAAAGTCCCGCATCATCGACGGTAGCCAAGTCCAAGCCGGCGACAAATTGATCGCGCTGGCCTCGTCCGGCCCACATTCCAACGGCTATTCGCTGATCCGCAAAATCGTCGCGCGTAGCGGCTTGACCTGGACCGACACCGTCAACGGCAAACCGCTGGGCGAAACGCTGCTGACGCCGACCCGCATCTACGTCAAACCCTTGCTCGAATTACTGAAGTCCGTCCCTGTACATGCGATGGCGCATATTACCGGCGGCGGCATTACCGAAAACCTGCCTAGAGTTTTGCCGAACGGTCTGAATGCCTCAATCGATCTGGCTAGCTGGCATTTCCCGGCGATTTTTCAATGGTTACAACAACAGGGTAATGTGGCGCGAGACGATATGCTGGTCACCTTCAACTGCGGCGTCGGCATGATCGTTTGCGTAGCGGCGGCCGACGAAGCCGCAACCTTGGAAATTCTCGGTCGGCAAGGCGAAACCACGTTTACGATCGGTGAAATCGTCGCCGGCGACGGCAAGCCCGGCGTCGTTTACCGCTAACCTCGCTATCGGCCGGCGCGCTTATCACCGGCCGATTCAAATGCTAACCCCAATCCGTTTCGCGCCCCAATCGCCGGGCGCCGCTTCGAACAAACCGGCGCAAACAGTGCCGCAGAATCGGCAGCATCCGGCTGCATTCAGATTCCAATCCGACAACACATACCAGTCCCTGCCTATCAGCATTTCGCCGCACTGGTGGCAGTACGTGCTTTCGGCGGCCTTATCGTGCACGTTGCCGACATAGGCGTAACGAACGCCATTTTTGGTCGCGATCTGCCTGGCCCGTAACAAGGTAGATAACGGCGTACGCGGCTTGTCGGTCATTTTCCAATCGGGATGGAAGGCGGTGAAATGCATCGGCACCTCCGGCCCCAAATGTTCGACCACCCATTGGGTCATCGCCTCCAATTCGGCTTCGCTATCGTTTTCGTCGGGAATCAGCAAGGTCGTCAATTCCAGCCAAACCTGGGTTTCGTGCTGCAAATACAATAAGGTATCCAAGACTGCTTGCAAATGACCGCCGGTGACTTTGTGGTAGAACCTTTCGCTGAAGGCTTTCAGGTCAACATTAGCGGCATCCATGTATCGGTAAAACTCAACGCGCGGCTCCGGGCATACATAGCCCGCCGTTACCGCGACCGATTTCAGACCGAGGTCGCGGCAAGCTTGCGCGGTATCGATCGCGTACTCGTGGAAAATCACCGGGTCGTTATAGGTGTAAGCCACGCTCCGGCAGCCATGGGCCAAAGCAGCGTTGGCTATAGCCTCCGGCGCGGCGCGGCGCGTCAAGGTATCCATCTCACGGGATTTACTGATGTCCCAATTCTGACAAAACTTGCAAGCCAGATTGCAACCGGCGGTACCGAACGACAGTACCGGCGAGCCCGGCAAAAAGTGATTCAGCGGTTTTTTTTCGATGGGATCAACCGCGAAGCCGCTGGAGCGGCCGTAGCTGGTCATCACGATGCGGCTATCCCGATTTTGCCGCACAAAGCACAAGCCACGCTGGCTTTCATGCAATTTGCAAAAACGCGGGCATAGATCG
The DNA here is from genome assembly GCF_001856095.1 of Methylomonas sp. LWB. NCBI lineage: Bacteria > Pseudomonadati > Pseudomonadota > Gammaproteobacteria > Methylococcales > Methylococcaceae > Methylomonas > Methylomonas sp. LWB. Next base: position 33,640 of record NZ_MKMC01000019.1, read on the forward strand.
CACTGGACGCGACCGTCGTCGAGCGCGTGCCAATAGCGGGTGGCGACGGTATCGCCGCCGAGGAATGTCGTCATCGCCGTTCTCCTTGAACCCTAATCGAAAACCACTGTCGGTAGCAGGCTATACTGAGTATCGCAAGCCTGAAACACGGCTCAATCCGCTTCGGCGCCTTGCCCCGTCTGATCGTATCAATAACAGTTACAAGGATCAGCCCATGAACAGAAAACCCGCGGTGGCCGGCCGCTTTTACCCGGCCGATCCCCTACAATTGCGCGACGCGGTGGACAACTATCTGCGCGCGGCCGTTCCAAGCGGCAATGTACCCAAGGCCATCATCGTCCCTCATGCCGGTTACATCTATTCCGCTCCGGTCGCCGCCACCGCTTACGCACGCTTGGCACCCGCCGCCGAGCGGGTCCGCAGGGTCGTGTTGATCGGCCCGTCGCACCAAGTCGCTTTTCGCGGTTTGGCGGTCAGTCGCGCTCACGCCTATAGTACACCGCTGGGCGATGTCGAAGTCGATCGCGATGCGATAGCCCAATTACTGCAATTGCCGTTCGTGGAGTACGTCGAACAGGCCCATACCCTCGAACACAGCCTAGAAGTGCATCTACCCTTTTTGCAAGAAGTATTTCGCGACTTCAAGCTCGTTCCCATCGTCGCCGGCGAAGCCGAACCCGCCCAGGTCGCCAGCCTGCTGGAATTACTCTGGGGTGGCGACGAAACCTTGTTGGTGATCAGTTCCGACCTGAGCCATTATCACGACTATGCGACCGCGCAACGCCTAGACCGCGACACCAGCCGCCTGATCGAAGCGCTACGCTACGAGGAAATCGTCGGCGACGCCGCTTGCGGCCGGGTCGGCGTCAACGGCTTGCTGAAACTCCTGCGCGACACGGGACGGTCGATCAAGACCATCGATTTGCGCAACTCCGGCGATACCGCCGGCGACAAAGCCAGAGTCGTGGGTTACGGTGCCTATGTCGTTGAATGACGTCGAACGCGGCTGCTTGCTGACCCTGGCGAGGGCATCCATTGCCCACGGCCTCGCGCATGGCCGGCCGTTGCCGGTCAATCTGGCGGATTATCCCGCCAAATTGACCGGGCCGGCGGCGACTTTCGTGACACTGGAACTGGCCGGTCAACTGCGCGGTTGCATTGGCCGGCTGGAAGCCGCGCGGCCGTTGGCCGAGGATGTCGCCGAGAACGCCTATGCCGCCGCCTTCCGCGATTCGCGTTTTCCACCGGTCACCGCGGCGGAATCGGCGCGACTTAGCCTGTATATTTCGGTATTGAGTCCATCCGAACCGCTCTATTTCGCATCCGAAACGGACCTGCTCGGCCAACTTCGGCCCGGCATCGACGGTCTGATTCTGAGCGAAGGCGGCAAGCGCGGTACTTTTCTGCCCTCGGTTTGGGAGGATCTGCCGGACCCAGCCGAATTTTTGCGCCATCTAAAACGCAAAGCGGGCCTGCCGGCCGATTACTGGTCGAGCACGGTGAAAATCCAGCGCTATTCCACCGAAATGTTCGGCTGAAACGCCCCGGCCGACGCACCGATAAACCCAGAGAAATCGGCACCTCCAGCCGAAAGCCTTGTTTGGCGCCGGCCTGAGCCATTATAATGGGTGCATTTTCGCCACGATGCGCGGCCGGCTGATTCAGATCGACAAGCCGAGTCGAACGCTGGGTCGGTCGGCGGCCACATTCTCTTGGTTTTCGGTACCCCTCAATGAAAAACAATTCCTATAAACCCTGCGACTTGGTGATCTACGGCGCGCTGGGCGATTTGTCGAAACGCAAATTGCTGATCTCGTTATACCGTCTAGAGAAATCCAATCTATTGGAACCCGACACCCGCATCATCGGCGTCGACAGACTGGAAGAAACCAGCGCCGGCTTCGTCGAAATTGCCCACAAAAGCCTGGTCGCTTTTTTGCATAACACGATCAACGAAGAAATCTGGCAGCGTTTTTCACAACGCCTGTCGTATCTGAAAATCGACCTGACCCAACCCGACCAATACCGCCAATTGAACAATGCGGTCGACGCCGAAAAGCGGGTGATGGTCAATTATTTCGCGGTCGCGCCGTTTCTGTTCAAGAACATCTGCCAGGGCCTGCATAGTAGCGGCGTGCTGACGCCCGAATCCCGGATGGTGATGGAAAAACCGATAGGCCACGATTTGAAATCTTCCAAGGAAATCAATGACGTCGTCGCCGATGTCTTCCACGAGGATCAGGTCTATCGCATCGACCATTACCTGGGCAAGGAAACCGTGCTCAATCTGCTGGCGTTGCGTTTCGCCAATTCGATCTTCACCACCAACTGGAATCACAACACGATAGACCACATTCAAATCACGGTCGGCGAAGACATCGGTATCGAAGGCCGCTGGGAATACTTCGACAAGACCGGTCAGCTCCGCGACATGCTGCAGAACCATTTACTGCAAATCCTGACCTTCGTGGCGATGGAGCCGCCGGCCGACTTGTCGGCGGAAAGCATACATATGGAAAAGATCAAGGTATTGAAATCGTTGCGGCCGATCACGGTCCGCAATGTCGAGGAAAAAACCGTGCGCGGCCAATACACGGCCGGCTTCATCAAAGGCTCGGCGGTACCGGGTTATCTCGAAGAAGAAGGCGCCAACAAGGAAAGTACCACCGAAAGCTTCGTAGCAATTCGGGTCGACATCGATAACTGGCGTTGGGCCGGCGTGCCGTTTTACATGCGGACCGGCAAGCGCATGCCCAACAAACGCACCGAAATCGTAGTCAATTTCAAGCAGTTGCCGCACAACATCTTCAAGGACAGCTTCCGCGAACTGCCGGCCAACAAGCTGGTCATCCACTTGCAGCCCAACGAAGGCGTGGACGTGGTGATGCTGAACAAAGTGCCCGGTATCGACGGCAACATCAAATTACAGCAAACCAAGCTGGACTTAAGCTTTTCGGAAACCTTCAAGAAGAACAGCATCTTCGGCGGTTACGAAAAGCTGATTCTGGAAGCCCTGCGCGGCAATCCGACGCTGTTTTTAAGCCGCGAGGAAATCGAACAGGCCTGGACCTGGGTCGACTCGATCCAGGACGCCTGGGCCCATAGCCATAGCGCGCCGAAATCCTATCCGGCCGGCAGTTGGGGGCCGATCGCTTCGGTCGCGCTGCTGGCCCGCGACGGCCGCGCCTGGGAAGAATAATTACACGCACCGCACCCATCGAGAGTTTTAAGATCATGGTTAGAGAATTCTTTTTTGAAAACCGCACCCACCTGCTGACCGCGCTGTCGGCCGAATGTCAGGACGTTCTGGCCGAGGGTATTAGCAAACATGGCCTAGCCACGTTGTTGGTTTCCGGCGGCACGACACCGGCGCCGCTTTACGAAGCCTTGTCCAAAGCCGACATGAACTGGAAAAAAATCCGGATCGGCCTCGTCGACGAGCGCTGGGTCGACGACCAACACGCCGCCAGCAATGAAGCGCTGATTCGCCGCAGCCTGTTAATCAATAACGCCAAAAACGTCGAGTTCGTCGGTATGAAAAACGCGGCCGCGACCGCCGCCGCCGGCCAAGCCGAAACCGAAACCCGTTATCGCGGCCTGCCCAATCCGTTCACGCTGGCGATCGTCGGCATGGGCGCGGACGGCCACACCGCGTCGCTGTTTCCCCATGCCGAAGGCCTTGCCGATGCGCTACGCGAGGATAACGACCAACTGACGGCGGCGATCACCGCGACAGCCAGCGACATTACCGGTCCCAACACCGAACGCATGACGCTGACCCGCAATGCCTTACTGAACACCGACCGCATCATTATCCTGTTTACCGGCGAGGACAAATTGGCGATCTTCGGCAAGGCTCAACAGAACGGCCCGGTCGAAGACATGCCGATCCGAGCGTTGTTACACCAAGATAAGGTGCCAGTGGAGTTGTACTGGGCGCCGTAACCTGAAAAACTGCAATCCGAGAAACCAGCCAAGGGGCGACCGGTGTATAGTAAAAATCTGAAAAGCGATGCGTTTTTGATTTTGAAAGCCGTCATGACCAAGCCGATTACTTTTTCGCCCGCGTCGCCGACGACCGATTGTCGGGAAAAACCGCCCGCTACGATGTCATTATTTCGCACGCGGTATTGGAACACGTCGATCAGCTGGACGCGACGCTTCTGGATATTCGGCAAGCACTACGCGCCGACGGGGTTTCGCTACGCAAAGTCGACTTAAAAAGCCACGGGCTGGAGCGCTATCCGCCGTTTGATTTTTTAAGTTGGCCGACTGGGCTGTATCGGATGACGTATTCCCGTAAAGGCTTGCCGTATCGCCGGCGAGTGGATAAGTGTCGGCGAGCCGCCGGTTTGGCTACCAAAAAACTGCGCCTGGTAGAGGCTCTGGATTTGGAAGCGGTCAACGCGATCAGACCCCACCTTGCCTCCGAATTTCGCGATTTAGAACCGAGCTTGCTCGGCTGGCAACGTTTTTGGATAGAACCGACCAACAGCGCTTGAACCGGAGGCCGTGGCCACCCGTCGTGCTGACTTCTGTTTAGACCCAGCCATTTCCGCTGCTCGCTCGGTACCAATTCCAAAGCGAAAGCAGTCGGGCCTCATATGCGGCTGACCTTTTAGATTCCGTTAAACGTTTATTTTCCGACCAGGACACCACGATGCATCCCACACTCGAAAAAGTCACGCAAACCATCATCGAACGCAGTCGCGACAGCCGCGGCGCCTATTTGTCCCGTCTGGAAGCCGCCGTCGACCAAGGCCCACACCGCGCCAAACTGGCCTGCGGCAATCTGGCTCACGGCTTCGCGGCCTGCGCCGACGGCGAAAAGGAAGACTTGGCCGGTTCGCAAAAACCCAATGTCGGCATCATTTCGGCGTACAACGACATGCTGTCCGCCCACGAACCCTATAAGGACTTTCCGGCATTGATCAAACAAGCCGTGCGCGATGCCGGCGGCGTCGCCCAATTCGCCGGCGGCGTGCCGGCCATGTGCGACGGCGTGACCCAAGGCCAACCCGGCATGGAGTTGTCGCTGTTCAGCCGGGACGTGATTGCAATGAGCACCGCGATCGGCCTCAGCCACAACATGTTCGACGCCGCCCTGTATCTCGGTGTATGCGACAAGATCGTCCCCGGCCTGTTGATCGGCGCGCTGAGTTTCGGCCATCTGCCGGCGGTATTCGTACCGGCCGGCCCAATGCCCAGCGGCCTACCCAACAAGGAAAAGGTCCGCATTCGCCAACTCTATGCCGAAGGTAAGGTCGGTCGCAAGGAGCTACTGGAATCCGAGTCGCAGTCCTACCACAGCCCCGGTACCTGCACCTTTTATGGCACTGCCAACAGCAATCAGATGATGGTCGAGATCATGGGCCTGCACTTGCCCGGCAGCTCCTTCATCAATCCTTACACACCGCTACGCGACGAGTTGACCAAGGCCGCCGCCAAGCAAGTCTTGAAATTCACCGCGGCCGGCAACGACTTCAGACCGATAGGCCGCGCAATCGATGAAAAGGCCATCGTCAACGCGCTGATCGGCCTGTTGGCCACCGGCGGATCGACCAATCACACGATACATTTGATCGCGATCGCCCGCGCCGCCGGTGTGATTATCAACTGGGACGACTTCGACAAACTGTCGAAAATCATCCCGCTGCTAGCCAAGATCTATCCCAACGGCTCGGCCGACGTCAACCACTTCCAAGCGGCCGGCGGCATGGGCGTTTTGATCGCCGAACTGCTGCGCAACGGCCTGCTGCACGGCGACATCCTGACGATAGGCGACGAACGCGGCATGGCGCAATACAGCCGGGAACCGAAGCTGACCGAGGCCGGACTGCGCTGGGAAGCAGGGCCGGCGAGCTCGCAGGACGATGCGGTCATTTCCACGGTCGGCCAGCCCTTCCAACCGACCGGCGGCCTGAACGTGATGCACGGCAACCTCGGCCGCGGCGTCTCGAAGATCTCCGCGGTCGCCGAGCAACATCAAGTCGTGACTGCCCCTGCCGTGGTCTTCGACGATCAAGATGACGTGGTCGCGGCCTTCAAACGCGGCGAGTTGGAGAAAGACTGCATCGTGGTGTTGCGCTTCCAAGGACCGAAAGCCAACGGCATGCCTGAATTGCACAAACTGACGCCGCCGCTGGGCGTATTGCAGGACAAAGGCTTCAAAGTGGCCCTGATCACCGACGGCCGCATGTCCGGTGCTTCCGGAAAAGTGCCGTCGGCGATTCACATGTGCCCGGAATGCCTGGACGGCGGTCCGCTGGCCAAAGTCCGCGACGGCGACGTCATCGTTTTGAACACGCAGACCGGCGAAGTCAACGTCCAGGTCGATCCGGCGGAATTCGAGGCCAGGGTCGCCGCCGCCAATTCGGCGAAGGGCCACCACTTCGGCATGGGCCGGGAATTGTTCGGCGGCTTCCGCGCCCACGCCTCGTCCGCCGAAACCGGCGCGACCAACTTGTTTTACGTCGATTAACACAATAACAACAAACCAACCTACAGGATTAAAACCATGACCGTAAGCATCCAAGAAGTCATGACCACCTCGCCGGTAATGCCGGTCATGGTCATCAACCATCTCGAAAGCGCCGTTCCGCTGGCAAAAGCGCTGGTCGACGGCGGACTGAAAGTACTGGAAATCACGTTGCGCACCCCGGTGGCGCTGGATGCGATTCGCCGCATCAAGGCCGAAGTCCCCGGCGCGATCGTCGGCGCCGGCACCATCATCAATGTGCAAACCCTGCATGCCGCGATCGAAGCCGGCGCCGAATTCATCGTCAGCCCCGGCGTCACCGAAACCTTGTTGGACGCCGCGTTGGAAACCAGCGTGCCGCTGTTGCCCGGCGTCATCACGCCCAGCGAAGTGATGCGCTTGTTGGACCGAGGCATTACCGCGATGAAATTCTTTCCGGCCGAAGCCGCCGGCGGCATTCCGATGTTGAAATCGATCGGCGGTCCGCTGCCGCAAGTAACCTTCTGCCCAACCGGTGGGGTCAATCCGAAAAACGCTCCGGAATATTTGGCCTTGAGCAACGTCGCCTGCGTCGGCGGCTCATGGATGGCGCCGGCCGATCTGGTCGATGCCGGCGACTGGGCGGAAATCACTCGCCGCGCCGCCGTTGCGGCCCAATTGAAAAACTAAGACATTTTCTCCGCCAGGGACGGCGACAAGACGGCGCTTGGCGGCGCCAACGGTATTTTTCCCCAAATTGTCCATCGTGTTGAAAACCGCCCTGCTTTGTCTACTCGCCGTTTGGCCGTCGCTCAGCCGCGCCAACGATCCCAGCTTGGCGGCTTTATTCGCGGAACGCCAGCTAAGCGGCACCCTGATCATCGCCACCGCGGACGGCAGCCAACGCTACGTCCACAACGACGCCCGCGCCAGCCAACGCTACGCAAGTGCATCGACGTTCAAGATCCTCAATACCCTGATCGCCCTGGAAGAAGGAGCCATCGACAGCAACGAAGTGCTGAAATGGGACGGCGTCGCGCGGTCGTTGCCGGACTGGAACCGCGACCACACCCTGGCCAGCGCGTTCAAGACGTCCTGCGTCTGGTGCTATCAGGTTTTAGCGCGCCGGATCGGCGGACAGGCCTACCGCAGCTATCTCGACGACATCGATTACGGCCGTTTGGCGTCGGATTTTAATCCCACCGAATTCTGGTTGAACGGCGATCTGCAAATCAGCGCGGCGGAACAAATCGAATTCCTGAAGAAATTGCAAAGCCGCGCACTACCGTTCGCCGACGAGCACTTTGAAACCTTGCGGAACATCATGCTGGTGGAACGCACGCCGACCTACGCATTGCGCGCCAAAACCGGCTGGGCGGCGCGCGGCCAGCCGCAAATCGGTTGGTATGTCGGCAGCCTCGAAACCGCTGCGGCGACCTGGTTGTTTGCATTGAATATCGACCTACGCTCCGAACAAGACCTGCCGTTGCGGGCCCAACTACTCCGCGCCGCGTTGCGAGCCAAGGGCATCGCCGATTTGCCGCCATGACCATGCAAGCCTTGCTGCTGGACCGGCAGTTGAGTTATCGGACCGACCGACCGATCCCAAAGCCGGAAACCGGCGAAGCGTTGATTGAAATGCGTCTGGCCGGCATCTGCGCGACCGACCTAGAATTAGCCCACGGCTACGCCGGTTTTGCCGGCATTCTAGGCCACGAATTCGTCGGACAAGTGGTCGAGGTCGCCGATGCGAACGACCGCCACTGGCTGGGCAGTCGAGTGGTGGGATCGATCAACATCGGCTGCCGCCTGTGCCCGACCTGTCTGACGACCGGACCGGCGCATTGTCCGACCCGGCGGGTACTGGGCATCCGCGCTAAAGACGGCGCCTTCGCGGACTTCTTCACGTTGCCGGTCGCGAATTTATTGCGACTGCCGGACCATGTCGCCGACGAAGCGGCCGTGTTCGCCGAGCCGCTGGCCGCGGCCTTGCGGGTCGTCGAACAATTGCAAGACCTGCCGCGCGGCGAGATCGGCGTGCTCGGACCGGGCCGGCTCGGCCTGCTAATCGGCCAGGCATTGGCGCTGGCCGGCCATCGGGTCACGATGCTGGGCCGTAGCGAAACCTCGCTAACGCTGCCCAGGTGTTGGGGCTTGCAGGCCGGATTGGCCGCCGATTTTCCAGAGAGCGGTTTTTCCTGCGTCGTCGATGCCAGCGGTACCGCCAGCGGCTTCGCGGCAGCCTTGCGCCTATTGCGCGCGCAAGGCTGTTTAGTCCTTAAATCCACCTTCGTCGCCGATCACCCCATCGATCTCAGCCCGCTGGTCGTCAAGGAAATCGGTTTGCTGGGATCGCGATGCGGCCGTTTCGAGCCCGCCCTGGACAGGCTGGGCGCCGGCGACATCGCCGTCGAGACGTTGATAGACGGCGTTTTTCCGCTCAGCGCCGGCCCGGCGGCGTTCGCCACGGCGGCCCAGCCAGGGGTACGGAAGATTCTCCTGAAACGTTAATCGGTCGACGGTAAACGCCGGCAACTCCGCTAGACTTACCGACTTTTTCAGGACAACCTCGAGGTTGAACGATGACCGAGACCTTATTTTCGCCGCTGGCCTTGGGCGAGTTGGCGTTGCCCAACCGTATCGTGATGGCGCCGCTGACGCGCTGCCGGGCCGACGCGGATAACGCGCCGCATCAACTGCACGCGCTGTATTACGCCCAACGCGCCAGTGCCGGACTCATCGTCAGCGAAGCCAGTCAAATCGTTCCCGAAGGTCAGGGTTATCCGGCCACGCCGGGTATTCATAGTTCGGAACAAATTCGAGGTTGGCGGCAAGTGACCGCCTGCGTCCACGCCGCCGGCGGCCGGATGTTTCTACAGCTTTGGCACGTCGGCCGGGTCTCCCATCCCTGTTATCAACCGGACGGTAAACTGCCGGTCGCGCCGTCGGCCCTCGCACCGTCCGGCATGGTCGGCACGCCAAGCGGCCCGCAACCGTTTGTTATTCCGCGCGCGCTGGAAATCGGCGAGTTGCCCGCTATCGCCGCCGCTTACGCTCAAGCCACCCGCAATGCGATGCAGGCCGGTTTCGATGGGGTTGAAATTCACGCCGCCAACGGTTATTTACTCGATCAATTTCTGCGCGACGCTAGCAACCAGCGCCAGGACGGCTATGGCGGCAGCGTCGATAATCGGATGCGTCTTTTGAACGAAGTCGTCGATGCCGTAACCGCCGTGGTCGGTAAAGACAAAGTCGGCGTGCGCATTTCCCCGGAAAACAGTTTTAACGACATGCGCGACAGCGATCCGCAATTTTTATTCGACGCCGTTGCCGCCGAGCTGGCCGGCAGAATTGGCTATCTGCATGTCGTCGAAGGCGAAGACCGACTCAATCGCTCGTCGAACTTCGACTACTCGGCGCTGAGGCGTCTGTTTGGCGGCGTGTACGTTGCCGCTTGCCACTACACCGCCACCCGAGCGGCCAGCGCGGTCGCGGATGGCCGCGCCGATCTGGTCGCCTTCGGCCGCGCCTACATCGCCAACCCCGATCTGGTGACCCGCCTACAACTAGGTCTGGCGCTGAACGCGCCGGATTCCGAGCATTTTTACGGCGGCGATTGGCGCGGTTACACCGACTATCCGCTCGCCAGCCGATGATTGCGCGCTAGTCGCGTTGCCGCACCGCCGACGGCAAGGCTCGGCTGACCGCGTCGTACAATACGTCGGCGACGATGGGCTTTTGCAAAAGCGGGAATCCCGCAACACGTACCGGCGCCAAGGCCTCGAGCCCAGTCTCGCCGGTCACCACCAAAACCGGAAACTCGCCGTGACGGCCGCGTAAACGCCGAGCCAGCGCCAAGCCTTGCTCGCCTTCGGCCAAGCGTAAATCCACAATCAATAAATCCGGCCGGCCAACATCGGAAAACAACGCATCGGCCACACGCGCCGATGCCGCTGTTTCGACTCGGCAACCCCAGCCTTGCAGCAAAATGCGCATCGCTTCCAAAATGTCCGCCTCGTCGTCCACCACGTAAATCCGTTTGCCGCTTACTCCCGATACATCGGCGTCCGCGTTGACCGGCCTTGGTTCATTGCCGGTCGCCAAGGTCCGAAAGCGCAGGGTGACCCGGGTGCCGACACCCGACTCGGAAGCCAGGGCAATGTCGGCACCGATCAATTCGCACAAACGCTGGACGATCGTCAAACCCAAGCCGACACCGTGTTGCTGATCGCGGCCGGGATTGTCCAATTGGTAAAATTCCTCGAAAACCCGGGTCAATTCGCCGGGCGGAATGCCGCGTCCGGTATCGACGATCTCCAACACCGCCCACTCGTCTCGCCGCGCGGTCGACACCACCACTTCGCCCCGCTCGGTGTATTTGATGGCGTTATCGAGCAAATTGCGGACGATGCGGGCAATCGCCACCGGATCGTCGAACAACCTGACCTGTCCCAGACACCGCACTAAGCGCAACGACTTATCTTCGGCCAAGGCGTCGAATTCCGAGCAGACCTCGGCCGCCAATCGATCCAGCGAAATTCGCCGCAGTTCCGGCACGTATTGATCCGCCGACAAGCGCGACAAATCCAGCAAGCCGTGCAGCAACCCGCCCAAATTGCGTACTAGCCGATCGATATTGCCCGCCACCTCCGGCAAGGCCTCCGCGTCGGGATTGGCCACCAAGACCGCGCTATACACCGACAGTGCGTGCAAAGGCTGACGCAAGTCGTGACTGGCGGCGGCCAGCACCCGCGCCCTGGCTCGCGACGATGCCTCGGCCCGCGTCACGGCTGCCCTGACTTCGGCATTCAGTTGTTGCAAATCCGCCAACGTGCGATCCCGCTCGCGCCGAATCGCCACCGAACGACGCAACAACTGTTCGCCGTCACCGGCCACGCTGACGATGAAAGACCAGTACAGCGTAGTCAAGCCGGCGACCACCAGGCTTTGCTCGGGATATTGAACGGCCCAGCAGACCGCGGTCGGCACCATGATCAGTAGCGAATACGCGGCCAAAATCCGCGGTGACGACACCGCCACCGACACGCCGGCGGCCGGCATCGCAAACAGCACGATCACAAGCAAGGCTCGATCCGGCAACGGCATATTCGGTATGAACAGCCACGCGCTCAAGCCCACCGTCGCACCGACGCCGGCCGCCAAACCGATAAAAACCCGGTGGATAGTCGCCGGGTCGGCGCTCGGCGCCATCCGCAGCACCCTGACGGCGTAAAGGGCTCGGCCGCACTCCGCGCCAACCGTCAACAGACTCCAGCCCACCAGCCAGCTCCACGATGTCGAGCGGTACGCCAACAACGCCACCCCTAAAGCCAATAGCGCCTGAACCCAGGGCAAGCGCAACAACATCCTGGCGTGCAAGCCTATCAACTCGCGCAAAACCTCGCATTCGAAATCCGCGCTGTCGGCGTCTTCCAAACCGATCGCGGCCTCGCGCCGGAACCGGCGTCGCCAATCAGTTTTCACTGGGCAGCAACCGCAGCCGGCCGGTCTTGATGACGGCTTCGGTGCGATTATGCACGTCCAGCGCCTTGAACAATGCGGCGATATAGTCCTTGACGGTATGCTCGGACAGACCCAGATCGCGAGCGATGGATTTGGTCGGCAAACCACGGCACAGACCTCGCAAAACATCGCGTTGGCGCGGCGACAAATTAATCGGCGCCCAATCCACATCGCTCACCGCCATCGCCGCCGGCAAATACACCGCGCCAGCCATCACGTACTTAAGCGCTTCGGCCAACACATCCGGCGCCGAACTTTTCGGAATAAAACTCATCGCGCCGGCATTGATACACGCCCTGACCGTCGCCGGTTCGTCGCTGGCGGTCACCACGACCACGGCGACGTCCGAGGCGACCGCTTTGATGTCGGCGACCGCCGCCAACCCGTCCTCGCCGCGCAAACTTAAATCCAACAAACATAAACGAAGGTCGGCGTGCTCGGCAGCGACGGCCAAGGCCTCGGCGATCGTCCCCGCTTCGAAGACTGTTACCGAACGGTCCAAGGCTTGCAACAACAAACGCAGGCCGGCTCGAAATAACGCATGGTCGTCAAGTAACAGAATTTTCATCGGTAGCCTTTCAAGGAAAATAACGGCTTTTATACTGAGCCAATTTTTAGCGATCGACAATATCCCCCCATTTGGCGGAATTGCGGTCGGGTATTCAGGCTGATTAAACTGCCAACCGGCCCTAACGCCCCTCTGCTAAAGCGCTAACCGCACTCGGAGTGGAACGAGCCAAGACCGGGAAATCCGCCCAGCCGCTTCATCGTCCTCTGGCCTGGGACAAACGAATTTCCGATACCGACCCACAACGTCCTCGAGTCCCGCAAGGCAGGGCCTTGTCCGGTTAACGAGGCCGTCCCCAACCTGGAGAAAACCGATGTTCCAAGCTCGTTACTCAGCCCAGATCAGTCTGGCCCTATGGGCGCTAGGCAGCGCCCCAAGTTTCGCCGCGCCGTTGAATCCTAACGACTTTGCTTCGTTGGGCAGTTTGTCGCTCACCCAGACCGTTGGCGATTATCTTTTCGATACCGGCAACGGCACACCGGTTCTGAAAGCACCGGACGGCTCGGTGTTGTACAGCGGCGTTGTCAGCGGCGATATCGCCGTGTTCAATTTCGATTCGGTGTCTATCGCCAGTCAGGTGACGGTCAAGGCCACCGGGACATTGTCGTTGGGCTTGCTGTCGCTGAGCAGCATTCAACTGAACGGCAATTTGAACGCCAACGGCTTC
>NZ_MKMC01000020.1:0-46693 GCF_001856095.1 Methylomonas sp. LWB
TCAATCAGTTATGGCATGCCCCTTGCAATCGGGATTAAGGGTTCAGGGGAGCGGAGAAGTCCAAATAGCGCGGCGATAGCCGCACCGCTTGTTAGTCGGGGCAATACCCGGCCTGGGTTGCATCGGTCTTAATGGGACGAGGGTGTGCGGTGCGTACAGTCGGCCGGAGGGTTCGGCGCGGTCAAGGGCGGACATAAAAAAATCGACGCAAAGCCTTAATCAAAAAAGGCGTCTATTTTTTTATGTTCGGGCGAAGCCTTCACCCTTGATCGATGAAGCCGGACGCTCTGGCAACCTGTTCGCACATTACGCACATCCTCGTCCCATTAAGACTAGCTACGTCGATGGCCACGGCTAAACTCAAACATCAAAATGCAGTCGGCGATAGCCGCGCCTTAATCTCTATCCGCAACATTTTCGCGGGCGCGAAAATCACCTCATCGATCATACAAGTTGATTTATGCACACTCGCCCGCGTGGGGGTCTTCCAATCTACCCCCGAAAAAGCGGGGCGTTGTGTATAAATCCACCGCCGACCTTTAGGGTGATGTTGTTCGAGCAGGGCGATAGCCTTGCGTGCCGTTAGGGATAAGCCACAGCGGCTAAGGGAGGTGTGGCGGTGCGTAGCTTGCGGAGCGCCGACGCACGTCCCTTATTGAGCGTCGGCAAGGCGGCCTGGAAGGTGCCGGCGATAGCCGGCAGTCGGTACGACCGAAGCGAAAGCGGAGTCTGTAAGGGCGTCCGGTTTTTCGCGGGCGCGAAAAATGCCCCTGAAATAAAAACAGCATATGATCCCAATCAGACCCTAATGTGGCCAAACATTCCGGTGTAGATCAGCGCGTTCCAAATTTTCTTTATCGTTTGACCTGTTTCTTGGTTCACAAACAAAGATGATCGACTGCCATAAGGAGCACCTAAGAAATATGGGCGCATTGATTCCCACGTTTCAGCTACCTCTGACCATCTCCAGCATGGGATCTCTTTCTCTAAAATGAGAGGCATAGCGAGTGACAATGGAATCATTCTATCCATTGGAAGAGCCTTGTCCCAGTCACATTTAACCAAAATAGGGTTGGCATTGGGTTGATATAGCTGTACATCTAGTCGTTCCGCAGTAATGGTAGCAACAGGATGCGCCGGAAGCGCTGCAACCGAATCGATCACCTCTTGCCCATCACGGTACGGGCACGTGATAAACGCGTTGGCAAGATATATTGTGTGATCGAGACCGTTGTATCCACATTCACGACCAGGATGAGTTACCGGATCGCGGCTGTCATGATTCGTGACCAACGGATGCCATGATGGATAACTGTCAATCACTGGCCCATACGTATCAACAATATCATCGAATGCTTCTTTGCTGCGCGTCCTCTGAGATTTGTCCGCATCCCTAAGTCGAGAAATAAGATAATTTACCGCACGTTCATATCCAATACGTGCAGCTTCGTCTGCTCTGAAAGCCATCTAGCACCTCGTAACACTAACTTAAAATGCACATTATACGCATATAACGCATAACTTTATAGTTTTATGCATAGACTAGTATATTAGCGCATGTTTTGCAGAACCAAGTTCCGGCCCAAACCAGACCACCAGCTACAGCGAAACCTGTCGCCGCTTTAAAAATCCTTGCGCTTTACTGTATCATAACGTAACATATCATAACGATTTTGTAGTGATATGTTACGTTATGCACCACCAGGAGAAACAGACTATGGCACGAATAGGTATTTCATACGAACAAGTGGCGCAAGTCGCCGACGCGATCCTTGGCACCGGCCAACAACCCACTATCCGCACCATACGGGATCGGCTAACCACTGGCAGCCCCAACACCATCCAGCGGCACCTGGCGACCTGGCGAGACGCACGGCCCCAAGCGGCTGCCACCGCCCCTGAATTACCCAGCACCTTAACCGCGGCCATTGCGGCGGAAATCGAAAAAGCGGCCGCCATGGCACGGTCGGAAATCGAGGGCAGGCTTGTACAAGCCCAAGGCGACGCCGCCGAACTTGCCGCCACTGGTGAACAGCTTGAAGACGAACGCGACGAACTGCTCAACCAGCTAACCATCGTCACCACCGAACGAGACCAAGCCACCGCGACGGCCGCCGAACGTGCGACCGAAATTGAACGGATGACGGCCGAACTGGCCCGAGAGCGTCATGCAGCGGAACAAGCCCGGATCGAAGTCGCGCAAGGTCGGAATAAACAAGAAGCGAGCGACGAAAAGCTCAAAGAACAGAAAACGGAAATCGACCGGCTCCGGCAACAGATTGAACAACTGCAAACGGGCAAACAAGCAGCCGAGCAAGCGGCGGCTGTGGCAAACGCCAAACTGGAAGCCATGACGGATCGGACAACCCGCGCGGAAGCGCGGATTGATCAATTAGAGAAACAACAGGATGCCAACACCAAGGAACTCAACAGCGCCCGCAACCAAATCACCAGCCAGCAAATAGCGCTTGATGCGGCGAGCCGCGAAGTGGATACGCTAAAGACCCAACTCAAAGAAGTGAAAGCCGACGCCAAAAGGGCCGAGGGCGAAGCCTCCGAGCTGCGCGGCCAGGTCACAGCACTAACCACGCAACTCAAAAATAAACCGAAGCCAGGCAAAAGCGACCCCAGTTAACCCGCCCAGCGAATCACTCAACCCACGCCCCGCGTGCCATCGTTCGATGGCACCGCTTTTTCGCGCCCGCGAAAAATGCCTCAATTTTAAATACGCGCTAAAATTCACTCGGTCGAAACACAATCGACATTCATTCACAAAAGAGAAGGGTGGGGTAAAAGAACCAAATTTGAGTAAACTAAATAGCCCTTAAATAAGAACAATAAGTAGGGTAAAACTAAAACGATGATAACGACGGCACCGACCGGATATTAACGCGCGTATGAGAACAGAAGAGCAAGAAGAAGAGAGGATTAAAAAGAACGAGTTTCGGGCGGTTTTAGACCAATACGGATTAACACAAGCCCAAGCGGCGGATTTGATCGCCAACGAAACAGGTCAAAAAGTTGGGGTTAGGAAGGTACGGTCATGGCTGGCGGACCCCGATACACCGTCATCACGAAACCTCCCAAATTGGGCGCTAACCGCATTGAAACGCGCAACGCAAAATCTCCCTCCAGCAGCCCCACAAGATTAATAAAAATAGTCTTGACATAGGCTCACTGAGCCTATAACATCGAAACCACCTCAACAATTCCCCGGCGATAGCCGGGCGAACATTCAACCCTGGACGATGTTATGCATAATCATTCACGCGCCGCGACAATACTACTCACCATCGCCCTAGCTGCGCCGACATTCGCACAGACACCGGCGGCACAGGTGAATGTTGCGGAGCAACAATCCCGAGACGCCGAAAAAATCAAGATTCTGCAAGCCGAGCTAACCGAGCAAAAACAACTCTTGGCGGACTCTCAAAAAAACCGCGCGGTGCAAATGGCGGCCAACGACACCGACGCCTTGGCCAAAACCGAAAACCGGCTCGAAGAGCTAAACGCGAACATCAAACAACTGCAACAGGAAATTGCGCTTGCCGACGGCAGCGCCAATAAAACTGTAGTGGTCACGCCCGTGCCCCCGCCTATCGCCAACGCGGCGGCGACCACCCCGCAAAAAACCGCGACAACCGGCCCTTGGTGGGATTTGTATAACAAACCGCCACAGGCCGCGCAATGACGACGTTAACGGCCGCCGTACAGCGGCCGAGAATCTATCAGCAACCAAAAACACAGGCCATTTTTAACTGCGTTGCCTGCGGCCACCATGAAAACGCCGACCTCAATGCAACTAAAAATATCCTGTCACGGGGTATTTTGAAGTACGGCGATATAGGCCGGAATTAACGGACGGGGAGATGACGGCAATGTTTTTTAACCAAAAAACAACCAGCATCGATGAAGCGTCAAGGCGGTCACTATGGACGATATAAAGCCGCTATTCCCTAAACGGGGACGCCACCTGCGGTGTTACTCAAAAGCACTGGGCGATATGGACTTGAAACTCAAAAACATGACCAAATGCAACGAGACAAGTAACAATTTTCGCGCCCGCGAAAATTCACAACATTAAACAAACTGTTTTACCCATCTTTTTTTACAACTTAGGAGAAATTCAGAATGAGAAACAGCCGTAAACTGATTCAACAACTATTGATTGCCATTTGTTTCTTAGGCGCTCAGCGCATCACCTACGCCGCAGGCCCGTTTACAACCGGATCGGGCGCACTCTCGACCGACATCCTGGCAATTCTAACGCCGGTTGCAGTGATCGCCGTTATGGCGCTCGGCGCATTGGCGTGGTTCGGGCGGGTATCCTGGACGCACGCCGTCAGCGGCATGGTCGGTATTGTCCTCGTATTTGGATCACAACAAATTGTGACCTGGGTGCGTGGCCTATTCGGTGTGTAGCCATGAGCCGAAATGATGGTCTGCAAGCAGACCCGTTATTTGTCGCTGCAACGCGCCCGCCGATGCGTTTTGGGGTAACAACATCAGGCATGGTGTTAGGCGCAATGCTGGTAATCGAAATGTTTCTAATGACGCGCAACCTGCTGTGGTTGCTGTCCTACATTCCGATTCACGGGTTACTGGCCTTGATTCTCATGCCGGAACCACGTTATTTCGATTTGGCGACGCTATGGGCCAGAACCAAAGGGCAGAACTGGATCAAGGGCAATTACAAACAATGGAAAGGGAGTAGCTACACCGCGCACCGTTACAACCTGCCAAACGAGAAAGGGCGGCGACAAACGCCGCCCAGTTGCGCGGCTTAACAAACAAAGGAACCGAATATGTCAGCGATAGCTCAACTGAAAAACCACAAGGCGCTGTTGCGAGAAGAGGCGGCCGCGATCCACATTCCCTATACCATCCACGCCAACGAACACATTGTGAAAACCAAAAATGGCTACGTGATGGTATTCAAGCTGTCCGGCATCGGCTACGAAAATGCCGACGACGAACAGCTCAACATCTGGCACGAACGTTTAAACGTGTTTTACCGCAATATTGCCCGGCCGAATATCTCGATCTGGCAAACAGTGATTCGCCACCGGGAAGACACCTACCCGCACGGCGAGTTCGAGCCGGGCTTTGCCCACGACCTGAACGAGAAATACCGTCGCCGCATTGGCCAAGAAACGTTGATGGTCAACGACCTATACGTGGCGGTTGTGTATCGGCCTCAACCCGGCACGGTCGGCAAAACGGCCATGAGTTTTCTAAACCGCGTCAACAAAGAGGCGGCCAAACAAGAGCAAGCGGAAGCGCTGGACGAAATGGCGAAACTGCAACAGCACGTCATGGCCGCCCTCGGCCGCTACGATCCCGAACCGCTCAGCATCTACAAACGGGGCGATCATTATTACTCGACCATCCTTGAATATTTCGGCCTACTCATCAACGGCGAATGGCAACGCATCGCGCTACCGCGATCCCCTTTAAATGAGGTGCTGGCCACCTCGCGTTTATCGTTCGGCACCGAAGCCATGGAATACCGCACCGCAACGAATACCCGCATCGGCGCCATCCTTGGCATCAAAGAGTACCCGACGCCAACCGTCGTCGGCATGTTTAATCCGTTGTTGAAAGCGCCATTTAGCTTTGTCTTGACGCAGAGTTTCACCTTCATGGAGAAAGCGAGCGCGCAAACGCTCTTGGTCAATCAACGGGCCAGAATGGAAAACATCGGTGATTTAGCCAGGTCGCAGACCGAAGACCTCGATATTGCTATCGATCAAATATCCGGGAACGAAATCGCCATGGGCGATCATCATTTCTCGTTGCTGGTTCACGCCGAACCGTTTGAAGGCGTGAAAGAAGCGGAAAACACGCCGCGCTTGCGCGAACTCAATAACAACATCGCATGGGCGCGAACTGTACTAGGCGATACCGGCATGACCGTTGCACGTGAAGACCTCGCCATGGAAGCGGGGTTTTGGGCGCAACTGCCTGGCAATTTCGCCTATCGGCCGCGTCTATCGCCGATCACCACCCGGAACTTCTCGGCGACGGCCCCGTACCATAATTTCCCGGTCGGCCGGGCAACGGGTAACCATTGGGGCGACGCCATGGCCGTACTGATCACCAACGCCAGAAGCAACTATTATTTTTCGTTGCACGCCAGCGATCCCAAAGACCCGACCGGTGGCTCCAAAAAAGACGTGGCCCACACCTACCTATGCGGCCCGACGGGTTCCGGTAAAACCGTCGTGTTCGGCTTCATGGTATCGATGCTGCGCAAACAAAACGTCACGCAGGTGATTTTTGATAACGACTACGGCCTGGAAATCTTGATCAGGGCATTAGGCGGCCGTTACCTGCCGATCCGCAACAAACACAATACCGGGTTTAACCCGCTCCAGCTCGACCCGACCCCCAACAATGTCGAATTCATGCGGCAATTTGTGCAACGCCTGGCGTATCGTCCCGACAAACCGTTAACCGAACGCGAGTTGAAGAATCTCAACACCGCACTGGACGGCACGTTATTACTTGACCGCCAATACCGCCGCTTATCGCGCCTGGTGGAATTCCTGGACGTGCGCGATCCGGAAGGCCTTTACGCGCGACTGAGCAAGTGGGCGGAAAGCACCGCCGGAGAATATGCCTGGGTGTTCGACAATGAGACCGACACGATCAGCGGCCTCATGAATGAGGCTGCAACCATCGGCTTCGATTCCACCGACTTTCTGAAAAACCCGGTGACCTGCGGGCCGATCACCATGTATCTGTTCCACCTCGTTCAAACACTGATGGACGGCCGGCGTTTACTGTGTTGGATGGACGAGTTTTCGCGCTCGATCACCGATCCGGCCTTTCAAGAGTTTGCGAAGGACGGACTGGAACGGGCACGTAAAAAGAACGCCGGTTTTATTTTCGTCACGCAAAGCCCTAGCTCCGTACTGGAAAGCCCAATTGCTCGAACTCTGGTCGAGCAAACCCCGACGCAAATCTTCATGCCCAACGAAAAGGCACGGGAAGAGGACTACATCGACGGCTTCGGACTGAGCGAGCGCGAGTTTCTGTTAATCAAACAGGAAATCGAGCCAGGCAGCCGGCAATTCCTGATTAAACAAGGGCACGCCAGCGTCGTATGTGAACTCAATTTAAAAGGGTTCAGTTACGAACTGGATGTCATTTCAGGCCGTTCACATAACGTCGAATACGTCCGAAAACTGATAGAGGACGTGGGCGACAACCCCGGCACCTGGTTACCGCTTTACAAGCAACACCTTGATGAACAACGCCGTTCCTAACCAATGGAGTACACCACATGAAGCTAATTCAGAAAAAGCCCCTAGCGATAGCCCTAATCATGATGTTATCGACTAGCGCTAATGCAGTTGACATTGTGAACGACCCGGCACACATGGCTGAAACCATCGCCGGTTGGGCCGCTAATCACCAAGACGAAATCCAGCAGTTTAATACCATGGTGGAGCAATTACAGCAATTGCAGCAAACCTATCAAATGGTCACATCCACATATAACGCGGTTACGGGTAGTCGGGGGCTGGGAGCCTTGCAAACCCTAACCAACGCCTCGCGTAACTACCTGCCGGAAAGCACGGGCGATCTACTTGACACCATTGACGGCGCGAGCCAGACCTATAACCAGATGAGCGGCATGGTTCAGAATTTCACCAATCAAAACGCGATTCTGAACGGCAATGCCCTCAATAGTCTCAACATGACCGGCCAACAGCTTAACCTATTCACTCAGCGCCGGAAAAACGCCGCCGCAATACAGGCCACCGCACAGCAAAGCATGGACGCCGCCGGCCAGCGGTACGCGTATATCCAGCAAATGATGAATAGCATCAACAACACCAACGATCCAAAGGCCATTGCCGAACTTCAAGCCCGGATCGCGGGCGAACAGGTGATGCTGCAAAACGATCAGAGCAAAATGGATCAAATGTACGCCTACCTGCAAAATCAGGAGCGCATCAATCAGCAACAAATGCGGGAGTTGGCAGTGCAGCAAGTAGGCCATACAAGCGCACTTGTACAACCGAATTACACCATCGGTGGCAATCCATAACCGGAGACAAAAAATGACTAAGAACATCGCAATTTTGACCACCATTGTATTAACGGCAGCCACGACCGCTGGGGGCACGTACTATCTGACCACTAATAGCAAGGCGAACAATACCCCGGAAAATGCGCCAGTGGCCGTAACACCACAAACAGAGGATGGGCAACAGGTGATCCGCGTAGCCGCGCAGGATGCGGATAAACCAATCACCATTGTGGTTAAAACGCAAGTGGAAGAGCCTAAACGCCCTCGGAAATCGACAGGACACATTCGTGATTTAACACAGCCGAATTACACAATCGGCGGCAACTAACATCGGATCGAGGCATCGCCATGGGATTTTTTTTAACAATTTGGAACAATTTGCAAGCGGGTGTCCTAAACACCGTGGCGACCGTGACTGCCAATCTCTCGGCAAGTATCGCTCCGGCGGCTGTCACGTTTGCGACCATGTATGTGATGTTATGGGGGTATTTACATTTACGTGGGGCAATCGAAGAGCCGATCATGGACGGGGCCAAGCGGATCATCCAGTTGGCAGTGATTTTCGCCGTGGCAATCGATTTATGGGAATACAACGCGGTTTTCATTGATTTTTTTGTGACAACCCCTGACGCATTATCCAATGCAATATTGGGTGGAAACGCTGCATTAAACACGGTTGATGGTATATGGGTTAAAGGGGCTTCGGTCGCCGAAGCCCTTATTGACCAGGGCGGTTTTATGAGTGGCGACGTGGGATATTATCTTGCTGGATTTTTGGTGTATTTATGCGCAGGCGCGATTTGCATCTGGATGGCCTATTTATATTGTTTATCGCTGGTTGCTGTGGGATTGTTGTTAGCCGTCGGACCATTATTCATCCTCGGGTTAATGTTTGAAACCACTAAACGATTTTTCGAGGCCTGGCTTGCGCAATTATCCAATTACGCACTCATAATCGTTATTGCCGCAGTAGCGGCTAAATTATTGTTGAATATGCTCGATGCATACGCGACTGATGCGGCCACAAAAGGGGCGGGTATTCAAATCGCCGAGGGTATTCAATTTTGCGTAGCGTGCGTGTTTATTCTCATCATCATGAAACAGGTGCCTAGTATCGCAGCGGCATTGGGAAGTGGCGTTGCGCTGAGCACATTCAATGCCCTAAGTCGGCTGATGTCTCGTACAGCGAGAAGTACAGGCGGCACCGCGTACCAATTCACGCGTGGCGTAGCCGATGGGCGGGCCGGGCATCAACCAAGCCGCTACCAATCGATAACCCGCAACCTGGGCACCCGCTTAGGCGCACGGCGAGCACAGCAACAGACGCAACAGCAAACAGGGGGAAAAATAGCTAGAAACGCCGTGTTTTAACGGTTTTTTTCGCGCCCGCGAAACTGGAATTCAATAAACCGATGAACGATTCAATACAAACAATCCTCGACGATCCGGCGGCATCGGATTGGCTAAAAACGGCATTGCGGGCCGCACTGGCCCGCGATCCCGTTGATGTGGTCAACGACGCCGAAGTGCTTTGTGAAACACTCAAACAACGACTGGACGACCTTTTTCAAACAATCTAAGGAGCATGCGGCGATGTGTCGCCGCATGCTATCTGTTAGCGATCGGGAACCGTTTAAATGGAGCAACTTCGCATACAAGAACACGAAGAAAACCAAAAAGAATTTCGCGAAATTTTATCTAAGTACGGCCTTACACAAGCTGAGGCCGCTGAACTAATCACGAACGAAACCGGGCAATCAGTGGGAACGCGCAAAGTGCGAAGTTGGTTGGCCGGGGCGTCTATTCCATCCAGCAGGAAATGCCCTAATTGGGCGCTAACCGCGCTCAAACGAACCACCAAAGAATTAACGGAAAAAAAATAACAATAGTATTGACATAGGCTCAATGAGCCTATACCATCAAACCACCCTAACTACCAAAAGCTCCTGCGACTATGAAACACAGAAAACGTAAATGGCTTGTTATAGCCATTTTATCAACCGTAATCCTGACAGGCTGCGCAACTACGCCACCAGTGCGTTGCGACGAGGATTTCACCCCCATTAACGCAACGGTGCAACCATGAAACGCGACCCGGAACTGGACAAATATCTGGCCGAGGCGAGTTCTTGGGAAGCCGACAAACTCAGGGATGCGCTCAAGCAAATCAAATTTCAAAAAGTGGTCATTATCGGCCTGGTCATCGTGACCGGAAGCCTGGCCTGGGCCATCAAAGGCCTGACGCCTTTGAAAACCACGCAACCTTATGTAGTCCGAGTGGATAACTCCACGGGAATTGTCGATGTTGTACCGATCTACAACGGCGAAGCCGAGCTTAACGAGCTTGTTACGCGCAACCTACTAACCCACTACCAAACCGCACGGGAACGTTATTTCTACGCGATTGCGGAAACCGACTACGAATACGTCGGCGCATTTAACAACACCAAACTCAACGACGAATGGGCACGGGATTGGTCGGAAAGCAACCCGGAATCGCCTCTTGTGAAATACAAAGACGGCACGACCGTAACAGTCCACGTCAAAGGCATTACTTTCCTGGAACCCGACAGCGGCGCACGCGATACCGCGCAAATCCGATTCACCACAGAAACACGCAAAGGCGGCAACGGCGCACCCGTCGTCACGCACTGGTTATCAACCGTCAAATACGCCTATGGCGAACCGTCCACCAACGATAAAGAACGCAGTCTGAATCAACTAGGCCTGCGGATCACCAGCTATCACAAAGAGCCGGAAGTCATCGCCGAGCAGCCGCGTGTAATGGGGGGGCAACCATGAAAACAATAGGACGTTTAAGCGCTATCGGCTTGATGGCATGGGCCACGACCGGCGTGGCGGAAATTAACCCCATGCCCGGCATTACAGACCCGCGTGTGCGTGAAGTGGTTTATGACCGCGACGATGTAATCCGGTTGATTGGCTATGTGGGCTATCAAACGCATTTGCGCCTGGCACCGGGCGAGAAGTTTGTCGGGGTAGGGGCCGGCGATACCGGCGGGCTAGAAATCACGGCCGACGGAAACGATACCTGGCTCAAACCCAAAGCGGAATTGGTGCGAACCAATTTCGACGTGAAAACGAGCCGGCGAGTGTATCACTTCGATTACGAAGTCCGGAAAAACCCGCCGCAAAACAAAAAAGCAATGATCTACTCGCTTACCTTCCGATACCCGGACGATGAGGAAGAAAAGCGGCTGGATGACATAGCCAAAGCGAAGCTGCGCGACAAGTTGCATGCGCCGGCCTACAAGTTGAACAAGGATTATTGGTATTGCGGCGCTCCGTCGATGAAACCGATTGAGGCCTACGACGATGGCATTCAAACGCACATCAAATTCGGCTCGCACTCCGAATACCCGGCCATCTTCGCGGAAAACGAGGATCAATCGGAATCGTTGATCAATTATCACGTAGAGCCAGACACCGACGAGGTAGTGGTACATCGCGTCGCACACCGCTTTATTTTGCGCCGTGGCGAATTAGTGGGCTGCATCGAAAACCGGCAGTTTACCGGCGGAGGATCGCGTTTGACGTCGGGCACAGTGAAGGACGACGTAGTTTTAAAGACACACCCAACCGAAAACGAGGCAGCCGGCAATGAGTGAAAATAATCATGAAATGGATATGAACTATGACGACCACGACCACGTACCGGGCGAACGTCAAATCCCGAGCGTGACGCGCGGCCAGTCGTTACAGTCGAAAATGAATAATGTGTTCGCGATTGGCCTAATCTTGCTATTGGGCGGCGGCTTTTTGACCTGGTATTACGCCAATATCAACGCGAAGAAAAACGCCGAAGAGGAAAAACGTAAACAGCAACAGGAACAACTAACGCAGTCAAGCGGCAGCCTTCCGAAACTCGGTGCGGTGCCGTTTCCACAAGCCAAAACGCCACCGCCACCGGAACCGATAGAGCAAGTGGACGCTGGCAACCTGTTTGGGCCGGCTCCCGGATCGACGGCCAACGTCAATAACGGGCCAAAAGAACCGACGCCGGAAGAGGTCGCACAAATGCGCCGGTTGACGACTCCTGTTTACGTGAAACCAAGTAACAGCGGAATAGGGACGGGGCAACCAAGCGCCGACCCTAACCAGCGCACCGCCAGTTTAACGGATGCCATCGCCGGGCAGAATACCGATTTGGCGAAAGCGCTACAGCCGACAACAACCGCCATGGCACGGGCCGAAATGTTGCCATCGTTAACGTTCGTTATCCCGAAAGGACGAAAAGGCGATTGTACGCTGGAAACCGCTATCGACTCGCAACTGCCCGGCATGGTGACCTGTGTATTGTCACAAGATATTTTCGGGGCCGACGGCAAGGTGCCGCTGTTAAAACGCGGCACCGCGATTACCGGCGAGACACGTACCAACGTGCAACAAGGGCAAAGCCGCGTGTTTGTGTTGTGGACGGATGCCAGAACCGAGGCCGGCGTGGTGGCACAACTGGCGTCACCGGCAACGGACTCGCTCGGACGTAGCGGGATCACGGGCGAGGTTGACAGCCATTTCTGGGATCGCTTCGGTGCGGCAATCCTAATATCAGTCATCAATGGCGTGATTCAGGCAGGCACGAACTACGCGAGCGGCGCTGGCAACAGCGGCGGCACGACGCTTAATTACAATACACAACAACCCAACCAAGTCATGACCGAAGTGTTGAGAAACACCGTCAGCATTCCGCCAACGATTCGCGTACCGCAAGGGGAGCGCGTGCAAATTCTGTTCGCGCGTGATGTGGATTTTCGTTCGGTGTATGCACTGGCCGACAAATACCAATACATCTACGACGAGGCGGCCGCCAAGTATCGCCAGTATCAGTAATCAATTTTCGCGCCCGCGAAAATCTAACACCGAGTGGAAAGTACATGGAATCAGCACAACGACGCGACAATGTGGAATACCTGAGCGCATTGCATCACTATCTAACTCCATTGCGTTGCATCCTGGATGATGACGCCGTGACAGAGGTCTGCATCAATAAACCGCATGAGGCCTGGGTGCAACGTTACAGCGGCAAAACCTGTGAAAAATTGCCGTTCGCCTCACATGGTTGGTGTAGAAACATGGCCAATCTGGTTGCGAATAAAACCTCACAAGGGGCCGACGAAACGACGCCCTTGTTATCGGCCGATCTGCCGACCGGCGAGCGGATTCAATTCGTGCTGCCCCCGGCCAGCGATCACGTCTCCATTACAATCCGCCGGCCGTCTAAAACCGTCTGGACACTCGACGAGTTGGCCGACAAAGGCCTGTTCACGCAATGTAAAGAAGCCGGTGATGATCTGGACGACGTGGAAAAGGAATTGCTCGCACTCAAAGAACAGCGCCGTTACGGCGAGTTCATCAAGCTAGGCATAAAGGCCAAAAAGAATTTTCTGCTATCCGGGGTCACGGGGAGCGGGAAAACAACGGCAAACAAAGCGTTAATCCTCGAAATCCCGTCCGACGAACGCATCATCACGATTGAGGATGCCAAAGAATTGGTGTTAGTCAACCAACCGGATCACGTGCGCCTTTTTTACTCAAAAGGCGGGCAGGGCATTTCAAACGTTAACGCCAAAATGCTACTGGAGGCCTGCTTACGGATGAAACCGGATCGCCTTTTCTTGGCGGAGTTAAGAAGCGACGAAGCCTTTGAATACCTGCGGGCCGTGGCGTCGCACCCTGGTTCAATTACCAGTATTCACGGACACACCGCACAACTCGCCCTTGCGCAAATGGTGTTACTACTCCGCCAAAGCCCGGCTGGGCAAGCCTTGCAATCGGAAGAAATCAAATCGTTGCTCTACCAAACCATTGACATCGTTTTACAGTTCGCGGCCGATGGCCAGGTTAGATATATCAAAGAGGTCTGGTACAGACCCGATCTGAAACTCAAACACGGCCTATGAAGAAAACCGCAAAAATCCTCGTCGGGTTGCTATTGGCGCTCACAGCCGGGCTTTATGTGTCCGGCTATTTTTTTCTGGCGGTCAGCCATTTAAACCCGTATCAAGCCACACCGATTACGATTCTTCAATATCACGAACATTACGGCCATAAGCCCACGGTTCACCGCAACCTGATTGGTAGCACGGTGGCCGGGTTCCTGTTGGTCGGCGGTGGTATCGGCCTACCACTCATTCCGCGCCGGCGGGCGTTGCATGGCGACGCCCGCTTTGCCAGCCGCCGGGAAATCCGGGAGCGCGGACTGCTAGACGGCGACGGCATCATTATCGGCAAACTCGGAGAGAAATACTTGTCGATACCAGGCCAGCAGGGGGCAATACTGGCCGCCCCGCCTCGCGCTGGTAAAGGGGTGGGTGTGGTGGTGCCGAATCTGTTGAATTTTCCCGGATCGGTGATCGTCGTTGACATCAAAAAAGAGAACTGGGAAGTCACAGCCGGCTTCCGGCGTCAACACGGCCAAGAGGTTTATCTATTCGATCCACTATCCGAAGAGGGACAAACGGCCCGCTGGAACCCGTTTTTTTATGTCTCCGCCGATCCACACACCCGCATTAACGATATTCAACGGATAGCGGAAATGCTCTATACCGTAGACGGCAATAAAGACTCATTTTGGGTGTTAAGCGCCAGAACTTTGTTCTTGGGATTGGCCCTTTACCTATTTGAAACGCAATACACCAAGCGCACGATTGGCGAAGTGTTACGGCTAGGCATGTCCGGCGGCACGACCGGCGAGGGCTTTGTCGAGCACTGGAAAGGCGTTCTCGCCCGCAGAAGAGAGGGCAACAACCCGCTTTCCTGGCAATGTGTGTCGTCGATCTATGAGGTCATCGATCTACCGCCGCAAACAGCGGGTGGCATCCGTAAAGAACTGACATCGAAACTCTCGCTATGGCTGAATCCATTACTGGACGCCGCCACGTCCGAGAACGACATGGATTTACGCAATTTGCGGAAACGGCCCATGTCTATTTATGTCGGCGTCAAACCGGACGACCTGGACAGGATACGCCCGGTGTTGAGTTTGTTCTTCCAGCAAGCGATTGGCTTGCAGACACGCGAACTGCCCGAACACAACCCGCAATTGAAACATCAATTGCTGTTGTTGCTGGACGAGTTTACCGCCCTGGGCCGTATTCCGATTATCGAGACGGCTAGCGGTTTCTTGCCTGGCTACAACGTCCGCGTGCTATTGGTCATTCAAACCCCGTCGCAACTGCGAGCCGTGTACGGCCGCGACGGTGCCGACACGATCATCAAAACCCTGGCCGGCCGAATCGTCTTTGCGCCGAAAGATTTTGCCGACGCGCAAGAAATCTCGAACGATTTAGGTTCCACGACAATGAAAGGTCAAAGCCGGTCGCGGCCGATGTGGGGCACAAAGGGCCAGACCATGACTGAAAGCGACCAGCGCCGTATGTTGTTAATGCCGCAGGAAGTGAAGGAAATCGGCGCGGATCGCGAAATCATCATCTATGAAGGCATCCGCCCGATCCTGGCGGAAAAAATCATTTACTACACCGACCGCCATTTCAAAAAACGCCTGCTGCCGGCACCGAAGGTACGGCGGATCGCCCCCGTCATGCAGACCTACGAGGACATCTACACCCAAATGGATGTAGAGGACGAACCGACCTACCGGCCGGTGACGATAGAGGAACTGGAAAATTTCGATGAGCTATCACTAAACGACTTTGCAATCGATACCGATTACATCTTGCAACCGACAGACCAACCCATGAGCGCCGACGAAATCAAAGCCGCCGCTCAGCGTTACCTAAACCTTGTGATTGAGGACTAAAAGGAGACAACATGGCAACAGAAAGACAACCGGGTGAGGAATTGGAAACCCGCGTAAAAACAGACCTGGCCGAAACCCAATACCGTTACGGCGTGATCGATCCGAAGAACGGTGCGCAATATCGCGTCTACACCTCAGCGGAAATGATTGCCAAGGCCGACGGGTTCGGAATTAACGAAGTCAAAGGCTATAGCGCCGATGGCAGGGAAACCCGGATTACAAAAACCGGCGATAACTGGGTACGGGCCGACGGCCAGAAGATCGAGGACATACAGGCCGAAATCGACAAACAAAGCGTGGCCGATATTTTGAGCCGCGCACAAGCAAGGGCAAAAGTAGGCCAGACAGGCGACCACGATATAGACCGGAAACTGGCGCTGGTGGACGCCTCAGCATTCCTTCGCATTCAGGACGTGGAACAACAAAAGATCGCGGCGGCCGCCATTGTGAAAAATACCCAAGAACACGCGGATTATAAAGCCGGTCTTGAGGTCGCTTTCACGGGGTACATTAGGAACCCGCCGAAAATGTCAGAAGTCGCGGATCGCATCTATCACCTGGAACGCGGCGCACCGCGCGAACAATCAGCAAACGAACCGGCGGGCGAACAAGCGAAGGCACAAGAGGCGGCGCATGTGTTCACCCTCCGCACTGGCAACCGGGAGCGAGAGTTTACAGACGCTCAAAAAGCCGGGGCCGCCTATTACACCGCAGACCCGGAAAAGTCCCCACGTCCGAGCGTGGTACACGCGGAAGGAAATCGCGGCCGAATCATCGCCTCAACCGAAATTCACGGTAAATACGAGGATGGCCAGACCCGCTTTTACAAGACCCTGCCGGATGTAATGCCTATCGATAAAGAGTTTCAAGCCGGTTACTTCGAGGCACTGGAAAAAGGGGTGCGCAAACATCTTCGCACGCTGAAAACCGAAGCTGAACAGGGGCAGGAACCACCGAAACAATTGGATCGTCGGGTTGCCGACGATCTGGAGCGTTTAGCGGGCTACGACTCCGCAAAAGCCATAAAACTATGGCAAAAGAACGCCCCGGATGGCATGCAAACCCCAACGTATTTAACCGAACAGGCCGTGAGCCAAGAAAGCAAGCCGGTCAGTAAAGGGCAAAAACAAGTCGAAAATATCATTGAGTTTTACGATAAGGCCCAAGAGAAAACCGCACCCAAAGCCGAACAAGCGGCTCAGGTAACGGCCGCAGCAAACGACCAGGCACAAGTGGGAGCCGACGAGAACCACGCAATACCGGAACGGCTGGCAAGTCGTTATTTGCGCGTGAAAAATCAATACTATTTTCAAGACAAAACCCTGGCGTTCGAGGATGGCGGCAAACAACTGAAAGTCGAAACCGAAAACGTCACCGTGATTAAGGATGCAATCGCAATCGCCGAAGATCGGAACTGGCAAACCATCAAAGTATCCGGCAGCGATAATTTCAAACAACAGGTATGGCGGGAAGCGTCCCTCAAAGGCCTGGAAGTGGTCGGCTATAAACCGACTCAGGTAGAAGTGGCCGAACTGGAAAAAGCCAAGGCGGCGCTCGAAGCGAAGCAACAAGTCGCCGCGCCGGCACCGAGAGACCGGGACGGTATGATCGTCGGCACCTTGTTGGATCATGGCGCGGATCACTATAAACACGATCCGAATCAAGGCAAATCCTATTTCGTCAAATTAGAGGTGGACGGGAAGGAAGTCACCAAATGGGGCGCGGACTTCAAACGGGCCTTTAAAGAGTCGCAATCGAAGCCCGAAGTCGGCGACAAGATCATCATGGAGTCGGTCGGCCAGCAAGAGGTAAGCATTGATACAAAGGAACGCGACGCAAACGGTAACGAGGTGGAAGGCAAAAAGCCGGTTAAAAAGAACACCTGGCGGGTCGAACGCGAAGATTATCAAACGGCGCTGGAAGATCAGGCCCAAGCGATCCGCACGGGCCGGGAAATCGAAAGCAACGTTATCCGACAAATGCCGCAAGTGGCCGAAGCGATTACCGCCGCCAAGCTCGGCGAGAAGATAGCCGAACAAGCTCATCAATCCGGCGTCATCAAAACCGAGGATGAAAAAGAGGCGCTGGTTTATATAATTCGCGAAGGTCTGGCCTCCGCATTGGAAAAGGGTAAAAAGATCAGTGCACCCGAAGTGCGAGAACAGGGACGGCAAGCCACCATTGACGCGAACAACGTACTGAATGATCAAAAACCGCCCGTGGTCACCAAGGAGCCGGTACAGCAGGAAATGGTGAGATGAAAACGTGGGCCAAAGTTGCTTGCGTGGGGGCGTTGCTCTGGTGGCACGCCCCAAATGCGGCAACCTTGGATCAACAGACAGTCGATGATGCGCGAATCTTCATGGCCGGTTACCTGGAACTGAACAACACCAAAAACATTAGTCTGCTGCCGCTGTATGCCGATGACGCGGTGATTAACATCACCGTGGTTACCCTGGATCGGGAAGTACGGACGTTAGAGTTAAGTGGGCGCAAATGGAAGCAATTGCTTCGCGAAACCTGGTACAACGGACAACCGTCGGCAGAACCAATGCAGCTACACGACATCAGGATTAAACCGATAAGCGGCGAAACATTAGAAATCACCGCTCATCGGTACGCACTCACACGCTGTTACTGGGACAATCGCTATCGCCTTGTAATCGCGAAGGCCGCCAAACGGTATCACATCATTGGCGAAACATTGCTCATCGATCATCACAACCAGTGTGAGCAGCCCGAAACAACAATCATCAATCAGGAAATAACCATTATCCCAACCATGGAACCACGCTAATGAAAATGTTATACGGCACACTCGCCTTAGTCCTCGCCCAATCGGTACAGGCCGCACCGAATTCAGAGGCGGTCATTCGTTTACAAATCGCCTCGATAGATTCGACAAAAGCCGACACCGTACAACATGACAGAACAATCAACGATGACGAACAGCATTGGGTTGATCAAACCGAGCAAGCACTCATAAAGGAAATGACAAAAAATAAGGCCTTAGCGCAACGTATGAGCAATGAGCGCTTACGCCGGGAGTTGTTGCACACGATTTATTACGAGGCAAAACGGGCAGGCCTGGAACCGTCGTTAGTGGTTTCAGTGATTCGCGGGGAAAGCAATTTCCGCAAATACGCGATTTCATCGGCCGGTGCGCGCGGCTTCATGCAGGTGATGCCGTTTTGGGCCGATATAGTCGGTGCAGATTCCGCCGATCTTTTCAATGTGAGAACAAACCTTCGTCTCGGGTGCGCGATATTGCGCAGCTATTTGGACAAGGAAAACGGCAATATCACTCGGGCATTAGCACGATACAACGGCAGTCGTGCCAGCGACGTTTATCCAAATTACGTCTATGCCGCCTGGGTAAATTGATATGTCAGAAAAACCAAGAATTGAGGAAGCAAGCGATCTTCAACCAGTGCCAATTGAATTATTTGATGAGTTAAACCACCTCATCAATGTTCAGCTAAACAAACCAGGCACCCTTATTGACCACCTAAAGCAAGCCTATGATTTTCTGGATAAAGTGAATCGAACCTATGTCAGCACCTTTACCACATGCAGCAAAGGCTGTTCACATTGTTGTTACATGGACGTTCAATTGTCCGCATTCGAGGCGGAATACATCTGTGTAGCGACAGGCATTCCACATCAGCCGTTTAATAAGCTAACCACCGACCATAAAACGCCATGCCCGTTTCTGTCAGAACAAAACGCCTGTGCCATCTATGAACACCGGCCATTGTTTTGCCGTACCTATCACTCGCTAAGCGCTCCCGAATTATGCGGCATTAAAAATGCCGTATTCGCACATTACGGCACCGCCGAATCAGATATGGGCAATATCATTTACCGTTCGGTTTACCTCTGGATTCACCACCATAACATGCATCAAACAGGAGGAAACATCAAAGATATTAGAGATTATTTTCCACACGACCCAATGGCCATGCGCCGGCATCTAAGTGAAATAGTGAAAGCGAAATAAATAGCGTATTTTCGCGCCCGCGAAAAATAGAATCCAGAAATAGCAAGGAAACTAGAAATGAGAAAAGAAAAAGCCAAGCGCCTTTTAATCCTAACTGCGCTTTTAACCATGGAAGCTTGCAGCGTTTATAGACCCACTGTTGACGCCTATAATGACAGGTACGCCTACAGACTCGATCAAGATTACGAAGAATGCAAACACCTCGCGTTTCAGGCGTCTGGAAACACCACAAAAGAGGCGGCAATCGGCGCGGGCGTTGGTGGCGTCGTAGGGGCGGGCGGTGGGGCCGCGCTCGGCGCTGCCATGGGAGACCCAGGAAAAGGGGCGGCAATTGGTGCTGTTGTAGGCGGGCTTGGCGGCGCTACACACCAAGCGCTGGAATCGGGAAAGAACTTTAAGTACTCGTATCAGGCGTGCATGAGGAATCGCGGGCATAACGTCATTAACTAATAACGGAAAATAAGGTTAGCTACAGAATACGGAAAAAATAGTACGCTAAGACTTTTTCAGTGTTCAGAACTACAAGGTATTGGGCGGGGCGAGTGCGTGAAAGCAGCCGCATTGATCGAGTGTGCATTTTCGGATGATGCATTGTTTGTGCGTCGTCCTATTGATTGAAAAGTTTTTCCAAAATTTCCGGGGTTTGGGCTTACAACCCCAGTTAGGAAATTTCCCCCTAAAACATGGTAACTATTTGAAAAAATTCAGACAATACTTTCAATAGCTTGCATGTTTCATAAGTCTGTTTCATAATATCTTCTATTTGTAAGCAAGTTGATGATAATTGGTTACGCCAGAACCAGCACCGACGAGCAGAACACAGCCTTACAACTCGCGGCGCTCAAAAAAAACGGGTGTGAAACCATCCATGAGGATAAAGGCATAAGCGGAGCGGTTCGCAATCGCCCTGTACTCACTTGTTGTTTGGCCTCACTCAA
The DNA here is from genome assembly GCF_001856095.1 of Methylomonas sp. LWB. Taxonomy (NCBI): domain Bacteria; kingdom Pseudomonadati; phylum Pseudomonadota; class Gammaproteobacteria; order Methylococcales; family Methylococcaceae; genus Methylomonas; species Methylomonas sp. LWB. The sequence continues at coordinate 20,760 of NZ_MKMC01000020.1, forward strand.
GGCTGGCGACACGCTCATAGTCTGGAAATTGGACAGACTGGGGCGCAGTGCGCGCGACCTTTTGAACATCCTACAGGACCTAGATGCACGCGGCGTGCGGTTTATTAGCCTCACCGAAGCTATAGACACGCAAACCCAAACAGGCCGAGCCATGCTACACATGGTTGCTTTGCTGGTAGAGCTTGAACGTGGACTTATCACGGAACGCACTCGCGCAGGAGTAAAGGAAGCCCAAAAGCGCGGAGTGAAATTTGGCCGCAAACAGAAACTTACGCCAGTCCAGATTAAACACGCTCGCGAACAAATTGACCAAGGTCAGCGAGTGCAGGACGTGGCTGCGCTGTTGAATGTAGGTAGGGTAACACTCTATCGAGCGCTGAAAGCTGATTAGGCATATTGTCCACTACGCTACGCGGCGAAGCTCAACCACATAGTATAAGAATAATTACCGAGGCGAATTTATGGGGCATGCCCCTTTATTAAAAAGGTCACAAGATTTAAGTCTTTCAAGACCATTGTTGAAGTGGGCGGGCGGGAAAACGCAGCTTCTAGGGGAGATTTTGCCAAAAATCCCCAAGAAGTATGGCCGCTACATTGAGCCATTTTTCGGCGGCGGCGCGGTTTTCTTCGCTGCCCGCCCCAAAAGCGGGATCATCGCGGATATAAATCCCGAATTAGTCAATCTGTATCAGGCGGTCGCTGCCGATGTTGACGGCGTGATTGCCGCGCTTCGCCTTTACCAAAACACCGAAGAAACCTTCTATACCGTTCGTGCGCAGGATTGGACAAAGCTATCTAAAATTGAAGCTGCCGCCCGCACTATTTTCCTGAACAGGACGTGTTTCAACGGCTTGTATCGCGTCAACAAATCCGGCCAGTTCAACGTGCCGTTCGGTCGCTACAAAAACCCAAAACTGATCGACACGGACAGTCTTCAAGCCGCAGCCGCGATCCTCAAGGATACCACCATTATTTGTGGAGATTACAAAACCATTTTAGGGGAAAATGCGCGGGCCGGTGACTTTGTTTTCCTTGATCCTCCCTACTTGCCGGTTTCAGAATATGCAGACTTCAAGCGATATACAAAAGAACAGTTTTACGAGGAAGATCATGTTGAACTGGCCGAGGAAGTCCGGCGCTTGCACGAACTTGGTTGCCACGTTGTTTTAACCAACTCCAATCATCCATTGGTGCATGAGCAATACCGTAAATTTGCGGTCGAAGTCGTGCAGACCAAGCGTTATATCTCATGCAATGGCAAGGGACGCACAGGCGAGGACGTGATTGTGACCGTGCCGCCGAAGCCGCGCTTTAATCTGCGCTTACTCCCCTCGCCTTTGCCAGATCAAGCCCAGCTTTATCCATCGACCCGCTATATGGGATCGAAAAACAAGCTTCTAACCGAAATATGGGCGATAGCCTCGCAATTCGAGTTTGATACCGCGATTGACCTATTTTCCGGCTCCGGTATCGTCGGTTATATGTTCAAGTCTCATGGCAAGGCCGTTATCAGTAACGACTATATGGCAATGTCCGCGACCTTCGCCAAGGCGATGATCGAAAACAACGCTGTCACTTTGTCCAACATCGAAACTCTGGGATTGCTTGAGCCGCACCATCAGTCAGATGGCTTTGTGGAAAGCAAATTTCAAGGACTGTATTACAGCGACGAAGATAACCGCCTGATCGACATCGTGCGCAGCAATATCAAAGCTATTCGGAATCCGTATAAACGCGCAATCGCCATGGCCGGGCTAATCAGAGCATGTTTGAAGAAACGCCCTCGCGGCATTTTTACCTATGTCGGACATCGTTATGATGATGGCCGCAAAGACCTTCTCATGTCTTTCCGCGCACAGTTCATCGAGGCCGTTGAAACTGTCAATGCTGCCGTGTTCGATAACGGCCAACAGAACAAAGCCCGCAATGGCGATGCCATGACCCTACAGCACCGCGCAGCGGGCTTGGTCTATATAGACCCGCCCTATTATTCGCCGTTATCGGATAACGAATATGTCCGGCGCTATCACTTTGTTGAAGGTTTGGCCCGCGACTGGCAGGGCGTAGAAATTCAGGAACATACCATCACCAAGAAATTCAAATCCTACCCGACGCCGTTTTCTTCGCGTAAGGGAGCGGCGGACGCCTTTGACAAGCTGTTTCGCCGGTTTCGCGATAGCGTGCTTGTTGTGTCCTATTCGTCCAACAGTTTGCCGACTTTAGACGAAATGGTTGCGATCATGGCACGGCACAAGCGGCATGTTGAGGTTGTGCCAGTCGATTACAAATATTCCTTCGGCAACCAAGGACACAAGATAGGCGACAATAAAAATGACGTGCAAGAATATATCTTCGTTGGCTTTTAGGGAGAGTGGGAATGTTTAGTGCCAGTGACAGAAGAAATGTCGAAAAAGCCAGCCAGACGGCTAATCTTTTGGTGCAAGATTTACAGGGGCTCGTGAAGTCTGATAATCCGCTATTGGCCGATATTGCTCTTGAAATTCTGCAACAAGCCGCGCAGATCGAACAGAGGTTAAACCGGATAGAGGCTATTACGCGCGAAGGAGAGAACACCGCGTGAAGCCTTGGCATTTAGGCAACACCACTGTCCGCAGCGCCTTTCGCTTGCGGGATGGCCTTGTTGCGCTGTCCACCTCATCCCTGCAAGGCAATTTGCGCGGCCAAGAACAGGAAATCGCTTTAAGACACTTGTTAGGCGAACATGGGATCGTGACGCTTGGCGAAGATGAAACCTACAGCGTCGGACGCAAATGGCGGTCCGCGCTGAATAAACTGGGTTTTCTCTATCCTGAAATTCCTGCCGCGACCGGCATCCCTCAAATTGCAATCGGTCCTATCGACATGATTACACCGAACGGCTGGCGGCTTATCCGCGCCGATACGGTTCCGGCCATGCAGGAATGTTTTTTGCGGGCGCTTGCTGCCCATTACATTCCGTCCGCGCTGGAAAAGAAGTTCGATTTTGCCGTTTTCTCCCCGCTACGGCACACCTTGGCCGTCATGCTGGAATTGGAGCGGCAAACCGGCGAAAGCAGACTCAATTTCATTGAAATGGCGCTTGTCGTGCAACTCACCAGCAGCGACGATCCGCTTGCCGATATTGTGGTTCAGATTCTCGACTTGAGGGCGCGACGTCTGGCGGCGACCAATAAACGCCAATTCGATCAACAGGCGCGCAACGCAGCCGCTGCGCTTCACAAATACGCCGCGACCACATTCAACGACTACGCCGATACCAATATGCGCTATCTCAAGGCAACGGGCCTTGTGCAGAGCAAAGGGCGCGGTCTTTCGCTTGTGCCGGAAAAGCATGTTTTCATCGAAAAACTGGTTCAAGATACCGGCATCCCCGATTCTGATCGTTCCTATTTCATCACCCTGTGTAATGGGGCCGTCTTGCCGACCGACAACAAGGATTCAGCGCTTGTGGTCTTGGATGACCTTTTACAGCAGCTTAACCGGCGCGGTATCCCTTTCGATCCGACCGGCAAGCCGACAGAAACGCCAGCCGATATTGCGATTATTCGCCATGAGATCGAAGGCATCTTGTCCGAGAGCAACGAAGAAGAATACGCCTTACGACAGGCCGCAGAGTGGGAAGAAATCGCGGCTTACATGGAGCTGATTATTACAAGAAAAAACAAGAAAACCCTTTCGGATGGCACCGAGATTGAAGTGCCTCAAGCCGAAGCGCCCGCTTATTTCGAGTGGATTCTATGGCGGGCGTTCCTTGCTATCAACAGCATGGCGAACAAACCTTATGAAGCACGGCGCTTCAAGATCGACCAAGACTTTTTGCCGGTCGGTTGCGCGGCTGGCGGCGGAGCGGATTTAATTTGTGAGTTTAGCGACTTTGTTATCGTTGTTGAAGTCACCTTGACCGACAATTCGCGGCAAGAGGCCGCCGAAGGCGAGCCGGTGCGGCGGCATGTGGCCGACCTCGTTTCTCATTATGCCGAGAAATCAGGAAAGCCGGTTTATGGTCTTTTTATAGCCAACCGCATTGACTCGAACACCGCCGAAACATTCAGAATTGGAGTCTGGTACACCCGAACAGACGACAAAATGAGACTAGACATTATTCCGGTCACGCTCGCACAATTCAAAGCCTTTTTTGAAGCACTATTCACTGCCGACCGTGTTGAGGTTGATCTTATTCGTGAATTACTCGACTGTTGTAGCGGATTGCGGGCGGCACATGAAGCACCAGCTTGGAAAGTCGAGATTGAACAAGCCATTAATCACCGGATTGCTTCATTCGCTTTTGCTTAGACATAAGTTGCCCGCCTACATGTAACGGCTTGCAATCGAAAACGCGCAAACCTGCGATCAGCGCAATTTTCGAACGGAATTAGCTGCAACTGAACCTGCAATCATCTTCGGCAAACCAGGATTATTTGCAACTGACATATGTCGTTGGCCATTGGCGGCAGCCGGCCATTAGCAGCTATTGATCAATGCGCCTAGAAGCGGACATTAGCAAACAGTTGAGGTATGCTGCCTAGATTATGTTTACCGGCCACTTGTGAGAATCCAAGCGCCCACTTTTTTGATCTCAACTGTAGAAATACGCGAATGGAGCAAGCATGACTTTGATTCAGATAGAGGTTAAGAACTGCAACAATATCGATTCGGCCACTATTTCGCTGGCAGTGCAGAAATTGAATATCAAATTTGCACCCAATGGAACCGGCAAAAGCACGATTGCAAGAGCGATGCTACTTGGTCTCAAGGAGGATCAAAACCTGCTGAAGGAACTTATGCCGTTCAAACTCAGGAAAGAAAACCCTGAGAACAAGCAGCCAGAAGTTACTGGGGCAGAAAATATAAAAAGCTTAATGTGCTTCAATGAGGAGTATGTCAATCAGTTCGTTTTTAAGCCGAACGAACTTGTTAGCAATAGCTTCGATATTCTCATCAGAACCGAGTCCTACAAACAGAGAGAACAGGAAATAGAGGAGCTTGTTCGCAACATCAAACAGCTGTTTCTTAATAATCCTGAATTAGAAACCTTGATAGCTAATCTCAAGGAAATGGGTGATGCCTTCAAATTGAGTAAATCCGGCTTGTCCAAATCATCGAGCGGCATGAAGGGATTATCCGCAGGCAACAAACTTGAACACATACCGGCGGGATTGGAGTCATACACACCGTTCATTCAGTCTCAAAACAGCGTAGGTTGGATCGACTGGCAAACCAAAGGATACGACTTTGCAGAACTGTCGGATAACTGCCCATTTTGCACCTCACATGCGGCCGACAAAATAGATCAGATAAAAAAAGTCGGGCAGGAATATGACAAAAACACTATCAAGAACTTGATTGGCATAATTTCCGTGATCGAAAAACTTGGCAACTACTTTTCTGATGAGGCCAAAGGCAAGCTAGTAGTAATCACAGTTTTGAAGGATGGGATTGAAAAAGAACATGAGGCATTTCTTGCCACAGTGAAAACGCAGATCGACAACTTTACCGAAAAACTGGAAAAACTCAGAACGCTTTCCTCGTTTCAGTTCAAAGATGGTGAAAAAGTCGCCGATAAACTACCTGCATACAAACTGGATTTACAGTTTTTCTCCGAACTTAAGTCAGAAAAAATGCACGCCGCCATCGCTCCTATTAACGCCTCTATAGATGTAGTTATCGAGCAAGCAGGCCAGCTACAGGGCAAGATCAATCAACAACGGAGCGAGATGAAGAAGGCCGTCGAGCGACATCAAAAAAATATCAATGAATTTCTTGAATATGCTGGATACCGCTATGCAGTTGAAATTGTCGGTGAAGGAGAACAATCGCAACTCAAACTTCGGCATATCGACCACGAAGAACATCTCAGCGGTGGCAATCAGCACCTCAGCTTTGGTGAAAGGAACGCGTTTGCCATTGTTCTTTTCATGTATGAGTGCCTGTCCAAAAAACCAGACCTGATCATTCTGGATGATCCGATATCTTCATTCGATAAAAATAAAAAATACGCCATTCTGGAAATGCTTTTTCGCCGAGATGCCGATTCATGCCTGAAGAGCAAAACGGTTTTGATGTTGACTCATGATGTGGAGCCGATTATCGACACCGTCAGGTCACTTGAGAAGCAATTCAGCAACCAGACTTCATCAGCTTTCCTGAAATTATCAGCAGGAAAAATAGCTGAAGTCTCCATTGGAAAGGATGATATTCAGACATTTGCTCAAATTTGCAAGAGTGCCATCGCGTCTGAAAAACATGATGTCATCAAGTTGATTTACATGAGGCGTAATTGCGAAATTGTTGACAACAAAGGAGATGCTTATCAGGTGCTCTCTAACCTTTTTCACAAAAGAGCGCGAGCAATCGACTTCAGAGAGCCAAGAGGATTAGATGGTGAGCAACCCGAAATAGAGCCCGTCAAGTTCGTAAACGGATGCGCAGAAGTGTCGCGTCAGCTAAATGGAAATGGCTTTTCATACCCTGATCTATTGAATAAAATCACTGACATTGGTGCCCTCAAGTTACTTTATGGCTCTTGCGCAAATGGGTATGAAAAACTTCAGGTTTTTCGGCTGCTAGGGCTAGATGCTGGAAATTCTGTTATTCAGAAGTTCATCAATGAAAGCTACCACATTGAGAATGAATTTATCTGTCAGCTTGATCCTGCTAAATTCGACACTATCCCAGAGTATGTCATTGCTGAGTGCGACAAACTAATGTTGCACGCTGAGCCATGAGCATTGTTTCTTCCAAAATGAGGGTGTTTATGTAGCTTTGCTCCGAAATTCGTACCCCCGCTGCTATCATCAGCCTGGGTCGGTTTTTGTCAGCCAAGTCACTGCTGACACCTACTTCGAAAAATGACCAGTCCAGAATACGTCCGTTTTCTGGACGTTTGCCTTGCCAAGATACGCTTCACGCCGAATCAGACCTTGATAGTCCAACTATCTCGTCAAAGAATCAACGTCCATATTGTTTCCTTGACGCTGAGTTTCTGGAACTGGTGTCAGTTGCAAATAATCCTGGTTTGCCGAAGATGATTGCAGGTTCAGTTGCAGCTAATTCCGTTCGAAAATTGCGCTGATCGCAGGTTTGCGCGTTTTCGATTGCAAGCCGTTACACCTACACCTCTGCTTTTCCATTGTTCAGTTTCACATTTTAATGTGCGCCTACAGATATTGCCAGTTGTGACAGATCCACGTTGGTGTAGGAAAGTAATAAAGTTGCATGCTATCCATATTCAGCCCCATTGTTGAATTGTGACTATTAAAATTGGAAAGCGCAGGCAGGCCAGAGAGGAAAAAAGAGGGCTTTAGGCGCTACCGGAAAACCAGCGAATACCTCCGTGGGAGTGGCACAAGCGGAAATAATGGTGACAACTCGCCGGCCTCGATCGCGCCTTTGTGTCACCACACACACATGGTGACAAACCAGCGAATCCGGACGCGGGGATCTGACACCAATAGGGTCAGCGTATGGTGACACGGTTTGCCCGGCGCCGGCCTCGATCCGGGCCGGGTCTGTCGCCAATCCGGTTTGGTGACGTGGCCAGCTCGACCTTGCCGGCGAATTGTCACCAATCAGTCTGATCGTGTTTTTACGATTAGCGACCAGGCGCTAAATAATCAACATCTTGCGTCTGTTTATCAACAGCCGGCTTTAGCTCTACCTGGGTGGCCTTCGGTTTCTGACCAAGCGCCGCTTGCAATCGACCCGTGTCTTTCGCTACGCGGTCTCTAAGTACCTCGTAATCCGTTTTAACCGCCGGTAACGTCTTGATGAAGGCCTCGACCGCTTTTGCGTCGTTGTCCATGCCGGCGGCACGAAGGGCGTGCGCCGTCGCATTCCAGTCGGCTACCACATTGTTACGCGTCCCTTCAAGGACTGCTTTACCAGTCATATCCGACACCACGCCATTCACAACCTCATTAAGCGCACTTTCGACCTGGCCTTTAAGATAGGACGATTCAATCGGTTTTTTATTAGCCTCGGGATTGCTCTGCCACTTCGCAAGCCGTTCCTGGTGTTGGTGCATAGCGCCTTTCATGCTGCTTCGACCCTTGCCACGGATAGCGGCCGGTGTCGCGTTCGCTTCCACGCCACGGTCGCGTAGCGCCTGGGCGAACTGTTCGCGCCAATCTTGCAAAGTATTTTTTCGGATATAAAGACGTTCGCCGGTTTCGCTTACAGCCTTAACAACCAAATGAACATGTGGGTTTTTACCAGATTCGGTCTTTTCGTGCTTTGGATCGGTCGCCGGATCATGTAGCACCATCGCGTAACGATGGCTAAAGGCGAAGTTTTCGCGGGCGAAAAACTGGGCCGCTTCCAAAACCTTTTGTGGCGGTGCGCCGTGAGGCATCGATAATACGATGTTATGAACCAGTTTCGCGCGTTTATCCTTTTCGCCTGGCTCCGGCGCATCCCTGTGACGTTGATTGATCACAGTTTCTAGCTTCCAATCCTTGACCAAAAAGCCCGAGACATCCCGACCTTTTAAGGTGTCGCCATCATCGGTTAGGACATCCAGCTCGCCATGGCGATCAATGTAATCGATGTGCGCCTCAGCGGTTCCGCTGTCCCGGCCGCCGCCAGTGACCTTTACCATAACCTCCGGCACTCTATCCAACGTCCGCCTTAAGGCGGCCATGGACGAAGGCGACGACGGATCGAATAATGGACGGCCATCACGCGGCGCTTGCGGCCCTTTACGGCCACGACTGGCAATATCTAAACCTGGGGCGTCTCTATCTCGCGCAATCCGCGCTGTTCGTTTTTTAGGCATCCGCGTTCTCCCAACTCAAAAGGTTAGCCCGAACAACCGCATCGATCTCTTCACTAGCCCGGTTGGTTAGTTGAGTGGTCTCTTCGAGTAAATCGATCAAATCGTGTGAATCCGGCCAGCGGCCAGAATGGGCCAGTTTCGCAAACTGGTTTAGGTTACGGCCAATTGCGGCCAATTGGTTAGATGTGACACCAAGAGCCAACAGTTCATCACGTGGCATCGGCGCGCTCTTGTTTATCCACCCACGCAATACTAATTTTAAGATTATACCAGGCGCTAGTTGACGACCTTCACCGTATTGTTTAACGTACAGCTCATCGCCGGGAAGTGGCCGAAAACATAATTGCCCGGTCAATTCGTGGACAGTCTCAGATTGTGCATTTAACGGCGAACTGGGCGGCGCAGGCGCTCTGTCTTCATCTTCCCTAAGCAATCGGGTTATCTCTCCGATAATCAGCTTAGAGACATCGATACGGCGTTTCTCAGCAAGCGCAAACAAGGCCGCCTTTAGGTCTGCATGAATCCGAAAACGGATGAACTCTGTTTTACCTGTCATTCCGACACCTCACCAATAAAAAAAACTGTTCAACGTGCAAAAATGTTACCACAAATGCCGACGCTAGTCTATCCTGCCCTCTTTATTTTGGTTTTTTATACGTCCTTGCCCGTTGCACATGCCGTTTTTGCTGAGAATTTACTGAAAACAGCGCGAAAATATACGCGCATATAGAGAAATTCTGATGATAGTATTGAAAAACTGTGGAGAATTAGTGTAGAGTGTAGAAAAATGACTGAAATAGGCGCAAAGCCCCCATACTGAGGACTTGATGGAACTAGACGAATTCGTGAAGCTGCATAAACCGGCGTCTACGTCACGGTCACGCCTGGCTCCGTATCTGGCGGACATCTATCGCTTGCGTCGGTTGGGCTATTCATGGGTGCAAGTGCAAGGCTATTTGGAAACAAAAGGCGTCACAGTAGCTTTCCAAACAGTTGCCGCTTATGTGAAACGGCACCCGGAACAACCCGGCGAGTCCTCGAAGCAAAGCAAATTACAGCAGACAGCGACAACGCCGGAATCAACACCAGCGCCGTCGAAACAGGATCGGCTCGAGACGCCGCCGGCAGACCGTGAAGATGAAAGCGAGGATGGTCAAACAAGCGATTCATCCTTTTTTAAACCCAGCGACTTACGGGACATCATGCAATCATCAGTTGACCTAGAGAAGCTGGCCAAAATCGGCAAAAGCCAAAAACCTAAGAGGAAAAAACCACATGAAACTGGTAGTGATTAACTTCTCCGGCAATGTCGGAAAATCAACCGTGGCCGCGCATCTGCTTAAGCCACACATGCCGGGCGCTGGATTGTTCAGCGTTGAAACGTTAAACGATGACGCGGCGACCGATGGCGTGGACGTGGAAACGTACAAAGGCAAAAAATACCGCGAACTCCAGGAGGAAATATTTTTGCTCGATGACGCGATTGTTGATGTTGGAGCATCGAACGTCGAGGACTTTACCAACATGATGTCGCAGTATCACGATTCACATAAACAATTCGACTTCTACGTGGTGCCGACCGTCAAAGAGAAAAAGCAGACTATCGATACGATCCGTACCATTAAGGCATTGTCAGCAATGGGTATCCCTAAACAAAAAATCCGGGTGGTCTTGAACAAAGTCGAGGTGGACGACGATATTCACGATGAGTTCGGATCGTTGTTCGGTCTCGCCTCCGTCGATAAATCGTTTGTCATTAACGACAAGTGCGTGATTTACAACAACGAGGCGTTTGATCAATGCAAAGACCTGGGCGTACCGTTAGTGGATATGGTGAACGATAAGAACGATTACCGGGAACTGGCAAAGGCAGCAAAGGCCGAGGGCAAAACAGAGGAAGCGGAACGCCTGGTTAAAATGGCCCTGCTGAAAATGATTGCGGTCACGGCACAGAAAAACCTCGATCAAGTGTTCAAGGCGTTGTTTTAAGCCATGGCCGCCACCAAAAAAACACCAGAGAAAAACCCAAGAACCATGCGCGACGCCCTGGCCGCTCAGGTATTGGGGGACATCGACGTGTTACTGGATAAATCCGATTCAGCGGCCGCCACGATTACAGCCGCCGTTGAGCGATTAGAAACAACGATCCGTCGGCTTGAAGAGGCCGGCGAAAGCTATAACCAAGCCGTATTGGCGGCAAACATGCGCTCGAAAAAAGAGTTAATGGCCTACCTGAAAACAGTTACAACGGCCACGGTATCAGCGACAGCCGACGAACAACGCGAGGTTATGCGCGATTTGTTGCGCGAAGCGGTAACGGATGAAATCACCGCACTAAAGCAAGCCATGTCGGGAACGGCCGGCGGGTACAACGCGTCAAGTGTCGCGTCGGCCGTAAGGATGGGTGTAATGTGTGTTGCGTCCGGGCTGATAGCCAGCGCCGCGACGGCGGCCGTAATCCACTGGATTGGTTAGCCGCTTAGTGCGTGATGTGAACCACGGTGCCGCCCAACTTAAAAATCAGCCAGTCGTACAAGAACATCGTAAACAACGCGGCCGCAGTCAACAGACCAAAGCCCCAGGTCAGGCGCGTATCGGCCGGATGCGTGAACAGGCAGATTACGAACGCGATTATCAAGGCGGTGGTTAGTGGCGTGATCAGAAAGAACACCAACGGCCGAATGAACATCAACAGAACTAACAACAGCGTTCGAGCGGATGACAAGGCGAACAACACAATGTTAAACAATGCCCTACCCAGCCACGGGAAAAACCGATAGCGCACGGTTTCCATGGCATCGCTACGCATTGCCCGCCTGGTAACGTCCAGGATCGCCTGACGGTTGGCCGCTCTCTTGGCTTTTGGAAACTTAACAACAGTCATACAACCTCCTTCGCATAATCACCATGCGATTGGTTTACTCTTAACAAACTCGCCTCGCCGCAAACATAGACCGGCGAACGCTTCTCGCGCCGCTTTGTCCTCGATCTTCTTAATATTTTCAACCTTGCAATTCCTGTCATTAACAACAGGTAAAGCGGTGCTGGTTGGCGTCTTGTTACCATCATCTGGAACCACATAAAGATCAGCAACGGCACGCGCGGTAACGCACAACATAAGTGGCAACATTACATAAAGGGTTTTCATAAGCTCCCCATTGGTACACATAGTAAAAAATCAATACGGCCCGTTACGATACGTTATGAATCACCGGCCACCGCCTTTTTTTGGGCGGCCGCCCAAATCCGTTTCACCTGGCTAACGCTACACGGAGCAAGCCGAGCGGTTTCCTTGATAGAGTGCCCTGCCCTGCGAAACGCGACGACGCGCTCATTAACGGCGGCGTTTACTGCGCGGCCTGTGTACTTACCGGCCTGTTTGGCCAGCTCAACACCCTGCCGTTGTCGCTCGCGTCGGGTTTCATAATCATCGCGTGCCATCTGCAACGCCAGTTTTAACAATAGCTCCTGCACCGATTCCAAAACAATCCTTGATACACCATCGGCCTTTTCCGCAAGTTCGGAAAGATCAACGATTCCCGGAACTACCAGCTTCGCGCCTTTTGCTCGGATAGACGCGACCAATTTCTCCGCTTCGGCGAGTGGTAGCCGGCTTATCCTATCGATCCGCTCAGCGATCACAACGTCGCCCGGTTGTAACTCCCTAATCATGCGTAGCAGCTCCGGGCGATCCGCCCGTGCGCCTGACGCCTTTTCCTCATATCGGCCAGCGATATAGTAGCCCTGGGCTTTTGCCTGGCTAACGATGTCCTCTTGGCGAGCCATATCTTGCTTGTCAGTGCTAACGCGCAAATAAATTCGAGCAACTTTCATAAACAGGGCAATAAGGGTATAGTCTAAAAAGCCACTATAACCCGGATAGCCAAAAACTAAAATATGCAATCCTAATTAGCCACTGTGGCCACGCCAACCCTAATTGGCCATAAGACCATTTTCGCGCCCGCGAAAAGCACTTGCGCTAGGCCTTATGCCTCCATATTTGACCAAGCCCGGCGAAATCACATAAAAGCGCCCAAACAGCATATGGGATTTCAACTTCATTACCGATCCATTTTCGAACAGTCCGCGGCCCGGTTTTTTGTTTTAATCCGAGTGCCTTTGCCGCGGTCGAACCGGTAAAGCCGGCAAGACGCATCGCGGCGGCCACTTCTGCACCGGTTGGCGTCGGCCAGTCTTCACTATGCGGCATCAGACATTCAGGCCGTATTGTTAATTTATATGGTTCCACCATACCTTCCTCTAAACGTGCCGAGTGACCGGATTATCATCTGGTCTTGCAATTACATTTTTCATTTTCCGAATATCCCATTTAGGTTAATCATTCATTTGTTTAATCGCCCCACATGAAACGGATTTCACCGGGTAATGTTAGTTGTTTAATACGTTTAATGAAATGGTGACAATCCGCCGGCCAGGTCGAGCTGGCCACGTCACCAAACCGGCTTGGTGACAGACCCGGCCCGGATCGAGACAAGCGCCGGGTAACCCCTGTCACCAACGCTTACCCTATTGGTGTCAGATCCACGCGTCCGGATTCGCTTGTTTGTCACCATGCGCTTATGGTGACGCCGGCACGCGATCGAGGCCTTCATTCTGTCACCATCGATAGTTACCGGATAAATGGTTGACAGCCTCGCGCAGTCGGGCCTTTCCTTGTAACAATAGGCTTTCAATCCTACGCGTTTCCGCCGACAACCGATCATACTCAATGGCCCGCTGCATGCCATCACGGGCGGCCTGGATACGCTCAGGATCACACCCGATATATTCACGCTTCCGTTTGCCGTCGGCCTCGGTCGGATAAATTAGGTAAAGGTATTTACCGCCCCGCCAATACTCGTTTGCATAGATCAAGCCCGCATCTTTCAAAGTAGTCATTTGCTGCTCATTGACTTGCAGTGCGGCTTTCTGAGCTGTAATCAAGGCCGGCAATTCGTCGGCTAACGCCTCCAATTCACTTACGACATACACGGCATCACCTCAACATAAAAAATAGTTAATGCACAATGTAGGATTGTTTAATAGTGCTAACCGCTTGGGGACTAAAGGTTAAGTCCAGCTCGCACCCGTGCGCAATTAAATCCATGATCGAAATATTCCTAAACTGTAATCGGCGTTTTCGATCAGTGGCCAATATAACGTAACCAAACGCCTTATCGATGCGTTCGCCATCTACACGTTCGGTAATATACCAATGCCAGTTATTCAATTTATAGTGAAGGAAAACTGTCGCTTGATCGTTTAAGCCGGTTTGTTCAGGTGATATTGAAATCTTTTCGATCACCTCGGCTATCGAGACTATTTGCTTCATCATATCCGTCTTATTTTCGCCTCGTAACGAAAGCGCGATTTCCTTAGCCTGTTTGTTTGAAATGTATGGCGAAATAAAAATTGCATCTTGCGCCGCCCGAACTGCTAACGGCGTCGGGTGAAATTCCGTGTTCGATGGGCGATGAACACGGTCAACGGTTTTATAGAATTTAAACATCGGACATCTCCGGTAAGCTGGCCTGAGCGGAATTGCCCGGCCTTTAGTAATGACTAACAGTGTTAATGATGCGGAATTCCGTTTCCGCATAGTGGTAATTAGTACCAGTCGGGTTCCTCCCCGCAGCTTTGGCAACCATGCTCGTGCGGATCGGCGTCCCCTGCTCCGCAATTATTACAGCGCCAAGTGGAATCTTCCGCGCCTATGGCGACTCGGCTGAATTTCCCCGTTTTCGAGTCTTCCAGCCATTCTTGATCAAATAAATCGATTTCTTGCTTTGCCATCGGATACCTCCGGTAAACCTGGCCAGAGCGAAACGGCCCGGCCTTCTGATGGTCGAGCGGTTGCCCAAACCACGATTCCATTATCTAGTATATTTTCCTGCATGTCAAGCTTTTTTGCCTGATAGTGTAACCAAGCAAACCCCACGTGGCATAGTCTTACCAAGTAGATATTCCCGTGCAGAATAGTAGTGCGCGAAATAATATGATCTAAAGCGGCGTTTATGCTTCGGCACTGAGCGATCAAAGCCGACAAACGTCCGTTTTATATGGCAACTCACAAATCGCCGCATTGCCCGCCTGGTGTGATGGAAAGGTTTAGTATTCATACATCAATCCTTATGGTGACAGAGGTCGCCCGGTGCCGATCCGGGTGGTGTCTGTCACCAGCTCCGGGCGATTGAACATTTAGGCGGCCTCCGAAACATCACTCGCCGCGCTTAACTGGAACATCGTGGACAAATCATAACCGGCAGCGGTACACGCGTTGGTGTGTGCATTGTCGATCTGTTCATCCGAAGGAGAACCCCAGCGAACGTGTGGCATTATCATTGCGTCGGTGATCTTCTCGGCCATTTCGTAATGCTTCCAGAAATCCTTTGTGGCTGCATTATCATCTTGCGGTAACCATTGGCGTTCTTTACCGACTAATCGGTTTAATCGCTCTATTAGGTCTTTCCTTCTCGGGTAGATATGTACAGAACCAACCCCAGAATAAAACCTAATGTCAAAATATTCCGTGGCGTGCCTTTTTGATGGTGTTGGGCCGTGATACCCGGAATCAAATAACGAATAAAGACCCTTGAAACACAAACAAGCTTTAGATTCGTGATCAGCGCCGTTATCACAATGTAATTTACCGTCCAGCATGGCAAAAACCTTGTCAAAATCCTGCATCTGCTTTTTGAATTCCCACGGTATCCCGTGATAATTCCGCACTGGCAATATAAACCGCGTCATTTTGACGCGATAAGCTAACACCCTGTGTTTTTCGTTAGATTTCCAGCCCTTGTAATAAGCGCGGTTGTCGGGTCGGTACTTGGTTATCTCATCGAAACAATCAAGTAACATTTGAATATTCATATCGCCTTGATTATTGACCAGACCGATTAAAAAGCCTCTTATATTCGACTCCGTAAACGATAGTTTGGCAATGTCTTCAAATTCAGTCGTAAGGCGTTGATAGGCCTTTGATGACAGATATTTATCGAACTCGGTTGAGTGCAAGACGTTTGTCCACGCCCGTTTTTTAAGATCATCGTACCCTTTATTAAAGCGCTCCTGAATCGCAACGGAATCGCCATCCTGTGCGGATTTATGTAGCTCATTCAGTGGCCGGCCTAATAACCTGGCGTAGTAGTCGGCCTCTTCGCGTGCGACCTCGGCGGTCTTGAGCGATTGCACGGCGGCATTAAACACCGCTACCGCGTTGCTGATCGTATTTTGTCTTAAAGCGATGCTGTTTTTGTCTTGATAATCAAGCCCGGCAACATGCTCGAATTCAAGGCCATTGGTGAAACTCGCTTTTACATCGAGCGTCTTTTGTAACCAAATCAAAGCAACCTCGACCGATGTCTTACGTTGGGTGTCTGGATCAAGAAACGCCTCAGAAAGAAACTCTACAGAACCATGTTCCCCGATCCATTTACAAATCAATTTCCGCTTAGCTGTATGTGGATTGCGGATAGTCTCGGCATTTAGGATCGCGACCAGTTCGCCGTCCACTAACAAATTGAAAGCCTTGATAAGATGTTCATCGCCAGAAGAAAAAGGCGGGTTCATGATGATATGCGAGAACATTGCCGCACCGTCATAGGCTAAAAAGTCGCTATCGATTACGTTCAGGCCTTTACTGCGTAGGATCGCCTGATTAGCTAAATCGATTTCGATGCAATCAATGTTAGCGGGGTGGCGTGATGAATAGTGATGGCTCCATTTATCAAGCAGTGGCTTAAGTAGATCGCCTCGACCGGCTTGTGGCTCCAGGATGCGCCTATAATTGTGAGATTGGAACTTAGCAATAGCTTTTTCAGCCAATGCGGGAGGTGTTGGATAAAATTGAAACATCGGAAATCTCCGGTAAACCTGGCCAGAGCGGAATTGCCCGGCCTATACGTGGTTCGGAATGTGCAAACCACGGCGCTATTATCCTGTCCTATTGGCGGCGTGTCAAGCGTTTTAGCCTGATAGCGAAAAGTTTTAAGGTTTTAAAAGTTTTATTAGTTTTAGACGGTAAAACGCTTATTTTACTTATATAAAACAATAAGATAGAAATATCAACAGTTCCTAATGTACCCCGTTCGGTTCCTAATGTACCCCGTTCGGTTCCTTAAATACGGGTTTCGGTTCTTAATGTACACAAATCGGTTCCTAATGTACGGAATATCCACAGGTTACAATCGCCGAAATCGGTTTGACACGGTTGCAACGGCGGCGTGTGTACATTAGGAACCGCTGCTATCAATGACCTCAATTGAGTCGCGGTGAATCATCACTAATTGTGGGCCTTTGAGGCCTTTTTCCTCGCTCAAAATGTATTCCGGCAGGTCGTTCGTTTCGATAAGCTTACGCAGCATAAAGCAAAATTTCTTAAATGTGCCAGTGCTTCCGCTACGCTCATAAATCGTTTGGTATGACCATTTTGCGGAGTCTTTACCGGCCGCCCGCCGGGCAAGCCGGTAAATGAATTTACCCAAGCCTGGCTCAATTAGAAAATAATCAGGGTGAACTGTGAGCACGTCCGGGCGCTTTCCGTCGATAATTTCCCGATATAGCCATTTAGGTGCTTCAATTTCCAGCTCGGCAATTCGGCCTGAATCGGTATAGGACACCACACGATAACCACCGATTAACCCCTCAGCCTCGACTTCGCGTAACTTCTGACCGTTAGTGTTGACACGTTCACGGACGCTTTTGATCGTTGTGCCTCGAAGCCGATCTAACGCATGTTCTATCTCTACGGCTTGTTTGCCGCCATGTCCCTTTCGGCAAAATCGTAGAATGTCGCTGACATGCGGCCGAAAAGTGCGGCTAGGCTTCTCACCCTTGCCGGCACGATAGGCGTTAACGGCTTCCGTTAAATGTGATACCAACATCAATACAATGTCGTAGTCCCAAATCGACGCCATTCCGTCTGGCCCGCTCTTCACCTCGACGTAACCATCTGGCAGGTCATACCGGATCACGTCACCGGCGCGGCGTTCCTTTTTAGACAGCCGGAACACTGCGACATCCATAATGCTGCGGCTATCGCGCGTGCCCACGTCATAAAGGGCCGGCACAAAAAAATCCATTTGAGCGTCACCACTGGGCGCTTTCCGCATATTGGATTTGGGGGTCGGCGGCTGTTTATCGGCTGCAACCTGCAAACGGTGGGCGGCTTGCGCGTAGGTCTCACCAGGCCGCGCCTCTTTCTCAATCCGCTGCTTTTGAGCCTCGCGGAGTTTGTCAAGTTTATCCGCCATTGCGGATACTTCTTTTGATGCGCCGTGGCCAGTCATTGTAATAAATCCTCGTTTAACCCATTGCCAACTAGACTAATGGCCGCTTTTTTCGCTTTCGTGCCGAAAGGCATTGATGACATTACGGAAGGCCGAAATAATCTCGGTCGGCGCAACAAGTGTCACCCGTTCCCAGCCTGGCGGGATTAGTGAGTCGTCCTCTGCCGCTTGGCTGGCAAGCACTTTTTGATATGTATCCCAAACACTGTTTACGGCGTCACCGATAGATTGGCGAGAACAACCATACTGAGCGGCAACGGTTGTATAGGATTCATTAGCAACAAGCACCGCATAAGCGGCATCCTGCCGCTCTGGTGAAATTCTTAAAAGCGGCCGGACCGACGCGAATTCGCGTTCGGTCAGACGTCGTTTAGCCGGCATAGGCAATTAACTCCAAATAACAAAAACATAATGTAACCATCGGTTACGCTTTAACACTGCCAAAAATATTCAACAGACTGAATTTTGAATCACGATCAAGACCGTATGCAAAAGACGCCAACGCAAACGCTCCAACACCATCGGCAGCAAACAGATCGCCACGCAAACATACCAACATATCGCGGCCGGCATCTTTGCTTTGAACGCCCTTGTCATAAAATGCGCGAAGCCAGACATCGATCATTTCCCGGTCGTCCTGGCTCATGTCGTCCAGCACCGACTTAGGCGATTTGTTTTGTAGAAAGATCGCGCTGTATGCAAGACTCAATACCAAACTAACTGACTCGCGCGACGGGTGATTAGGCGGCGATTGCTCTTCATCCCCGCTCGTTGGTTTTTTCGCGGACGCTAAAACATCAACTTGAGTCGCTGGTTTTTTGTCCTCTTTTTTCTTAGGTGGCTTGACTTCATCTTTAGCGGCTTTCACCATATCCCGCACATTCACCTTAGCCCCGCCGCTTTTTATATCGTCCACTAACACCTTGGCTTTCGCCGGGTCGATCTTTTCGATCACCTTTACTGCGTTAATTGATTCAACATCTGCGCTCAAGTCCTCCGTCACCAAGCGTCTTGCCTGCTCGGGCAAATCCAGCAAGCCCATCATTTTTGATAAGCGCGTCCGGCTTATGTGGTACTTCGCCATCACTTCGTCCATGCTCATGGTCTCAAGGTCATGCTCAATTTTCTTCGCTTCTTCAATTTGCGTGAGATTTTTCCGATGGATGTTTTCGACCACTTGGGCTTTTTCGGCCTGTTCATCGGTTAAATCCTTCACTCTCGCCCAAAGTTGCGTTAAGCCCTCGATCCGGGCTGCGCGGCAACGTCGTTCACCGGCCACCAACAGATAAGGCTTTTCACTTCCTGGGCGATTCGCTCGAAGAATAATCGGCTGTAACTGGTTCTCGCGCAGGCTACGGCCAAGATCGGCCAATTTGTTGTTCTCGTCCTCGAACTCTTCACGAACCTGGTTACCAATCTCAATATCATCCAGGTTAGCCATAATGTCGTATTCGTTCGGGTTACCGCTGGCCCCGAACAAACTATCGATACCACCGCCGAATAATGCATTTGTCTTGCTCATATCGCCCCCCTTAATTCAAGCGATCCAGAATAGCGGTGCATGCCGCCCGCCATTCATGCGCGGCCTTTAAGTGGCCCTCGCCGCTCGTATGTGTCCACACCGGGCGGCGCATTGAGATAGCTTTTTTCACAGGCGCACGTTCCGCCAAGGCCTCTTTTAAAATGATCGGCCCATATTGTTGTTGGAGCGACGCGAGCGCCTGGCGGGCATCCGTGCTGCGGCTATTGACCTTCATCGGCAGAATACCGATGTGTTTCAACCTGGGGTTGAAACCCTGGGTGCGAATGACATGGATTGTCGCCATTAGATCAGCGACACCGGCCAACTCGTACAGGCCGATAGATACTGGCGTCACCACGTAATCGGCGGCGGCCAATGACGCCATAAGGCGAATGCCGAGCAAAGGCGGCGTGTCAATCACGCACAAATCGTAATCCGCCGCAAATTGCCGTAACGCCTGGCCCGGCTGCCGGATCACTTCGTTCTCGGCCTTGTCAATTGACAGCAAAGCGTTATCCGCCCGAATAATGCCTAGATGCTCGCTAAGCATTTGCGGCCGTGTCTCCATCGCACCGGCCACATACAATCTTGACGCGAATAGGCCTGGCTCAGCGTCAGCAGGAGCCGGGAACGAAAGCGACAAACTACCCTGTTTGTCCATATCGACCAACAACACCCGCAAACCAGCCTCTATGGCCGCGTATGCAATATGCACGGATAATGTGCTTTTACCGACACCGCCCTTTTGATTGGCTATTGATAATATTTTCATGACGTAACTATTCCTAAAATCGTGGCACCAATGGAAGTATTTTTATGCTCGTTCGACGCGATCCAATTCCCAACTCGACAAACTAGGCCGATCCGGGAAACTGGTTCGCGAAAGAGTTTGAACCGCTTTTACAAACACCTCGTGGTCAGTCGCCGTATCCGGTGCGTACACCTCAACGAAACCAGAATAGCGTTCCCACATGCCGGGTGCGCTACGCATGTGACACAGGTATTGAACATAAACCGGCAATTGTGATTCATCGAGCATCTTGTCTACCCCTCTGGTAACCTGGCCAGAGCGAAATTGCCCGGCCTTCTGATGGTGGGACGGTAACCCCGAAACCATGGGGCTATTATCAATAGATAAGCCCGGCGTGTCAAGCGTTTTTACCTGACACGCGCATAAATAGTATTACGCGACTTCGTGACTCTCATCGAACGGGGATAACGCCAGCGTATCCAAAAAAACCGTTAAACTCTTGCAAGCCGGTAACGCTGAATCGCCGCGTTCCCGCCGAAATGCATTCATCCGCTGTTCGGCCGCAAGGCGGCTGGCTTTCATCTGCGGCCAATTGCGAATCAAATCCAGCAACATGACAGGGTTTGCGGTCAAGCTATACGTTTGCCAATACCACAGAATGCCATCCTTTTCGGCGTGCTCTCGTAACAAGCGCCGCGCTTTGCGCCAGTCCGCCGCATGCCGGCGGCGGTCGTGAACATCGTCGTCCGCATGCTTGCGCCGCCTAGCCGCCATTTCCTTATCTTCGTCTACTGGTGCAATCTCCCCGATGAATGCGAGCAACGGGTATTTATTGACTTCGCGTTTATGCCGGCGACGGATAGCCGCCCTTTTTTGGTGGGTGTCGGTAAACTCAAAACGTGGATGTTTGTTGAATCTCATCGGATACCTCCGGTTAACTGACCTGAGCGAAGCGCCCGGTCTCTATATGTATGGCCAGAGCGAAATCGCCCGGCATCCTATGGTGACAGGGTTTGCCCGGCGCTGGTCTCGATCCGGGTGGGGTCTGTCGCCAATTCGATTTGGTGACGTGGCCAGTTCGACCTGGCCGGCAGATTGTCACCAAGTAACAGCATTCGTTTTTCGCGCCCGCGAAAATATCTTATGCCTGCGCGTTGCGGAAAAAGCGCCTTACTTTGTCTTTACTGGATAAGGCCCAACAATCAAAAAGCCAACCGCCGCTATTGCTGCTGTGATCTTGACTGTAAGATTTTCTGCCGAGATATGCGCAATTACCTTGTTGCCACGAAGAACATCAAATCTGTGTTTTGCCATCGGTTTATCTCCGGTTAATGGCCAGAGCGAAATCGCCCGGCCTGCTGTGCAAATCAAGCCGCTAAGAGTGTGCAAGTAAAAGGCTTCTCGGCATGCTGTAGGTAACGGCAAAGGCCAATCTGCGTCGGCATCGCATCGGCATCGATGATTTCAATTGTAAAATCGTCGGTGTTATCAAAGCGGTGGCGATACCGGCGTTCGTTGTCCCACTGATACCAGCGCCAATAAATCGCCTCTTCAACATCGGCGCTCGCGTCCGCGCTTCTACCTGCTTGGGCTGCCCTAAAAATCCCCTCCTGGCCGCCTGGTAGATAGTTTGCAACCGTATCCCGATACAGTTTTTCGTAGTCCAGCTCCAGCAACGCCGCTTGCGCATACGCGCGGGCGGCGTCGATTTCATACGCCATGCCATGGCGAAGGCGTTTGCCGTTCAAGTAACGACCAAGGGTCACGCCCTCGCCATACTTGCTATGATCGCGGAGCCAATGACTCATATACACGTTAAACGCAATATCGTGCACCTCCTGAGCGGATAAATGAAACGGCTCTTGATCCAACAGTACGGCTTCGGATTGATTACCGATAATTTCCATCGCATCGGACAAAATACGGCCTCGAACGATACCGTCTAAGTCATGTTGCCGAACATCGCCGCTCGGTAAAGTTTGTATGAGTGAGCGACTGGGCACGCGGTTAGCGTAGGCCTGCCATTGCGCATTGGAAACGGTAACCCGGATTCGCGCGTTTTGTACGGTTTTCATGGCTGTTATCCCCTATCAAATAAAGATGGATTTTTAGCTGATAAAGTCCCCGCGCCCTAAGCGCGGGAACGCGGTTTATTTGGCGGCTAAACAGACCAACCGTTTAAGTGCTTCAAGTTTTCCCTTTTTCCGATTGATAGCCCATTCAAGTTCTTCGGCATTTGGAAAATCCCGGTGGTCGATGTTGTCTAGGTCATCAACTATCAACTCGATAGCGTACTCCAATGCCTCTACATCGTCGGGCATGACAGGAATATTGACGGCTTGCATCGCCACCCCCCTTAGCAACCAGCGCCTAACCAGGCGCAACCGTTGTCTTCCCATGCGTTTTCAGCTTGGCGCATCGCATGGCAACTATCATTCCAAGCCATGGCATCAAGCCACTCGTAATAAAAAACTACATGCGCGTCGTGTAATTCCATAATGGAAATCTCCGGTAACCTGGCCAGAGCGAAGCGCTCGGCCTTCTGATGGTCGAGCGACTGCCCGAAACCATGGGTCTATTGTCCTGCGTTTTCGTTTGCCTGTCAAGCGTTTTTGCCTGATAATGTAACATAATTACCTGGCTTTACCGGCACCACATTTTTACAATCGGCCAACGTTCTAAAACCGGCGATCCTGAGCGATCATCGTTAACATCGACGGCGATATAGGCCACCGTCTGCAAAAGTCGCGCAAACCGCACCGATCCGTCGGACATTGCGATTTCCCACTCAAGCCCGTACTGAGCCGCCCAATTGTCGGCGGTTGGGCGGAACTCAAAGCGGGCCTTAGTCTCGCGGTGATAGAACTCGCCCGCCGGCCTATCCTTCTGATCGTTAAAATAACCCATTACAAGCCCCAATAGAGGCCCGGCACATGCCGGGCGTTACGGTTTAATCAATAAAGGCGCTAGTAATCAGCTAATGATCCCAAAACCGAGAAGAGAACCACTTACCAGCGACAAAAATCCGATTGTTGGCGTCAATTGGTACGAGCTCGGTTGCTTTGTTGTGGCATAAGATCGTTGCGGAATCGCCATCAAAACCACAAATATAAAATCGCCAGTTATGCCGGATAGTTTTATTGCCAATCCGCACCACTTCACGCGACTGAAAGTAACCTTTAAAATCACGGGTCTCAAACATGACTAACCCTCACAATGCCCACAATTAACCTGGCCAGAGCGAAGCGCCCGGCCTTCTCTTTAAATTAGGTAAAGATGCCCCGGCACATGGCCGGGGCGTTGCGCCCTAATCGATAGCGGCGAAGATCAAGCCGGCTTCGGCATGTTCGGAAGCAAAGTCCCGTAAGAAGTGATAACGGTCAATCAGTGCATCGACATCGTGTTGTCCGTGCATGGCGCTAATGAGTTTATTGATTGCAAACAAGCTGATCACAACACCGGCCGCATCGGGCGACATCACGCCATCGAAATAATTACCGGCGACCGAAATTCGCACCGGCGCATCGAAATCTGGAGTCATATAAAAGCCCCCGTTGCTAAGCTCATGAAACAACCAGTAACCGCCCTTGTAATCGGGGCACAATTCATCGGCGGTTTGATACACAAGCATTTCACCGATTAACATCAACTCATCGCCGAAATAAGTAGGCAGGAAGTCAAGACGGTTGCCATCTGCAACCAAGGAAGACGAAACAGGATTTTCTAACATCGGATACCTCCGGTAAACCTGGCCAGAGCGAAACTGCCCGGCCTTCTGATGGTAGGGCGATTGCCCCAAACCATGGCGCTATTATCCGGCGTTTTCGCTTTGTTGTCAAGTGTTTTTGCCTGATACCGTAAAGCAATTACCCGGCATTCTGGCCAGCATTATCAAGACCGTCTTGTAAGCCATCATCAACCGACACCACCCCGGCATACAACAACATCAAACGCCACGCGGCATACGGAATCTGCCTATAATCGTGATTCTCTACAACGGTGCGCCATTTTCGGATCGTGGATGATCCTTTTTTCGGGTTGTACGTCACCCCAACAAGGCGGGCGACACGACTTTGAGACCATCCGGCCAGCTTAATCAAACGATCCACCTCTTGCGGGCTTGGCGGCGCGTATCCGTCTTTTCCAAAGGGTAGCGAACACGCGCGGTTTTTGAACGCATCGAGCGAATTAGGCAGCACGCCGCCGGTATCGTAAAAAGCTATTGTTTCCATAAAAACCTCTAACGTTAAAAAAAAGGGGCGGGGTAAACCCGCCCGCAAAAATTACATAAGGCCGTGCTCTGCGAAACTGTACGCGCCTTGGTTACTGACGATGATATGGTCAAGGATACGAACATCGATCAACCCCAGGGCATCGCGTAATTTTTTAGTGATGCGAATATCGGCGTCCGAAGGTGAAAGCAAGCCCGAAGGGTGATTGTGATACGCGATTAGCGCACAAGCATTGCATGCCAGCACGGCCTTAACGATCTCTCTAGGGTAGACGCTTGCGCCGTCTACCGTACCCTTTGCCACGGATTCATACTTGATCAACTGGTGTTGATTATCCAGAAACAACAGGCCGAACTCTTCATGCTCCAAATGGCCGAAATGAAGGCGGCAGAAATCTTTAACGTTATCGGGCGAAGTCGCCGATAAGTCTTGTTTTTTGAAAAGGGTTTCCAGAATAGCCAGCGCGTTGCGAATGATGGCTTGTTGATCAGCGGTTAAAGTTGTCATCGGTTTTAACTCCGGTTAATGGCCTTGGCGGAAGTGCCCGGCCTGATTGTTATAATACGCCCCAATGGGGCGGAAGTCAAGCAGAAATTAACATCCAAACACAACAATATCAATCAGTTATGGCATGCCCCTTGCAATCGGGATTAAGGGTTCAGGGGAGCGGAGAAGTCCAAATAGCGCGGCGATAGCCGCACCGCTTGTTAGTCGGGGCAATACCCGGCCTGGGTTGCATCGGTCTTAATGGGACGAGGGTGTGCGGTGCGTACAGTCGGCCGGAGGGTTCGGCGCGGTCAAGGGCGGACATAAAAAAATCGACGCAAAGCCTTAATCAAAAAAGGCGTCTATTTTTTTATGTTCGGGCGAAGCCTTCACCCTTGATCGATGAAGCCGGACGCTCTGGCAACCTGTTCGCACATTACGCACATCCTCGTCCCATTAAGACTAGCTACGTCGATGGCCACGGCTAAACTCAAACATCAAAATGCAGTCGGCGATAGCCGCGCCTTAATCTCTATCCGCAACATTTTCGCGGGCGCGAAAATCACCTCATCGATCATACAAGTTGATTTATGCACACTCGCCCGCGTGGGGGTCTTCCAATCTACCCCCGAAAAAGCGGGGCGTTGTGTATAAATCCACCGCCGACCTTTAGGGTGATGTTGTTCGAGCAGGGCGATAGCCTTGCGTGCCGTTAGGGATAAGCCACAGCGGCTAAGGGAGGTGTGGCGGTGCGTAGCTTGCGGAGCGCCGACGCACGTCCCTTATTGAGCGTCGGCAAGGCGGCCTGGAAGGTGCCGGCGATAGCCGGCAGTCGGTACGACCGAAGCGAAAGCGGAGTCTGTAAGGGCGTCCGGTTTTT